>CAYNCT010000026.1:0-32798 GCA_964396005.1 uncultured Verrucomicrobiota bacterium | reverse complement strand
ACCCACTCCTCCGGCACGCACACCGTCAGGAGCATCCTCAGCCAGGAAGCCTTCAGCCTCTCCGGCGGCTCCCTCACCGTCTCCAACACCGTTCAGGTGAACAACGGGTTCACGCTCTCCGGAGGCACGCTGGTTGGGGCGACGGTCCTCGCCGGTACGAATGGACTGCCCATCATCGCCAACGGCGGGACGCTCAGCGGGGTGACGCTGGCCAGCGACGTGAGCATCGCCGACGGCAACAGCCTGAAGAGTGCCAACGGGCTGACCTTGGTGGGCGGGGCGAAGATCACGCTCAACACCTCGGGCAACGGCACCTACCTCTACGTCAGCCCCGGCACGCAGAGCATCGGGGGCGCGGGGGAGATTGTCCTGGCGGGCAGTTCCTCGGCCAACTACCTGCGGCTGGGCAAGGGCGGGGCGACCACGCTGGCTTTGGGGCCGGAGGTGACGGTGCCGGGGGCGGGGCAGGATCAACCAGAGCAGCAGCTCGACGTTGCTCAACAGGGCACGCTCCAGGCCGACGTGAGCGGGGGCACGCTCACCGTCTCGGTCAACAGCTTCACCAACAGCGGGGCGCTGCGGGCGGTGGGAGCGGCCTTGAGCATCAGCACGCTGGCGCCGGGGACGATGGGCGGCACGTTGGAACTGGTGGGCAGCGGCAGTGCGGTGACGTTGAACGGCAGCGGCTACGCGTTGCCGGTTTCCGGGGTGGTGGTGGGCGCGGACCAGACGCTCACGCTCAACGGCAGTTGGAGCAACGCGGGCACGCTGGTCCTCAACGGCGGAACACTCAATCGTGCGGGCAGCGTCACGCAGGCGGGGCTGGGCACGTTCAACCGCACGGGCGGCACGGTGAACTTGACCGGGACGTTGAGCGGAGTGGGCAACCTGCCGCCGGTTGGTGCAGACCTCGCCTTCGTCCGGGCGACCGATTCAGAGCTGTCAATCAACCTCTCCAATCTGCTGGCACAATGCAGCGACCCCAACGGAGATGCCCTGTCGCTTTCTGGCGTTGGAGAGAGCCTGCAAGCTGCGACCATCTTCATCTCCCCGTCCAACATCCTATACAGTCTGGCGGCAGACACTCCCGACCACTTTGATTATCTCATCACCGACGGCAACGGCGGCTTTGCGACAAATGCCATCACAGTGCTGGTGACGAACTTCTATTCTGAGCTTCCCATGCCGCGCCTCGAAACACTTTTCAGCCCAAACGACGAGGCAAATACGAACTCGACAAACCGCGACAAATTCGGCAGCAGCCTGTCGCTCGATGGAAGCATTCTCGTGGTCGGCTCGCAGTTTGAGGACTACGGAACAAATGATGCAGGCGCGGCGTTCGTTTATGATCTCTCCACTGGTTTTCCGAGCACCCCTTTTCTGGTCTTGACCAATCCCACGCCCGAGCCGGAGGAGAATTTCGGCTGGTTGGTGGCCAACTCGTCAAACCTTGTCGCAGTTGCCAGCCGACTGCAAATCAACGGGATGGGAGCGTTTCCCGGAGAGGTTTTCATTTATGATCTAACCTCCTTTACTCCGGAACTGCCGGCACTGGCGATTACCAACACGATCTATTCTGTGAATGCGCTAGCCTGCTCGGGCAATCTCGTTGCGGTCGCTGAGATGGATCGGGAAATCCGCGTTTACAATCTTACCAATGGCAGCCCGACTCTCCCCTGGCTGACGCTGACAAACATTTCGGCAACCAACACTTACGCCACAGGAAGCGCAGCGAATTGGGGGACAGCCATTGCGTTGAGCCAAGGACGGCTCGCCGTAGGTGCGAGCTTCTATTCTGGCAGCCCCACGAGTATCTACCAAGGTGGCAGCGTCTGGCTGTACGACTTGTTTGGCACGAACCCGACCCTGCCCAGCCTGGTTGTCACGAATCCCGTGAACGAAGCCACCGGTCCCTCGGGCTGGAAGCTCGATGGCAAGGCGTTTGGCCACGCCGTGGCTTTGGCTGATAACCGTCTCCTGGTGGCCGACCCCATGCACCAGATTAACTTTGGGAACACAGTCTATTCTCTTGCAGAGGGGCGAGCCTACTTGTTCGATCTGAACGGCGCCAGCCCCAAGATTCCCGTCGCCACGTATGAGAATCCAAAGCCTCAAGCCAACACCCAATTCGGGTCAGCGGTGGCAATCTCAGCGGACTTTGCCTCTATTGGCGCATTGGGGGCGACGGTGAGTGACCGACCCTTCGCCGGAGCAGTTCATGTTTATGAACTCACTGACTCGACACTTGCAACCGCGGTATTGCAGGACCCGACCCCGGCGACCAACAGCTTTTTCGGCGCGGTTCTCTCCGCTTCCGGCAGCCGGGTGGCCGTGGGACACACCCGTGGTAGGTGACGAGAAGTGAAGGGGGAGGTGCATTTGTTCGAAATCATCCCGCCGAACGGGGTGGCGCGAAGCATCAGCAAAGCAGGCGCAGTCACAATTGAGTTCTTCGCACGGCCAGGCATCAACTATGACGTTCAGCGCGCAGTGGCGGCGAACGGTCCTTGGACACATGTGGCGACACAAACGGCGTCCGCCAACGGCCAGGTGATTTTCACCGATAACGCCCCCCCGTCACCCAATGCCTACTATCGCCTGCGTCATGGCTGGTGATTCCGCAATGACTTAACAATGAAGATGCCAATGAAAAATCAAATGATCCGAGAATTGATGCCCGCAGTCGCGGTCCTGCTGCTTGCGGGCACCCATTTTGGCCACGCCCAGCCAAACGTCGTCCAATGGGGGGCGTTTTCGGGCTACCCCGCCTACGCCACGAATGTCGTGGCCATGGATGGGAGTGGGTTTTACCAGGCGGCGGGCTTGCGCCGGGATGGAACCGTTTTTCGATGGGCCAATAGCCCGTATGGGGATGATGCTGCGGTCATAGGCTTCACCAATGTGGTTGCGGTGATCGCAAACCCCGACCTCCTCTCAGATGCGCTGTTTGCGGTGCGATCCAACGGCTCGGTTGCTATCAATTACGATGATTGGGAGGACTTATGGTTCAACCCAAGCAATGATATTCTCTGGCCGTCGTATGCTTTTGGTTCCAGCTATTACGGCGCCCGCGGATTGGCGGCGAACGGCTCGGTGCGGGCCGGGGATTACTTCTACCGTTATCCGGGGCCGCAGCGGGAAACGACTCGGTTGAGCAACGTCGTTGATGTGGTCGGGTACAGTGGCCCCTCACCTTGGCCGGAGGTGGCAAGCTTTAGCAGCCAGGTCGCACTCAAACCTGATGGTTCGCTGGCGTATCCGGTGCAGACCACGTCGGGCCTAATAACCTACAGCGAAATCCCCATTTTGAGCGCCAGCAACATTGTGGCGCTGGCCAGTGAGGACAATCATGTACTCGCGCTGCGGGAGGATGGCACGGTGCTTTCCTGGGGCTTCAATTGTTCCGGCACGACGAATGTTCCGGCTGGCCTCAGCAACGTGATCGCCATCGCGGCCAGTCATATAACGAGCATGGCGCTAAAGTCCGACGGGACGGTGGTGGTCTGGGGCGACAATAGCCGCGGCCAAACCAATGTGCCGGCGGGTCTGACCAACGTGATGGCGATTGCCGCCAACGAACTGACGAGCTTCGCTTTGCTCGCCCAAGGTCCGCCATTTCTTACCGCGCCGTTGCCGGATCGGGTCGGGTTGGTGGGCGGCAAGGTGTATTTCCGGATGCAAGCCTCGGGAGAATGGCCACTGAGCTATCAATGGCGGCATTATGGCACAAACCTGCCCGGACAAACCAACATGGTGTTGAAGCTGACCAGCCTCGACGCTTCCCACGCCGGTCTTTATTCCTGCGTGGTTTCCAATACCTTGGGCACTGCCACCACTCGGGAGGCGCAACTGTCTCTGGCGCCGTTCTTCCTGCACCGTGATCCGCAAAGCCTGCAGATTGCCCTGGGCACCAGCACGAACCTCTCCGTGCAGGTGCAGAGTCAGCTTCCGATGGCCTACCAGTGGCAGTTCAATGGCGCGGATATCCCCGGGGCGACGAATATCACGTTGCCGCTCGACAACGTAACTTTCGACATGAGCGGACAATATCGGGTGGTGCTTACGAATTCCTTCGGCACTGTCACAAGCGGGTTGGCCACAATCTCGGGAAGGCAACTCGTTGGCTGGGGAGATAGTTATTGTGGTGATATGTTTCATGGAACCACGACCAATGCTGTCTCACTGGCTTTGGGGGATGGTCAGCAGGTATCGACGCTTGTTGTGACTGAAGGTGGCGAATTAAAAGTAGGGTCGCTTGATCCTATCCTCATTCCGCCAGCGGGGCTGACGAACGTCTTGTCTGCGGTCACGGGTCAGACCACTCCCGAGGCCGCTGGAGTTCCAACCGCACTTTTGATGGATGGCACCACAGTGGAATGGGGAAATCCCAGCTATAGAGCGACCCGAGCGATGCCCGCCGGATTGTCCAACGTGGTCGCGGTGTTCACGGGCGAATGGAACAATCGCTTTGCAGTCCAGGCGGACGGCAATCTGGTGGCTTGGAATCCAGCGCGCGTGACCAATACCGCGAATCTTATCAGCATCGCCGACCCACTTGCGGTTCGTGGGGACGGAACCGTGGTCACGCTGGACCCTGATTCTTATCCCGAATCAGAAATTCCCCCCGACCTGACCAATTTGGTCGCGGTGAGCTATTACCCGGGGCATTCTTTGGGACTGAGGCGCGACGGTACCGACACCGCATGGGGGCCGGATGGTTTCGGTGGAACCAGGCTGCCAGCGGGATTGAGCAACGTGGTGGCAATCGTGGCCGGTGCTTATGCGAGCTATGCAGTACTCCGAGACGGCACTTTGGTCCGCTGGGGAGCCGTTTCAAGCTCAAGCGACGTCCCGCCCCCAATGAAGGATTTGGTGCATCTTGCATCAACCTGGCAGGCATACAACATCGGCGTGATCGGCTACGGTCCCCCAAAGGTGCTGACGCATGTTGGCAGGTTTTCTGGCGTGGTGGGTGGACAGACGTTGTTCCAGTGCAAAGCCGCTGGCAAACCACCGCTGCATTATCAATGGCGCAAGGATGGTGTAAACGTTCCGGGCGCGACCAATGCCATGCTGGTCTTGCGAAACACCACCACGGCGGACAATGGCGTCTATTCCGTGGAGGTGCGCAATGCCCTGGGCACAAACGTGGCAGGGGCTGCCCAACTCACTGTCCAGGCCGCTACCTTCCCCCAACCCGCCATCCCGCAGCAGACCTTTCGCGGCGGCAGTCTGATCCTGTCGCCGCAGGTTTATGGCTCGGGTGTCCATTCCTATCAGTGGCTGTTCAACGGCTCGGTCATTGCTGGCGCCACGAATGCCACACTGCAACTCAGCGATTTCGGTCCCACACAGGCGGGCCAATACTCGCTGAGGGTGAGCAATGAGTTCGGCGTCGCGGAAAGCCCGCCTACGAGTGTGAGCCAGGTAAACGTGGCAGCATGGGGCGACTACTCTCTCGCTTCCGGGAATTCCGCGGCGATGTTCACTCCGGCGGGTCTGAATGATGCGGTGCAACTGGCCGCCGGCGTTACGCATGCCTTGGCCCTGAGGCGCGATGGCACTGTGTTGGCTTGGGGTGAGAATGAATTTGGACAAACAACCGTGCCGTCAAGCCTGTCCAATGCCGTGGCGATCGCTGCTGGCTCGGAGCATAGCCTCGCGTTACTGGCGAATCAGACGGTTGTTGGCTGGGGTAGAAATTATGAGGGTCAGACCAACATTCCGCCCGGCTTGAGCAATGTCATCGCCCTTTCAGCGAGTTATCATAATCTGGCCCTGCGGTCGGATGGCACAGTGGTGGCGTGGGGATGGAATGATAGCGGCCAAACCAATGTTCCACCCGGCTTGAGCAATGTCACCGCCATCGCTGCCGGTGGCGGTCACAGCGTGGCACTACGGGGGAACCGGACGGTGGTGGCATGGGGCGACAATTATGAGGGTCAGACCAACATTCCGCCCGGCTTGAGCAATGTCATCGCCATCGCCGCAGGCGGGTCACACAATCTGGCCCTGCGTTCGGATGGCACAGTCGTGGCGTGGGGTAACAACACTTATGGGCAAACCAATGTGCCGCCAGGCTTGAGCAACGTTATTGCCGTTGCCGCCGGTGCGTGGCACAGCCTCGCATTGCGGGCGGATCACACCGTGGTCGGCTGGGGCGCAAACTATGGCGGCCAACAAACCAATCCGCCGGTGGGGTTGAGCAACGCAGTCGCCATCGCTGCGGGCGGCGGCATGAGTCTGGCGTTGGTCGGCGTGCCGCCGTCAGATCCGCCGCAGTTGGACCTACAACTCGCGGCCGGCAGGCCGGAAGTTCTCGTCAGCGGTCCGCCCGGACAGATTGTCACGATTCAATCCACCAGCAACCTGGTGAACTGGGCAACCGTGGCGCAACAGACCAATTACACCGGCCACTGGCTCTGGCAGGACGCGCCCATCGCCGACAGGGAATCTGGTTTCTACCGGTCGCTGGCCGGCGGGCAGACGCCCACGCCGTTCGTGTTGAGTGGGGCAACGGTTTCCCCCGATGGCACCATCCGATTCACCGTACATGGTCCGCCGGGATGGAACTTTCGCGTGGAAGCATCCAGCAATTCTCTTGATTGGGAGCCCGTCGCCGGACTCAAGAGCATCGGAGAGACACCGATATCGCTCATGCGAAACGAATTGGCGGGGGCGCAGCTGCTCCGCGTGAGTTCACCTTGACCGCGGTTCCGCAACGGATGGTCGGCGGCAGATTTTGCGGGACGTATACGTGAGGATCTCCGCGTGCTGAGGCACCGGCTCCACTGCGACCGTTGCGGGGTTCAGCCACAGTGAAGGTGCTGCGCCTTCGCGTTCCAGCCGGCAGCCGTGCGCCTGCGGGTGGCGCAACAGTTCGCGGCGTTTCATCAGACGAGCACGGGAGTTTGCTCGGCCCCGCGGGGTGCGTTTTCCCGGCCCTGTTCGCGGCGATAATCCAGCACCAGTTCAATGGCCGCGACGAGGCTCTCCAGGTATTCCGCACGGGTCTTGCCCTGACCGTTGGCTTCCGGCACCTCGGGGCAGAAGGCGATGAACCATTTGCCACCACGCTGCACCACGGCAGTATGGCGATTTCTCATGGGCGGACACTGCCTCACACCTCGTGGAGGGGCAATTTGAAACTGAGGGGCGCGGCTGCCAACCGGCCTCGACGCAGGCTGAAGACCTGCGACTACAGTGGGGTGAGGGCGCAGTCTGAAGACCAGCGACTACGGCGGGTGAGGGCGCTGGCGCGCCGGTTCGGACCGAATCGTTGCCGCTTCGGGGTCAGACCTCACTACTGTCACACACGGATGTGTCTCTTGCGGTGTACGGGTCACGCGTTGCAGACTGCGTTTGGTGTATCAAGCCGCATTTCTCGAAGTTCGCCGTTGCGCCGACCAGCGCGAACCCGCTTTCCGAGTCGAGGAGCGGAAGCGTTTAGAGGAAACCATCGGCTGGCGTAGTAATTAGTAAGAGATAACGTGGGGTGGTCGGAGTGCGCGAAAGCGCGCTACCGTTGACCACCGATGAAAGCCCATACAGACAAAACCTCCAACCATGAGCCTGGCTACGTCCAGGCTGCCCCCGCCAAAGCCCCCACCCTCAAGCTGGGCATGGATGTTCACATGGACCGCTACGTGGTCGTCCGCCCGAACGACGGCAACACGCCGCAACCCGCGCAGACGTTTCCCCTCGGCCGCCTTTCTCGAATGCCTGAAGACCGGGTTCGCCTTCGCCGAGCGAGTCTATACCTTTTACGAAGCCGGCCCCTTCGGCTACGGGTGCATCGGGAACTAACCGCCCCGGGGGCGACCCGCTCTGTCATCCGCCGCGCGACTGGGATGAGTATGGCCAGCAGGTGAAGATCGACCGGCGCGATACCCGGCGCCGGGTGCTGGAACTGAACCGCCCGCGCCTGGACCGCGATCCTGAGCGTGGCCCTCGCTGATCCAACCCGTGCGGGTCCGGCGCAAGTGCGGGCACTGGTCTGGATGGTGGGCGTGCCGGTGCTGACGGCGGGGGCGACCGCCCGCGCGCGTCCCTACGCGGGGCGGCAGCTCATCCCGTTGCGCTATGAATTATGGGTCAGCGTCCTCCGGCCGGAGAGGTTGGTCGGCTTCACGTCACCCATGGCCCCAGACGCGAAGCCCGAAAAACTTCTGCTCCAGTTTTGCGGCACCCTTTTCGATGCTGAGCCAAACTCCGTGCCGTGCGTTGCCGCCCACAGCTAGTCCCGTTGAAACCCCTCGGGCTTCAGCCAGACGCCCGCCAGTTGGCAAGAAACGGAAATTCGTCCGCGCGAACAGCGCGCTACAGTTTTTTCTCGCCGCCGGTGGCAGGGAATTCTATCACTCCGCAGCCAATGAAACCGCTGGTCCTCCTTGACGGCCGGGTGATTGATCCACAACAGAAGCTCGACGCCGTTGCGGACGTAGTGTTGGCGCACGGCAAGGTGGTGGCGGTGGGGCCGGAGGCAGCCGCCCGCGCACCCGCGGAAGCGGAGCGGCTGGACGTGCGCGGCAAAGTGGTTTGTCCCGGGCTGATTGATGTGCATGTGCATCTGCGCGAGCCGGGGCAGGGGGCCAAGGAGACGATCGCGACCGGGACCGCGGCGGCAGCGCGGGGCGGTTTTACCACCATCGTCTGCATGCCCAACACCTCGCCGGTTATTGACACGCCGGGCACCGTTTCCTGGATTCATGAGCGCTGCAAAGCCGAGGCCCGAGTGAACGTGCTGGTGGCCGGCGCGATCAGTAAGGGCCTCGCCGGCGAGGAACTGGCGCCAATCGGGTCGCTGCACAAGGCCGGCGTGGTGGCCATCACGGACGATGGCCATTGCGTGCAGAACAACGAGTTGATGCGGCGCGCCCTCGAGTATGCGACCATGTTCGACCTGTTGGTGATGGACCATTGCCAGGACTATTCACTGGTCACGCAGGGCGTGGCGCACGAGGGCTACTACAGCACGATGCTGGGGCTGCGAGGCTGGCCAGCCGAGGGGGAGGAGATGATCGTGGCGCGCAATATCCTCCTGGCCGAGCGGACCGGCGCGCGGGTCCACTGCCAGCATTTGAGCGCCGCCGGCAGCGTGCGCCTGCTCCGCGAGGCTCGGAGCCGGGGCGTCCCGGTGTCCGGCGAGGCCTGTCCCCATCACTTCGTGCTGACCGACGCGGCCCTGGCGGGCAGCAGCGAGTTTTGGCGGACTGACGGCCAGGGGCTTTTCGGTTATCCCGAGGGTTTGGAGCGGCCTCATTGGCCCGCGTTCGACACCCGCTTCAAAATGAACCCGCCGCTCCGGACGGCGCGGGATCGGGAGGCGGTCATCGAGGGTCTCGTGGACGGTACGATCGAAGTGCTCGCCAGCGACCACGCGCCCCATTGTGGGCATGAGAAGGAAGTCGAGTTCGATTTCGCCCCGTTCGGGATCACCGGCCTTGAGACCGGCCTGGCGCTCTCGCTGATGCAGCTCTGCGGTCCGGGCCGTCTCGATCTGGCACAGGTGCTCGCCAAGTACACTCAGGGGCCGGCAAAGCTCCTTGGCCTGACTCGCAAAGGAACTTTGGCGGTGGGCTCCGACGCCGACGTCACAGTGCTGGATCCGGACGCCGAGTGGGTCTTCCGGCCGGAAGATACGGCCAGCAAATCCCGCAACAGTCCATTCTACGGCTGGCCCCTCAAAGGCCGGGCGTTGCTGACGATCGTGGGAGGCAAGATTGCTTGGCGCGCCGAGTCGCTGCGTTCCGGACCTTAGTTCGCGTCCAACACGTCGGAAACGCCGAGCCCGCCGTCAATGAGCCCGCGCCCGCGCTGCTCGGGCGCCGGGGCCGCAGCCGCTTGGACCCTTGCCTCCAGGAACTCCACCACCGGTTTCCGTCCCTTCTCGCGGGCGACATCGAGCGGCGTCTTACCCCCGGGGCCGGGCCGGTTGACATCGGCTCCGGCGGTGGCGAGCAGTTGCACCATGGGCAGGTCGCCTTTCATGGCCGCCAGGTGTAGGGCCGTCCAGCCGGCTTTATCCTTCGCGTTCAGGTCCGATTTGGCGGCGATGTGATGCCGCACCACGGGGTAGTTGCCTTCTTGCACGGCGGTGTGGAGAGGCATGTCCGGCTTGCCCGGACCGCAACTCACCGCGAGCAGCCCCGCCAGCGAGCAGAGGATCACCCAGAAGGGGTTGGATTTCATGCCGTCGAATCTAGCCGCATCCCGGATGAAACGCGAAGCCAAAAGCGGACGCCGTCGCACCCGGGTTTCGCGGCGGACCGAGTCTGCGGCCGCAAAAGGCTTGCGCGAGGTCGGCGGCAAACGTTTATTCTCGCCTCGTCGCGGGCGGGAAGGCGCGCCTCCCGCGGAGTTGGTTTGACGGAAGCTTGAACATGAGTGCGACTGCCACGGGAAGCCTGCCGGAGGACCGCCCGACCTATCAATTGGAGTCGGGCATCGCGAAGTTCTGTCTCCCGTCAGCCAGCCAGGACTCGGACCGGAAACTGGCCTACGCCAATTCGATCGCGTTCACCTTTCTGGTCCTGGGCTTGGTGGGGGCGTTGGTCGTGCCGAAGCTGGTGGAGCGTCAACTGCCGGTTCTGGAGGACATCGTGCCGATCGTATTCACGCCGCCGGAAAACGAGCCGCCGCCGCCGACCGAAGAGGCGGTCACGGAGCCGGAGCCGGAGCCCTCGCAGATCAGTGAAGCTCCGGTGGTGGCGACCGTGGTGGCCGCCAATGCGGCCGAGGCCAGCTTTCCCGTCCCGGTCGAGGGGCCGGTCATTTTTGCCCCGGCGAAGTATGCCGGCCCGCCGCCGGCTGTTCTGAATCCGCCGCCCCGCCCGGCGCCACGGCCTGTGGGGCCCACCCGGTTCAACTGGGCGGGCGCTACCGATGGCAGTTTTCCCAAGCCGCTGTACACCACCGGGACCCTGCCGAGCGGGACCCATGAGTTGGTCTTGCTGGTCTGGGTGGACGCCGAAGGACGGGCCGAGCGGGTCGAGGTGGAAAAGAGTTGCGGCAGCCTCGAACAGGACCGCAAGACCGTCCAACACGTTCGCTCGCGCTGGCGGTGGAAGCCCGGGGAACCGCGGTTCTTGTCGGTGCCCTTCGAGTTTGTGGTGCGGTGAACCGCCGTTTTCCCGGTGGACACCGCTCGGCCGGGGTCGCTACGGTTCGCGCCGGGCGCGGCCGACTCTGGGGATCACCAGCGGCCGGTTTGGCTTGGGAAAGACAAAAGATTCGTGAAGACCGATTAGCGGAGTCAGTATGCTTGCAAACATCGTCGTGACTTGGTTCGTCAAAGGCGGCTGGATCATGTACCCGATCCTGCTGGTCTCCATCGTGGCCGTGTGCGTGGTCGGGGAGCGCATCTTCTGGTGGACCCGGGAAAGCTTTCGGCGGGACCCCGCCAATCTGGAAAAGACGCTGGCCGCGATCGAGCACGGTGACTTCCGCGAGGCCTCCCGGCTCTCCAAAGATTCCAAGGATCCGGTGTTGCGGATGATCTGGCACGGCCTCAACCACGTCCATTACTCTCTGCAAGGGGCCTTGTCCGTGGCGGCGGGCATCGAACTGCGCCGCGCCGGTCGCTTCCTGACCGTCATGGACACGCTGGTGACGCTGGCGCCCTTGCTCGGCCTGCTCGGCACGGTGACCGGGATCATGCGCTCCTTCGCTTCGATCGGTGACGCCGAACTGGCGGTCGAAGCCGTGACCGGCGGTATCGGCGAGGCGTTGATTGCGACCGCGTGCGGTCTGGGCATTGCCATCCTGGCGCTGGTGCCCTTCAATTACTTCACCGCCAAGCACACCGGCCTGCAATTCGAACTGGAGACTGCCGCCACCAACATTGACGTCATGGTCAGCGCGGCCAAGCGGCGTGGGGATATTGACACCATGGCCATCCGGCGCGAGGCGCAGAGCGCCTGAAGCTCGGCGGTTGCCCTCCCGCTTTCCTCACCGCGGCCACTGAGAAAGGCACCATGAAGATTGGTTCCCCGACCCCGCACAAGAAGGCGCGCATCGAGATCATCCCCCTGATTGACATTATGTTCTTTCTGTTGGCGTCGTTCATGATGGTCAGCATCACCATGGTCAAGATGCAGTCCATCAAGATGGACCTGCCCACCGCCACCCAGGCTCGGCGCGACTTCAAGCCGGAGATTATCAACATCGCCGTGGACAAAACGGGCGAGTGCTACATCGAGAAGCAGCGCAAGACCCAGCAAGAGGTCTATGAGTACCTGACCAACCGGCTGCAAACGAGCGCCGCTACGACCAACCTGCCGGTTTACATCAGCGGGGACAAGAACGCCACCCATGGCGCGGTGATCGCCGTCCTCGACCTGGTCCGGCGCGCCGGCATCCAAAAGGTCTCCTTCGCGATCACTCCGCAAGACCTCAAGGAGTGAACTTCGGCCACATCGGACCCGCTCCCAAAGCCGAACGCCGCCGGATTCCGGCGGCGTTGCGCTGTCAACATGGTCCGGACCGCTCCCCGGCCGGTCAGGCGATGAAGCTGAAGTCGTAAGGCGCGCGCATCTCGCGTCCAAGCCATCGCGCCGCGTCGGCGTCGCCCACAATTTCCTCCTTTTCAGGGTCCCATCGCAGCGGGCGACCCAGGCGGACTGAAATAACCCCCAGATGGGCCACGCTGATTGAGCGGTGCCCGATTTCGACGGTGCAGATCGGGTCTTTTCGCGACCGCACGCAGTCGAAGAAGTTGGCCATGTGATTGTCGCTCTTGTAGAGGCGGAGCGCGGAGGCAGGCAACGGCTCCTCGAGGATCTCCGGCCGGCTGGCGCGCAGGTCGCCGCGGGTCACGAAGATCCAGCCCTCGCTGCCGAGGAATTGCACCCCATTGGGCGTGCGATCCGGGCCGCCCACGACGTTGCGGTCGCTGCCAGTGCTTTCATCCAGGATGGTCATGGTGACGCCGTTGGCGTACTGGCACTCGACACGGTACCGCGAGGCCGCGTCGTACCCGCCGGGAATCATCTCGACCAGCGAGCGCCCATCGAAGGCGACCGGGCCGGAGAGCTCCGAGCCGTTGCCCCACTGGGCGATGTCATTGTGATGAGCGCCCCAGTCGGTCATTTGCCCGCCGCTGAAACAGTACCACCAGCGGAAATTCCAGTGCGCGTTGTGGCCGTTGTAGTCCCAGGCCGGGGCCTGGCCGTTGTAGTAATCCCAGTTCAGGCCCTCGGGAACCGGTTGCTTGGTGAACGGGCCTTCCCGCGGACCGGTCGGCAGACCGACGATGATGTGGCGCAGCTTGCCAATGCGGCCGTTACGGACCAGTTCGCAAGCGAGCCGGAAGCGGCCGTCGCTGCGCTGTTGACTGCCGACCTGCAGCACGCGCTGGTGCTGGCGGATTTTTTTCACCAGTTGCCGGCCTTCGGCGATGGTCAACGTCAGGGGCTTCTCCGTGTAAATGTCCTTTCCCGCGCGGGCGGCGGCCACGTTCACCAACGTGTGCCAGTGGTCGGGCGTGCCGTTGATGATCACGTGGATGTCGTCCCGTTCGAGCAGCTTGCGGAAGTCGCTGTACTGGGCCTCGGCGCCGAACTGCTGTTTTGCCGCGGCGGCGTGCTTCTCATCCACGTCGGCCACGGCGATCACCTGCCCGAAGCTCTTCGCCCAGTTGCAGTCGCCTCGCCCTTGGCCCCCGCAGCCGATCAGGCCAATGCCCGGTTTGTCGTTGGGCCCGAGGGGCTTGGTCGGGCCCGTGGCGGCGAGGCACTCCTCCGCATACCAGAGGGGAACGCCTGCCAGGCCAGCCGCCGCGGCGGTGGTTTTCAGGAAGTCGCGGCGCGTGACTCGTAGGGAAAAAGTTTTCATGGGCGGATTTCAAGGCCGGGCGTCGCCGGTGTCAATGTTCTTCGCCGCCCCGGTGCGCGTCCAGAATTGCGTTGAAAAGCCGGGGGCGGTTTCCGAAGCTCCCGCGACGCATATCAAGCGACCAAACATGAAACCGACCTTGACGATTCTGATTTCGACCGTGGCGGCGCTTTCGCTGAGCGGCGCCGATTCCGCCGCCTTGCCCGACCAAAAAGCCAAAGTGAGCTACAGCATGGGCATGAACATGGGCAACACTCTCCGCCGCCTCGGCATTAGCGCCGAGGAAGTGGACCCCGCCCTCATCATCCGCGGCATCCGGGACGCGCAAGCCGGTTCGCCGACCCTGCTCACGGACCAGGAGATGATGACCACGCTCCAAACTTTCCAGCGCGAGTCCCAGTCGCGCCTCGCCGAAAAGAACAAGCGGGCGGGTGAGGAGTTTCTGGCGAAAAACCGCTCCGCCGAGGGGGTAAAAGCACTGGCGGTGAAGCTACCGGGCGACAAGACCGTGGAGATGCAGTACAAAATTCTGGCCGAGGGCAGCGGCCAAGCTCCGGGAACCAATGACACCGTCACCGTGAACTATCGCGGCACCCTGATTGACGGCACCGAGTTCGACAGTTCCTACAGCCGCAACGAACCGGCCACCTTTGCCCTTAACCGCGTGATCCGCGGTTGGACCGAGGGGCTGCAGCTCCTCAAGCCCGGCGGCAAGGCCCTGCTCTACATTCCCCCGGACCTGGCGTACGGCGCCCAGGGCACCGGCCCGAAGATCGGCCCCAATTCCACGCTCATCTTCGAGGTCGAGCTGCTTTCCACCCAGCCGCCCGTGACGCCGCCGGCCGTGCCGAGCGTCAGCAGCCAGCCGATCACCAGCGACATCATCAAGGTCCCGTCCAAGGAAGAACTGGAAAAGGGCGCGAAAATCGAGGTGATCAAAGCCTCCGACCTGGAAAAGCTCAAAGAACAGGAGAAGGCCAAGGCCCAGGGGGAGAAGAAGTAACAGGTCGTCGCCAAGAATTCTGTCAAACCAGGCCGCCTCCGGGCGGCCTTTTGGTTGGCAAATCAGACGGCGATCGGCGCCCGGCCCGTGGAAGCTCGCGTTCCCGCGGCCCGGAGCAAATGTGCTTGGGTGCCGTGCCGGCCTTCACCTAACCTCACCGCCCCGGACCGATGAAAGTAACTCTCAACTGGCTCAAGCAGTACGTGGACTTCAACGGCTCGCCCGCCGACCTCGCCAACCGGCTGACGATGTTGGGCTTGGAGGTCGAAGGGGTCGAGAAGCGAGGCGGTGAGTTCGACGGCATTGTCGTCGCGCAAGTCCTGACCCGCGAAAAGCACCCGAATGCGGACAAATTGTCCGTCTGCCGCGTCCTTGACGGCTCGGGCGAGCGGCAGATCGTCTGCGGGGCCCAGAATTTCAAACCCGGCGACAAGGTGCCGCTGATTCTGCCCGGGGCGTCGCTCCCGCCGAAGCCGGGCCAGCCGCCGTTCACGATCAAGGTGGGCAAGATCCGCGGGGTCGAGTCGCACGGCATGATGTGCTCGCCCCAGGAACTGGGGCTGGCGCCAGAGGCCGACGGGCTGCTCATTCTGAGCGCTGACGCCAAGGTCGGGCAGCCGTTTGCCGAATACCTCGGACGTGCGGCCGCGGATGTGGTCTATGACCTTGAAGTCACGCCCAACCGTCCCGATCTCAACAGTGTGATCGGCATCGCCCGCGAGATCGCGGCCGTGACCGGCAATCACCTGCGCCTGCCGGAGGTGCCGGTCTTGTCGGAAAACGAGGCGGCTTCCGGAGCAGCCGTTCGCTGCGAGGAGCTGGTGGCGGTCCGGATCGAGGACCCGGCGCTGTGCCCCCGGTACACGGCGCGAGTCGTACGAGGGGTGAAGGTCGGCCCCAGTCCCGATTGGCTGCGAACCACCCTGGAGAAGGTCGGCTTGCGGTCCATCAACAACGTCGTGGACGTGACCAACTTCGTCATGCTCGAGTGCGGCCAGCCCTTGCACGCCTTCGACTATCACCTCGTGGCTCCCGGCGCGGGCGGCAAGCCGACCATCGTCGTTCGCCGTGCCCGGGAGGGTGAACCCTTTGAAACGCTCGACGGGCAGGCACGTGTGCTCACCGGGGAGATGCTCCTGATCGCGGACGAACAACGCGGCATCGCGTTGGCGGGAGTGATGGGTGGCCGGAATTCCGAGATCAACGATGCCACCACGGACGTGCTGATCGAGAGCGCGTACTTCCAGCCGACCAGCATTCGCCGCACCTCCAAAGCGTTGGGCTTGCGTACCGACGCCAGTTATCGCTTCGAGCGCGGCGCTGACCCGGGCATTACCGAGTGGGCCAGCCGCCGGTGCGCCCAACTCATCCTGCAGACCGCCGGCGGCACCCTCGCCGCCGGCGTGGTGGACGCCTGCCCGCAGACCTTCGAGCCGCGGCAGGTGACCCTCCGGCATCACAAGGTGAACGAGCTCCTGGGCATTCGGCTCGAACCGGGGGAAATCGAATTCTATCTCGGCCAACTGGGCCTGAAAATCACGGGCCGGAAAGCCCGGCCGGTGGAAGCCCCCGGCGACGCGGTCGAGCCGGTGACCTTTCGCATCCCTTCCTGGCGCGTGGACCTCAAACGCGAGGCGGACCTGATTGAGGAGGTTTGCCGGCTGCACGGGGTGGACAAGATTCCCGCCACGCCACCCCGCGGCGCGGTTGGCAGCAATTCCTTCGACTCGATCCACGACGACTACGCCGGCATCCGCCGCCTGTTGACGGGCCTCGGGCTGGATGAAGCCCAGGGGCAAACCTTGGTGGCGGAGGAAATCGCCGCGCTGGCGGCACCCGCGGAATCGCTGGTGCGCCTGGCCAATCCCCTGAGTGCGGACATGAACGTCCTGCGTCCCAGCCTGCTGCCGGGATTACTCGACTCGCTGCGCCACAACGTGAGCCGCCAAAATGCCGACCTCGCGTTCTTCGAGATCGGCCGCGTGTTCCTCGCGAGAGACCAGGCGGCGCCCCGGGAGTCGCGGCGCCTGGCCATCGCTCTCACCGGTCGGCGCCAGCCCCGCTGCTGGAGCGGAGAGGATCGGGACGCGCAGTTCGATGCCTACGATCTCAAGGGGCTGCTCGAGGAGTTTTTTGATCACGTGGGGCTTCGCGGCGTGGTGTACGCGCCGCGGGCGGAGAACCCGCCGTTTTTCATCGAGTCGGCGAGCCTGACTCTGGGCGGCAAGGTGCCCTTGGGCGAATTCGGGCGGCTGAGTCCGGCGCTGGCCCGGAAGTTTGACCTGCGCGCCTCGGTGTTCCTCGCGGAGTTGGACCTCGATCAAGTGTTGGCCCGCCGCAACACCGCCAGAGCGTTCAAGCCGCTGCCGGCCTTCCCGACCGTCCGGCGCGACGTGGCAATGCTGTTGCCCGAGGCTACCCCCCACGGCGCGGTCCTGGACGTCATCCGCCAGACCCGCCCGCCGCATCTGGAAAGCGTCGAGCTGTTTGATGTGTTTCGCGGTCAAAACGTGCCGCCCGGCCAGAAGAGCCTCGCCTACGCCTTTACCTACCGGGCCGCGGAGCGCACGTTGACGGACGGGGAGGTTAACGCGGCTCACGATCAGGTGATCGCCCAGTTGCAGGGCCGCCTCGGTGCCGTGATCCGGGATTCCTGAGCCCACGAATGCCAACCATGCCGGCAGCCGTACCGCCTCGTCAGAAGGAGCGCTCCGTGCCGGCGCCCCGGAGGACTCTTCGGTCGGGATGGGGTTTGCCGCTTCTGGTCGGGCTGGCGGCGTGGCTGGGAATCGCGACGACCCAGAGTGCGCCGGCGGAGGAGGGGTGGTTGCGCCCGGCCACGACGCCGGGCGGCGAAATCTTCGATCAGCCGACCGTGCTCGATTTTCACGTGCAACTCACGCGGCAGAACCTCCGTGCCCTGCGTCGCGAGCCTCGCGAGTACACCGAGACCACGGTGGTGGTGAACGGCCAGACGTTCACCAACGTGGGCGTCAAACTCAAAGGCGCAGCCGGCAGCTTCCGGAGCGTGGACGATCAGCCGGCCATGACGCTGCACTTCAGCAAATGGGTTAAAGGCCGGCGCGTCTTTGGCCTCCGCCGACTGCACTTGAACAATTCGGTTCAGGACCCGAGCTATTTGAACGAGTACATTGGTGGCACGCTGTTTCGCGACGCCGGCGTGCCCACCCCGCGGTCAGCCTGGGCGAAGGTGCGGCTGGCCGACCGCGACCTCGGCCTGTACGTGCTCAAAGAGGCTTTCGAGGAAGAGTTCCTCCAGACCTTCTTTGGCAACGCAGACGGCAACCTCTACGACGGCGGGTTCTTGCGCGACGTTGACCAGGAACTCGAGCTGGATTCCGGCTACGGCCCCAGGGATCGCACCGACCTGCGGGCCCTGGCTACGGCTGCTCGCGACGAAGACGAGCGGCGGCGTTGGACCCGCCTGAGCGAGCTGGTGGACGTGGACAAGTTCGTCACCTACGCGGCGCTGTCGGCCATGCTGGTGGACTGGGACGGCTATCCGCTCAATCGCAACAACTATCGCATCTACTTCCGGCCGGATGACGGTCGGGCGGTCTTCCTCCCGCACGGCATGGACCAGTTGTTCCAACGATCCTACCTGGAGTTGGATACCGGCTGGACGGGATTGGTTGCCTGGGCGCTGCTGGAAACCACCGAGGGCCGTGCGCTCTACGAGCAACGGTGCCGCCAGGTGTACACGAACGTTTTCCGGTTCGGGCGCATGACCAACCTGATCGCCCGCGCGGTCGAGGTCTTGCGACCCGTGCAGCCGGACATGGACCAGCGGGCGGATGATCTGGTGTATCGCATTCAGTCCCGGCTGCGGGTGTTGCGGCGAGATCCGGTGCTCCAGCCAGCGGTCGCCGGGGCCACGCCCACCATCGCCACCTCGCCGGCAACGGACGGCATCCGCCCGCAACACTGGTGGCCAAAACCCGGCGGCGAAGCCGGCCTCGAAGGGCCGCTGGAAAGCGATGGCCTGCGGGTGCTCAAGATTCTCGCCTACGGCCCCACCACCGCCTCGTGGCGCAGCACGATCCGCCTCGCGCCGGGCCGCTATCGGTTCGAGGGGCGGGCGCGGGCGGTGGGCGTTCGTGCGGTGCGGGATGAGCGGGGCGAAGGCGCGGGGCTGCGCATCTCCGGCTTGCCCACGGCACGCGAGAATCAGCTCGCCGGCACCTCACCCTGGGTCGCCCTCAGTCAGGCGTTCGCAGTCACGGAGGACAAGCCGGAAGTGACTTTGGTGTGCGAGCTGCGCGCAGACGCCGGCGAAGTTCATTTTGAGCTCGATTCCCTGCGGGTTCGAGCGATCCCGCCCTGACCCGCCGTGGTCAACGCCCGCGGCCCCGGTTAAGTCCCCGCGGTCGTCTCACCGCCTTGCCATGCCACTGCCCCACAAGATTTCGACGCTGCTCTACTGTTTCAGTCCGCTCGACGAAGTCCTCCTCCTGGAACGGGCCCAGGAGCCCAATCTCGGCCTTTGGAGCCCGCCGGGCGGCAAGCTCAAGACTGAAAGCGGCGAGTCCCCCTATGCCTGCGCCTGCCGCGAGGCGGAGGAGGAACTGGGACAATCCCTGCATCCGTCCGACCTGCGCCTCACCGGGCTGGTCAGCGAGCACGGCTACCAAGGGCAGGCGCACTGGCTGATGTTCCTCTTCGAGGTGAAGCCGCGCCTGCTCCAGCCGCCGCCGCCGATTCGCGAAGGCCGTTTCGCCTTCTTCCGGCGCGAGGAGCTCGCCGGGCTGCGCGTCCCGGCCACGGATCGCGAGATGATCTGGCCGCTGTTCTGGCGGCATCGGGGAGGCTTCTTCGCCGCGCACTGTCGCACGCATCCCGATGGCACCAGCGCGTGGTCCATCGAGGAATCGTGTCCGCCTGCCCACCGACCGACCCATGAGCGCCCCGGTCATTGATTTGCGCGGCGACGACTACTTCATGGGCGAGGCGGTGCGTCAGGCCCGCCGCGCGTACCGCGCCGGCGAGGTCCCGGTCGGCGCGGTCATCGTGCGCGCGGAGCGCATCATTGCCCGCGCGTGGAACCAGGTGGAACTGCTCAAAGACGCCACCGCGCATGCCGAGATGCTGGCCTTGACCCAGGCCCAGGAGGCGGTGGGCGACTGGCGCTTAACGGACTGCACCCTCTACGTCACAAAGGAGCCGTGCCCGATGTGTGCGGGGGCCATCGTTCACACTCGCTTGCAGCGGGTGGTTTTTGGGGCGCCCGATCCCAAGGCGGGCGCGGCCGGAGGGATTCTGAATCTGCTGCAGTTCCCCACTTTCAACCATCAGTGCGCGATCACCGCCGGCGTCCGGCTCGACGAGTGCCGGAGCCTTTTGCGCGAATTCTTTCTCGAACAGCGGGCCGCCAACCGCCAGGCCCGGGGGGCGGAGGGTTCCGAGGACGCACCAGAACCCGAGGGCAGGGGATAAACGGCGCGACCGCCGCGCCCGGAGGGGCGTCCCTGCCCAAACCCGAACTCCGCAGTTCGCTGTTCAGAGGATAACGAAGGGATCGAAGGAGCAACGGGAACGGGATTTTCCTCTGGGCTCTTTTCCTGACCGTCCGATCTCGGTGGAAGCCTTTCTCCGTTCGTTCGCCTCGTTGCCCTCTGTTAGTCCGACTGCGGTTTTCGGGCTACACGTCGGTCGCGTCACTCCCAGCGCAACTCGAGCCCGCCAGGCAGCGGCTTGATCCCGACCACGGTCACCGCGCGACAATGCCGCAGCCGGAGGAACTGGTTGCCCGGCGTCAGCGGGACCACCAAGACCCGTTCTGTCGCTTCGGCGGCCAGCACCTGAGCTTCCGTGTACGGGCCATCCGCGCGCGCCGCGGTCTCGACCGTCGGGGAAGTCTCGGGCGCCGCCTCGGCGGCAATGACGCTGCGAATCCACCCCAGGCGCGCCGCAACCCGCGTGGCATAAAACGCCGCCGGCGCTGGCACCGCGTCGTCCGGCACCAGATTCCAGAGCGTGCCCGAGGCGGCTTCTTCCAGACCGCGCTTGTCGAACAGGGCCGCCAAAAACGTGTCGGCAGATCCCACCTGCCGAAACGGACCGTCCACGGAGAAGTTGACTCCCGCAAGCTTCCACTGGCCGGCGTCGCGAATGAACAACCCGCTACCGGAATCCCCGCCCGCCAGCATGGCTTCGTTCGGTCCGGCGCCTTGATCGAACAGCGCCTTCAGTTGCGGGCCTGCCGGCGAGCCGGTCTCGATGCCGGCAATCTGGTTCTCGCCCCATCGCAAACGGCCGTCATGCGGTCCCCACCGCCAACCCCGCAGCCCCGGATTCGCGCCGGCGGCCACCGACACCGCCGCTCCGCGCCGCAGACCATGGCCGAACACGACGCAGGCCGCTCCGACTTCCGCGTTGCCTTCGTACAGCGGGGCTATCGTGGGAAACTGGCCGCAAACTTTCCAAATCACCAAATCGCTCCGCGAGTCGGCAAAACTGGCCAGGGTCGGATACCAGCGGCCCTGGAACAGGAACCGCTCGCCGACCGTGCCGCCGACGTGTTGAGCGGTCAGGAACAAATTCGACGCGATGGGCGTCCCGCCAAAGCCGCGCCAGTTGCCCTGCCATTGCCAGCCGGAGTTCTGCAGCGCCCCTGCCGGTGGCGAGGTGTTGAAATCGGGATTGTCGGTGCCGACAAAGATAACACTCCGCAACTCGACCGTTGCGGTCAGCCACAGGGCCAGGGTGACGCCCCGGCATCCGCCGCCTGCCAGCACTCGTCGGAAAATCATCTGCTTCGGGAAACGGTGCGTGCTGGTCGCCCGGGCTGCAACCGTGAGGCTGTCAGGTTACCCGCGTCCGGCCGCTGCCCTTGACCACCTCGCCGATGATCCATGCCGGTTGCCCTTGGGACTCGATGAAACGCAGCACCGGCTCGGCTTTGGGCGCGGCCACGATGGCCACCATGCCGATGCCCATGTTGAACACTTGATACAGCTCCGCCTCCGGAACCCCGCCTTTTTCGCGGAGGATGCGAAAGATCGGCGGGAGCTCCCACGTGCCCTTGCGAATCACCACGTCGCAGTTTGCCGGCAGCACGCGCGGAATGTTGTCCACGAAACCGCCGCCCGTGATGTGGGCGAAGGCGCAGATCGGTCCGGCAAGGTTGCCGGCGCGGTTGAAGCGCTTGAGCAGTGCCCGAATCAGCGGCCCGTAGCTGCGGTGGACGAGCAGCAGTTCCTCGCCCAGGGTGCCGGTCAGTCCGGCCACCCGGCTGGTGGGCTTGAGCTTGAGCTGCTCGAATAAAATCCGGCGGGCCAGGGAATAGCCGTTGGTGTGCAGGCCGTTGGAGGCCATCCCGATCACCACGTCGCCCGGGCGCACCGTGTCGCGCCCGTTGAGGATGCGCGACTGCTCCACCACGCCGACGATGGTTCCGCAGACGTCGTACTCGCCCGGCTGATAGAAGCCCGGCATCTGGGCGGTCTCGCCGCCGATGAGGGCGCAGCCGTTCTCGGTACATGCTCTGGCGAAACCCCGGATAATCTCGGTGAACACCCGCGGCTCGAGCGTTCCCGTCCCGATGTAATCGAGGAAGAACAGCGGCTCGGCGCCCAAGACGGCGATGTCATTCACGCAATGGTTGACCAGGTCCTCGCCAATGGTGTCGTGCCGGTCCATCGCGAAGGCGATCTTCAGCTTGGTGCCGACGCCGTCCACGCTCGACACCAGCACCGGCTGGCGATAGCGCCGGGTATCGAAGGCGAACAGTCCGCCAAAGCCGCCCACCTCGCCGAGCACCTCGGGCCGATGGGTCGTCGCCAGCAATTGCGGCAGCCTGCTCTTGACGCGATTGCCCAGATCAATGTCCACGCCCGCCGCGGCGTATGCTTTTGGTTTCATGAATGTCGAAGGACGCCGGCAGTATTCGAGCCGCACCGGCGGGTGTCGAGTGCGCAGTGCCTGGTGACGCTTCGCCCATTCGAAAGCCCCAGCGCGCCGACGCGCCCGCAACAAGCCGACCGGTGCCCGAAGGCCGCGGGCGCAAATCTCTTGCTGCGCGAGGTGAACTGCCGATTCGCGCGGCGTGCTCACCGGACTCGTGCCAAAAGATCGTTACCGGGGACGGAGGGACCGGCTCGGGAGCCTCGGATTGCGGGGGAAATCGCGGCGGTTGCCCTGCCTTGGGTGCCCGAGCGGGAAGGCTGTCGGGAAATCTCAGCGGGCGGTCGGGCGCGAGACAAAGGAAGACGCCCCAGGAACCAGCCCTAACGCCCGGGCTCCGGGATGCCCAGTTACTTTCCGCGCCGCCGGCGGCCCTTCAGGGCTTCGACCGACCGCAGGATGGCCGCATTGACGGCGGCCGCGTCGCTATCGCCGAGGCGCTCTTTGAGGCGTTTTTCCGCAGCCGCGCGGGCTGCCTCCGCCTTGGCGTCGTCGAGGTCATCGGCCCGGATGGCCATGTCGGTAAGCACGGACACTCGGTCACCGGTGATTTCGACGAATCCGGGACCGACGGCGAGGAAGTATTCCTGGCCGCCCCGGCGAACGGTGATTTCGCCGGGGGCAATCTGTGTCAGCAGCGGGACATGCTGCGGGTAGATGCCCATTTCGCCCTCGACGCCCGGCAACGTGACCATGTCCACATCCTCGGAGCAGGTCTTGCCTTCCGGGGTGACGATTTCGAGTTTGAGGGTCGCCATGCGGACTTTCGAAAACGGGGCGAATGCGGGTGACCTAAGTGATCGAGAACGCCGGGGCAGGCGTGGTCTCCTCTCAGCCCTCCTTGATCTCCTCGATGCCCCCCTTCATGTAGAAGTTGGTTTCCGGCACGTCGTCATGCTTGCCTTCAAGGATCTCCTTGAAGCCGCGAACCGTGTCCTGCACCGGCACCTGTTTGCCCGGTCGGCCGGTGAAGACTTCCGCCACCGAGAAGGGCTGGCTGAGGAAGCGCTGGATTTTGCGCGCCCGAAACACGGTCAACTTGTCCTCGGGCGAAAGCTCGTCCATGCCCAAAATCGCGATGATGTCCTGCAGGTCCTTGTAGCGCTGCAACACCTTCTGGACGCCGCGGGCGACTTCGTAGTGCTCCTTGCCGACGATTTCCGGCGTCAAGGCGCGCGAGGTCGAGGCGAGCGGGTCCACGGCGGGATAGATGCCCAGCTCGGCAATGGAACGCTCGAGCACGATCGTGGCGTCCAGGTGCGCGAAGGTGGTCGCTGGCGCGGGGTCGGTCAGGTCGTCGGCCGGGACGTACACCGCTTGGAAACTGGTGATCGAACCCTTCTTGGTCGAGGTGATGCGTTCCTGAAGATCGCCCATCTCGGCTGCCAGCGTCGGCTGGTATCCCACGGCGCTCGGCGTGCGGCCAAGCAACGCAGAGACCTCCGATCCGGCCTGCGAGAACCGGAAGATGTTGTCAATGAACAGGAGCACGTCCTGGTTCTTTTCGTCGCGGAAATACTCCGTCACCGCCAGGGCGGACAGGGCCACGCGCAAGCGGGCGCCGGGCGGCTCGTTCATCTGGCCGTACACCAAACCGATCTTTGAGCCTTCGAGGAAAATGGGGCGGCCGTCCGGGCCCTTTTTCGGATGCCCCTTTTCGTCCTTCTCAACCTTGATGACGCCGGCTTCGATCATCTCGTTGTAGAGATCGTTACCCTCGCGCGTGCGCTCGCCCACACCGGCGAACATCGAGATGCCGCCATGGAGTTTGGCGATGTTGTTGATCAACTCCATGATCACCACCGTTTTACCCACGCCCGCCCCGCCGAAGGCGCCCACCTTGCCGCCTTTGAGGAACGGGCAAATCAGGTCAATGACCTTGATGCCGGTGGTCAGCACCTGGGGGGAAGGGTTCTGGTCCACCAACGACGGTGGCGGACGGTGAATCGGGTTGCAGGCGTCCGCCTTAACCGGGCCACGGTCGTCCACCGGCGTACCGGTGACATCAATCACGCGGCCCATGATGCCTTCGCCGACAGGGACGGAGATCGGTTTGCCGGTGTCCACGACTTCGACGCCCCGCTTGAGGCCCTCCGTGGTGGACATGGCAACAGCGCGCACCCAGTGGTCACCGAGGTGTTGTTGGACCTCGAGCGTGAGCCTGGTCGGCCCGTAACCGGGCAACTCGTAATCCACCGTCAGGGCGTTGTAGAGGGCAGGGAGCTGGGTCGGGAACTCGACGTCCACAACCGGTCCGATGACTTGAACGATCTTGCCTGTGTTCATTCCAATTCAGCGCGCGGTGATCCGGCCGGGTGGCAGACCTTCCCGACGATGCAAAACTCGGGCGCACCACGAATTCCGACCCGCAAAAGAGGCGCGAACTTTGGTGGGGTGGGGTTGCGGGTGTCAAGGTGCGATTAGGTCTGCGAGCGCGTCCGGCGCACCCGCGATCGTGCTTGGTTCCAGCCGCGCGACCTGCGAGGCTGGCCGGGCGATGTTTGCGGATTTACACCTGCACACCCATTTCTCCGACGGGACCTACTCGCCGGAGGAATTGGCGGAGCATGCCCGGCGGCAGGGCTTGGCTGCCATCGCGCTGACCGATCACGACACTGTTGAGGGCTGCGCGCGCGCTGCCGCCGCGTGCGCCGAGCGCGGGATTGAATTCCTCACGGGCACCGAACTGACGGCGGAACTGGAGGACTGCGAACTGCATTTGCTGGGCTACGGGGTTGATCCCGAGCATCCGGGGCTGCTGCGCGAGCTGGCGCGCTTCCAGCGCGGACGCTCCAACCGCATCCATGAAATGGTCGCGCGGTTGAACCAGCAACGCGTGCCCTTGCTGGCGGAAGCGGTGTTTCGGCTGGCCAATTGCCGCTCGCCCGGCCGGCCTCACGTGGCTCGCGCGCTGGTGCAGGAAGGCTTTTGCCAGACCGTGGACGAGGCGTTCGAGCGCTTTCTCAAGAAGCATCGGCCGGCCTGGGTCCCGAAGGTGCGCATGTCGGCGGTCGAAGGCACCGCCCTGATTCGCGCGGCGGGCGGGGTGGCGGTCATGGCGCACCCGGCGCTCAACCACGCCGATCGCCTGATTCCGCTGTTGGTGGACGCCGGGCTCGACGGGTTGGAGTGCTGGCACACCAAGCATTCGGCCGCCGCCAGTCAGCACTATCTTGCACTGGCGCGGCAGTACCGGCTGTTGCCGACGGGCGGGTCGGATTGCCACGGTCTGAGCAAGGGGCAGCCTCTGATCGGCACGGTCAAGCTGCCCTACGAGCACCTGGCGCGACTCAAGGAGCGGCTGGCCGAGCGTCGTGCCGCCCTGGTTCCGCCTGTCACCACCGCCACCACCTGAAACATGGGATTCTTTCAGCGTCTCAAAGCGGGCCTCGCGCGCACGCACTCGAAGCTGGTCCACGAGATCAAGCGCATCGTCACCCGGTCGCCCCGCCTGACCGGCTCGTCGCTCGAGGAACTGGAGGCCGCGTTGCTCGCCGCCGATCTGGGCTATGCCATGACCGTCCAGATCATCGCCGCTGTCCGCAAGGCCTACGAAACGCAGGGGGGCGCGGGCTTGGACGTCTTCACCATCGCAGAACGGGAAGTTGCAGCCAGTCTCGCCACCACGCCGGCGGGCGACGGGGCGGTGGCGGGCTTGCGCCGCGCGCCGGGCCACCCGACGGTGGTCTCCATCGTGGGCGTTAACGGTACGGGCAAGACCACCACGGCCGCGAAGCTGGCCCGGCTCGTGCAGGAACGGGGCGAATCGGCCGTGCTGGCGGCCTGTGACACCTTTCGGGCGGCGGCCATCGAGCAGCTCAAGCTCTGGGGCGAGCGGTTGGGCGTGCCGGTGATTGCCGGCCACTATCACGCCGATCCGGCAGCCGTCGCCCACGACGCCATCACCGCGGCGCAGGCCCGGGGGGCGCACTACCTGTTCGTGGACACCGCGGGCCGCCTGCACACCAAGAGCAACCTGATGCAGGAATTGCAGAAGGTTCATCGCGTGATGGACAAGAAGCTGCCGGGCGCGCCGCACGAGGTGTTGCTGGTGCTGGACGCCACCACAGGCATGAACGCGCTCAACCAGGCACGGGAATTCCACAAGGCCGTGCCGTTGACCGGCCTGGTGGTGACCAAGCTCGATGGCACCAGCAAGGGAGGCATGGTGGTGGCCATCCAGAAAGAGCTGGGCTTGCCCATCAAGTTCATCGGCGTGGGGGAGCAGGCCGACGACCTCCAGCCTTTCGACCCGAAACAGTTCGCCGAAGCCCTCTTCAGCGAGAAGGGTTGACAACCGGTTGCTGATGCCGCGCTCGCACGGCTCTTGACCCTGACCATGCACGCCGGCGACTCCACCGAAGTTCCGCCGCTCGCGCCCGTCCCCGACCGCGAACGAATCGCCGCGGTGGACGTGGTGCGCGGGGTGGCAGTGCTGGGGATCCTGCTGATGAACATCGTGGGCATGGGCCTGCCCGACCCCGCGTATTGGGATCCGTCCGGCTGGGGCGGCGATGCGGGCTGGAACTTCGCGGCGTGGTGGCTGAGCTCAGTTTTCGCCGAGGGCACCATGCGCAGCCTGTTTTCGATGCTCTTCGGAGCGGGGCTGCTGCTGTTCACGGCCCGGGGCGGAGTCAAGGACGCTGGTCTGTCCGTGGCGGACGCCTGGTGCCGGCGAACGATCTGGCTGTTTCTTTTCGGGATGGGGCATTCCTACCTGCTGCTCTGGCCGGGCGATATCCTGTACGCGTACGGGTTGATGGGATTGTTCCTGTTTCCCTTCCGCAATACCTCGCCGCGGCACCTGTTCCTGTTCGGCCTTGGGCTCCTGCTCTTGGGCGCGGGCTGCTATCTGAAGGAGAACTTCGACGCGGTGCGGGCGCAGCAGCAGTCGGTTCAAGCGGATGAACTGGAACGGCGCGGGGAGCCGGTGCCCGATGACCTCGCGGCCGGGCGGGAGGCTTGGCGGGAAAAGGCGGCCATGATGCAGCCGGACGCGGCCACCAAGGAGCAGGCCGTGGCGGATATCCAGGGGGGCTATTTGTCCGCGTGGCGGGCTCGTGCCGCCCTGACGCACTGGATGCATACCGAGTTCCACTACCGCTTCGCTTACTTCGATGTCCTGAGCATGATGCTCATCGGAATGGCGCTGTTCCGCTGGCGAGTGCTCCAGGCCGAAGTGCCGCGCCGGACCGCTTTTCTGCTGCTGCTCGGGGGCTACGGTTTCGGCATCCCGCTCAACTGTTACGAAGCCTCGACCTATGCGGCGGAGGGGTTCGCGCTCGAGACCTACTATCGGTTGGCGACCACCTATGATCTCGGGCGGCTTCTGATGGTGACCGGGCACCTCGGGCTGCTGGTGCTCTTCTGCCAATCGGGCCGGCTGGGCTGGCTCCGCTCGGCGCTGGCGGCGGTCGGCCGGATGGCGCTGACCAACTACCTGCTGCAAACCGTCATCACGACCACGGTTTTTGTGGGCTTCGCCCAGTTTGGGCGATGGGAACGCCACGAGCTCTACTATCTGGTCGCGGGCATCTGGCTGTTCCAACTGGTGGCCAGTCCGCTCTGGCTCCGCTGGTTCCATTTTGGCCCCATGGAATGGGTTTGGCGAAGCCTGACGTACTTGCGACGACCGCCCCTCGTGCGCCTGGCGGCTTCCGCCGAAGTGAGGGAACCGCGCGGCGGCGCGCCCGCCTGACCGCCGTGCCGGGCGCAGACCGTGATTGCGTTTGAACTGCCCGCGTTCTCCGGTCAGCATGCCGCCATGCAGAACGTCATCACCGGTCCGGTTTATGTTGTCCGCGACAACATTGACACGGACCAGATCATCCCGGCGCAATACTTGAATCTGGTGCCCACGATTCCCGAAGAATACGAGAAACTCGGCAGCTTCGCCTTGTGCGGCCTGCCGGAATCGCTCTACCCCGTCCGTTACGTACGCGCGGGCCAACTGGACAGCGAGTATCCGATCGTGGTCGCGGGGCGAAATTTCGGCTGCGGCAGCTCGCGCGAGCACGCGCCCATCGCGCTCGGCTCGGCCGGCTGCCAAGTGGTCCTGGCGGAGAGTTTCGCGCGCATCTTCTTCCGCAACTGTGTCGCCACCGGCGAGCTGTATCCCTGCGAATGCGGGGACCGGTTGTGCGACGCGCTGAAAACCGGCGACGTGGTGACCGTGGATCTCGACGCTGCCACGGTCACCGTCAAGGCGACCGGCAAGGTGTATGCCTTCAAACCGCTGGGCGATGTGCGGCCGGTCGTGGACGCCGGCGGCATCTTCAACTACGCCCGCCAGACGGGGATGATTCCCGCCCGCTCGTGAAACCGCCGCGTGCCTGGGTGGTTTTGGGCTGGGCGCTCGCACTCCCGGTGGCGGCCGCCGAATGGCCGGAGCCGCCGGTGGTCACGCCCGGCACCGGCGGCGCGCCGCCTTCGGATGCGATCGTGTTGTTTGATGGCCGCGACCTCGCGGCGTGGCGCGGGCAAAGCGGCGAGGCTCGCTGGAAAGTGACGGACGGCTACGTCGAGGTTAACGGAACGGGCAACCTTTTTACCCGACAGGAGTTCGGTGACTGCCAACTGCATCTGGAATGGGCCACCCCGCCGGTGGTCGCGGGCAACGATCAGGGCCGCGGCAACAGCGGCGTGTATTTCCAAGGACGTTACGAGATCCAGATCCTCGATTCCTACCGGAACCGCACGTACCCCGACGGTCAGGCCGGCGCCTTCTATGGCCACCGCCCGCCGCTGGTCAACGCCAGCCGTCCCCCGGGCGCGTGGCAGACCTACGACATTATTTTTCGCGCGCCGCGCCGGGGTGACGATGGTCGCACGGTCACGCCGGGCGCGCTCACGGTCTTCCACAACGGGGTTTTGATTCAGGATCACGTGCCTGTGAAGGCGCCAACCACCGCGGCCGCCTTCGATGACGTTTCCCCTACGGGCAAGGGGCCCCTGATGTTGCAGGACCACGGTAATCCGGTCCGCTACCGCAACATCTGGCTGCGGCCGCTGTAGCGCGGGACCGCGGGGCGACGACCGCGGTAGTTCGCGCGTAATTTCTGCTGGCGTTTTCGCGGTGACGGCACAGGCTGTTTCCGTTCCCGGCCACGTCTTTGGGCTCGTGGCACTGCCGAGTTTCGGCCACCGACTCGCGCGGGCCGCAGGAGGCCGGGCGATGTGCGTATGACTTACGGATCGGTTGCTCGCGGGCGGCGGGACCACGGGGTGGGCTTCACCTTGATCGAGCTGCTGGTCGTAATTGCCATCATCGCCATCCTGGCCGGCATGCTGTTGCCGGCGCTTTCCCGGGCGAAGGAGCAGGCCCAGTCGGCCTTGTGCCTGAACAACGTCAAGCAAATCGGTCTGGCGACGTTTCTTTACGCTGACGAGAACTCGGACTACGTCCCCTATGCTTGGTGGTACAACGCCGCCTTGGATAGCGCAGACTCGAACAATTTCCAGACGCTCCTCATCCCCTACGTCGGCAAACTCAAGTTCTCCTCCGGCACCACCACTGAGAACAGCGACTTCGCGAAGAACGTTTTCCGGTGTCCGGCCCGAATCAAGGAGAACCACTGGCGCGCGTACAAAAACTTCCCCGGCTTCGCGAATCCGTGGAAGATCAGCTACGCCATGAGCCAGTACACGCTGGCCGGCTATCCGCCGGCGGTCACTTCGCCCCGAACGATCAAGCTCTCCGCAATTCCGGCGCCCGCCCAGTCCGTGGCCGTGGTGGACGTTTCGTACGAGCTGAACCATCCCGCCGTCATCCACCTGGGCAAGGGTGGGGAGGGCTATTACGACATCGGCTATCGCCACGGCGCGAAACACCCGAAGGGCGCGGCGGTGGCCACCTTCTTCGATGGCCACGGCGGACGTTTCAAGGAAAAGCAAACCAACGAAATCCTCCTCGATTTGCGGAGTTCACGGAACTGAACGCCGCGCAAAGCAAACCCCAGCAAGATAACCCTATGAACAAGTACAAACTCCTCGCTGCTGGCGCGGGCGCGCTGGCCGCCGCGCTCATGGCATCAGCTCTGGCGCAAGCTCCGGCGCTGGTCAAAAACCCCAGCTTCGAGAGCAACTTCACCGAACCCTGGCCGTATTACGGTCCCATTGACGATTGGGAAATCGCCGGCGGAGGCAGCGGCGTGAATACCGCCAGCGGTCCGTTTCACAACAACGGCACGCCGGTTCCCGACGGTCGCCGCATTGGTTTCAAACAGGGCGGCGGCACGATCTCCCAGGTGATCTCCGGCCTGACGCCGGGCAAACGCTACTGGTTGCAGTTCCGTTACGATGCCCGTGCGGGCAGTGATTTGGACATCGCTGTGAAGTTTAGCACCCTCACCCAGGGCGGCGCCATGGACGAAACGCTGGACACAATCATCAAACCGCGTCCCGCCATTGCCATCGGCGCGCCTTACTATGCGCGCACCGTCACGTTCACCCCGGATTTCGACAGCGGCACCCTGACCTTCCAGATCACCACGCGCGGCGACTCAACAGCCTTGCTCGACGCCGTGACCCTGGTTCAGCGCGACGAGGGGAATTTCGTCGTGCTCAACCCAAGCTTCGAGGCCAGCGGCACAGTGTACGACGGGGCACCCGCCGCCGGCACCGACTGGCCGGCGATCAGCGGTTGGGCCAAGACCGGCGTGGCCGGAGTGGACGACGGCACCGGCGGCAAGGCCAACAACGGGCGCATTCCTGACCAGGCGCTTGCGGCCTTCATCGAGGGGGAAGGGTCGCTAACTCAGACTCTCTCGCCGCTGGTTCCGGGCACGGATTACCGGGTCCAATTCGCCTACAACGCCAGTTCGGGCACCACGGCCCGGCTGCAAGTCGCCGTGAACGGCGCGTCCCTCTGGGAGCAAGACGTCACGCCGGTCGGCGGCACCGCCGCGTACCGTACGGCTGAGGTGACGTTCCGGGCCACGGCCGACTCGGCGCAACTTACCTTCGCTAGCACGTTGGCCGGTGGGACGCTGCTGCTCGACGATGTGAAAGTCCTCGGCCAGGCCGGCTCCGTTATGCCGCCGTTGCGGATGACGCCGTTCAAGACGGGAATTCGGCTCGGCGAAGAAGCGACCGGCGAAATCACCGTGCCGGCCGAGCGGCTGGCGGCCGGGCCCGCCGCCATCCGAATTCGCAGCTCCAACGCGGGTGTCTTCAGCCTCGTGGGCGCCGCAGCGGATGGCGTGTTAACGCTGACCTTCGAGGGCGCCACCCAGACGCTGCCGTTCACGATGCGGGGAGTGAGCGTGGGCAACGCCGTCATCGAATTCACCGATTTCGCCGGCGTGCCGGCGCCGGCGGACATCACCGCCGTGTATGTCGCGGCCACGACCTATGTGCTGAATCCCAGCTTCGAGCTCGACAAGGACAGCGGCGTCGGATCGGCGCCAATCACGGGCTGGACCACCGCCGGCGCGAACATCGGAATCGCCGGCCCGGGCAATCCGTTTCTCTCGATCGAGGACCTGACGCCCCCCGATCGCCGCCAGGTGCTGCGCATTCAAGGCGGCGACGGCACGGTGTCGCAGACCATCCGGGGCCTGACGCCCGGCCAGTTGTACGGCCTGCAGTTCTTCTACAACGGCCGCTCGTTCGGCTATCCCTATGAGCTGGCGTTCGAGGTTCGCTTCGACGACCAATTGCTGGCCCGCTTGGACAACATCGCGCCGGCGGCCTCGAACGGCCTGACCGATTATTATTTCCAGGAACTGCGGTTCACGCCCGCCGCGTCCACCGGCCGGCTCGAATTTAAGACCGTGGTTCAGGCGGGCGACGCCACGCTCTTCCTGGACGGGGTGTCCATCGTGCCCCGGTTGCCGGGCGAAGTCGCGGTGAAGAACTCCAGCTTCGAGGCCAGCCCCATGGGCGCCAACTGGCCCGGTTACCTTCAACCTGATCGGATTGCCGGCTGGCTCTGCACCGGCGGCTACGGCGTCAACGGCTACAGCCCGCAAACCTTTTTCGTGGAACCGTTCCTCGACAACGGCATCAACCCCGATCAGGACAACGCCTTCTTCGGCCA
>CAYNCT010000025.1:0-33315 GCA_964396005.1 uncultured Verrucomicrobiota bacterium | reverse complement strand
GATGCGTGCTGATTCGCGAGGGCGGAAACCATTCGTGGTGGGGCAACCCGGCGAAGAACACGCGCTCGTCAGTTCCCCGGCACGCAGAGGTCAACGACCTGCTGGCGCGGAAGATGTGCAAAGACCTCGACATTCCCAAGCCGACGAAGACTTGGTCACGAGCCAACGATGTTCAACCAATTTGCCAAATATGAGGACGCCTTCCGCGACTGGCGGCGCGACGGGATGCCGGGCCTGAAACCGGAGTTCTACGGCTACGTCGAGTTCCGCACCTCCAAGGACGACGACCAGCTCCCGCGCGACGGGGCGCTGTGGCCGCACCAGTGGGAGGCGTTCTTGCGCGTGGTGCATCCGCACGATTGCTCCGGTCAGTTGGTAGCCCGCGCCAGCCGCTGCGTGTGGTGGGTTTTAGGGGCCGCTACCGGTCGCGACCGGCCGGTCCGCGCCGATCGACACCACCGCGCGGGAGAATCTCGCCGCGATTGAACAAGCACCTGGCTGGCCGGCCTGCTATCGGGTTTCGTCGCCCGGCAAATTGATCCTGGCAGGTTGGCCGGCTAGAGGAATCCAACGCGCAGAATGGCGGCTCGCTCGGCCTGGCGCGCTGCCGTGGGATCGCTGGAGTGGCGTCGGGCCCGTCCGCCAGCGCGAGGCGTTGCGAGCGCGTAGCGGGAGGCCGTCCGCGAGGATCCGGCGCGCCAATTGTTCCTTGCAATCCGCGGTGGCGGCCGAAAATCTCCCTCCGACGACACGCATGACTGGCACCGGAATGGACGAGACGTTTGTCGGCGACCTGCTCTACATCGCGGCGTTTTGCCTTGGCGGATTGGTCTTCGCCGCGGGGCCGTTCGTCATTGTCCACCTGATTTCGGCGCGGGAAACGCGGCAGACGGCTCAGAAGACCGGGCAGTTTGTTGAGTGCGGGATCGAGCCCATCGGTGACGCCTGGATTCGCTACAGCGCCGTCTATTACCTGTACGCGCTGGTGTTCGTGGCTTTCGCGGTGGATGTGCTCTTCCTGATTCCGGTGGCCCTGGTCTATGGTCCCCATTTCGTGTGGCGCGATCTGGTGGAGTTGCTCCTCTTTGTCGGGATTCTTTCTTTGGTGATCGTGTACGCTTGGAAGAAAGGGGTCTTCGAATGGTATCCCCAGCAGCCAACTGCTCCCAAGAGCTTTCCCAAATAGTCAAGTTCGCAAAACTGGACGAGTTGCTGGCTTTGGGGCGAGCCAACTCCTTGTGGCCCCTGACGTTCGGACTGGCCTGCTGCGCCATCGAGATGATGGCGGCCGGCGCTTCCCGGTTCGATCTGTCCCGGTTCGGCGCGGAGGTCTTCCGTCCGTCACCGCGACAAGCCGACGTCATGATCGTGGCCGGGACCATCAACAAGAAAATGGCGCCCGCCGTGAAGACGCTGTACGACCAAATGCTCGAACCCAAGTGGGTTATCGCCATGGGGAACTGCGCAATCTCGGGAGGGCCGTTCGTTTTCCCCGGCCAGTACGCGGTGATTGAGGGCGTGGACAAGCTTTTTCCCGTGGACGTTTTCATTCCGGGATGCCCTCCCCGCCCCGAGGCCCTGATCGAAGGAATCCTCGAGTTGGAGGAGAAACTCACCGGCAAACGGCGCTGGCCCAGAGTGAAGCCCGAATGACGCCCATTCTCCAACAAGTGGCCGCTCAGCTTGCGGCCTTGGCGGGAGGTTCCGCAACGGTGACCGCTCCGTTGGGCGCGGGTGCCCCGGGCGGCTCGGCAGGGGAGGCATCTTCCGAGCGGACCGCGTGCGCCGAAGTCGGTTTCGCCGCGAAAGGATATCACTTGGACGCGCAGGTGGCCGTCGAACAGGTGGTGGCGGCGGCTGAAATCATGGACCGCAACGGCTTCAGTTTAGACACCATGACCGGGGTGGACTGGCTGGCTCAGAACGAAATGGAAGTGGTGTACGACTACTTTCATCCGGCCGCGCCCTGGCGCGTGGTCGTGCGGACGCGGACTTCTCGGGCGAGGACGGAGATTCCGACCATCTCGGGAGTGTTCCCCGGGGCGAACTGGCATGAACGCGAGGCACACGACTTCTTCGGCATCGTGTTTTCCGGCCACCCGCAACTGGAACCCCTCCTCCTGCCCGAGGACGCCACGTATCATCCGCTGCGGAAGGATTTTCAGGCGTGAACGCTGCTGTCCCCATGCCCTCCACGATTCCGCAAGACGAGGTGTTCACCCTGAACCTGGGCCCCCAACACCCGGCGACGCATGGTGTGCTGCGGGTCAAAATGACCATGGACGGCGAGTACATCCGCCGCGCCGAGCCTGTGCCGGGCTACATCCTCCGGATGCAGGAAAAGATGGGGGAGAATCGGACCTGGGCGCAGTACCTGCCAAACACCAGCCGGGTGGACTACCTTTCGGCGATGCATTACACCCATGCGTACGTTGGCGCGGTGGAGCGGGCGCTTGGCATCCGGCCCCCGCCCCGCGCCGAGTATATTCGCGTGATTACCTCCGAACTGAACCGCATTTCCAGTCACCTTGTGTGGTTCGGGGCATTTCTGCTGGACCTGGGCGGCTTCACCCCATTGCTCTATGCCTTTGACGATCGGGAGAAGATTCTGGATCTATTGGAAGGGGTTACCGGAGCTCGCTTGACCTACTGCTATTACCGGTTCGGCGGAGTTTGCAATGACGTGGATGAAGCCTTCCTTCGGGGAACCCGGGACTTCGTCGGTTACATGCGTGCCCGACTGGCCATGTACCGCACGCTCGTCACCGACAATATCATTCTGCAGAAGCGACTGGTCGGAATCGGGCTCATTACCAGTGAACAATGCCGGAAGTACGGGGCGACCGGCCCGGTCGTCCGCGGTTCCGGCGTGGCCTACGATGTCCGTCGAGCCGAACCGTACTCAGTGTATCCCGACCTCGACTTCGACGTTCCGTCTTTTCCGGAGGGCGATTCGATGGCCCGATACCTGGTGCGCATGGAAGAGATGGCGCAGAGTTTGCGCATTATCGAGCAGGCTTTGGAGAGATTGCCGGCGGGGCCGGTCATGTCCGATAATGTGCCCCGGGTGCTCAAACCACCTCCTGGCGACTATTGTTACGCGGTTGAGGCTGCCCGTGGCCGCTTCATGGTGCGCCTCGTCAGCGACGGCAAGGAAATACCGTATCGCATCAAGCTCCGTACCCCGTCGTTCTCGAACCTCAGCCTGTTCGAGGAAACCAGCCGGGGGTTGCTGCTGCCGGATGCGATCGCGCTCTTGGGGAGCCTTGACCTGGTGATTCCGGACGTGGATCGGTAAACCGCTGACCGAGCATGAACTTCCCCGAGCCATACCGTCTGCTGCTGTTCCTGGCGGGTACGCTGGCCTTCGTTGGCCTGAATGCGGCGTATCTGGTGTGGGTCGAGCGGAAGGGGGCCGGGCGCTTCCAGCGACGCCCCGGGCCGACGGAGGCGGGGTACGCGGGACTGCTCCAGCCGATTGCCGACGCGCTCAAGCTGCTTTCGAAGCAGGTCATCGTGCCGCCCACGTGCGACGCCCTGCTTTTCCGGGTCGCTCCCATGATGGTCATGACGCCCGCCCTGATGTGTCTGGCGATCATCCCGTTCAGCGAGCAGCTCGTCGCGCGCAACGTCAACTTCGGACTCGTCATGATCTTCGCGTTCGGCTCGATCAACGTGATGGCCATTATGCTCAGCGGCTGGTCGTCGCGGAACAAGTATGCCATTATCTCGAGCGCTCGCATTGTTTCGCAGAATGTGGCGTATGAAATTCCGATGCTCCTGGTGGCCATTACCTTGTTGATGGTGGTGGGCAGTATGGACCTTAATGAGATCGTGCGTCAGCAAGCCGGCTGGTTTTGGAATTGGAACCTCTTTAATATGGCCGCGAACCCGCTCATGCCGATTACCTTTGTGGTCTTCTTCACCTGCATGCTCGCGGAGACCAATCGCGCCCCTTTTGACATGGCGGAAGCGGAAAGCGAGCTGGTGGCAGGCGCCTTCACTGAGTATGCCGGCATGGGATTTGGCGTGTTCTTTATGGCCGAGTACGCAAATATCGTCGTGGGTTGCAGCCTGGCGACGATTCTTTTTCTAGGAGGTTGGCAAAGCCCGATTGACTGGCTGCCCGGTGCTTGGTGGTTTCTGGCCAAGATGTACGCCCTGATCTTTTGCGTGGTCTGGATTCGCTGGACCTTTCCCCGAACTCAGTTCTACGGCCTTTTGAATCTCTCTTGGAAAGTTCTGATACCTCTGTCTTTGGCAACGCTGGTTCTGACGAGCGTGATGCTGAAGTTGTTCCGGGCATGAAAGCACGATTGAATGATCTCGGGCGAGGCGTCTGGAGTCTTATCTCTGGCCTGCGCGTGACCTTGCTTCAGTTTTTCAAACCGTCCGTGACCGTTCAGTACCCGCACGAAGCCCTCAGGATGCCGACCCGCTTCCGGGGCCACATCGAGCTCGTGCGCGATCCCGAAAGCGGTCGGCCAATCTGTTACGCCTGCAAGCTGTGTGAACGCGCCTGCCCGACCGACTGTATCACGGTGGAGGGGGTTAAATTGGAGGGTGAAAAGAAGAAGAGCGTAACCGAGTACCGTTTGGACTTTACGAAATGCAGTTTGTGCGGAGCTTGTGTCGAGGCGTGCAAGAGCGGGGCGATTCGGTTTAGCCATGACTACAATTGGGCCAGCCGGCGTAAGGAGGACTTCATCATGGATTTGTTCAAGAGGCTCGAGGCTGAGGGCAAATGAACCCGTTCCCGATGGCTCCATTTTGGGTCAACGCGATCTTCCTGGTGGCTGCCGCGACCGTGGCCACCGGCGCGCTGATCGCAGTCCTTAGCCGCCGCATCATCCGGAGTGTCTGCGGCCTGGCGCTGTGTTGTGTGGGGATGGCGGGGTTGTATTACTTTCTGCGAAGCCCGTTTCTGGCCCTAATGGAAATCCTGATTTATATCGGTGCCGTTTGCGTGACCATCGTGTTCGCCGTCATGCTCGCCGAGCCGGACGAGGCGGAAAGCAAGGGGCATCGTATCGAAGATCTGGTCGGCCATGGCGCGTTGGTTGTTGTCGGCGGGTTGCTGTACTGGGGGCTGACTCAACTGGCTGGACGGTTGCCTGAGGCGGTACAGATCAGTCGGCCGACTGACGGCTCCGTTGCTGCGATCGGCGTTGCACTGTTGACCACGTACGGCATGGCCTTCGAAATGGTCTCTTTGGTACTCTTGGTGGCGATTCTTGGGGCGCTGGCGGTGGCCCGGCCCGGGAGGCACAAGCCATGAAGTCGAATCTTCTCTTCGATCAAGCAGCACCCTACCTGACCATCGCCGCCCTTTTATTCGCCACGGGGGTCTTTGGGCTTCTGCGGCGCCCGACGCTGATCGGCATGCTGATCGCAGGGGAGCTGATCTTCTCGGCGGCGTCGCTGAATCTTATGACGTTCAACCGTTTCTTCGCCCCAGATCGGTCCGTCGGGCAAATTTTCGTTTTGTTTATCATGGGCCTGGCGGCAGCGGAGGTTGCCGTGGCCCTTAGTATCATCATCGCGGTGTATCGGAATCACCGTTCGATCAAAGGCGACGATCTTGCCGAGTTGAGCGGTTAGCGCATGGAGGCGACTCCCGACATCCGGTTGTTACTGGCAGTTCTTGCACCCTTGTTCGGCGCGGGCGCTGTAATTGCCACGGGACGATGGCCGAATGCTCGCGAGGCGTGCTCGCTAGCCTCCGCGCTAATCCTGTTCGGCCTGGTCGCCTCGCTGCTTCCCGCAGTCGCGGCCGGGCAGCGGTTGATGTTTCCAGTTTTCAAGCTTCTTCCCGGTCTGAGCGTGACCCTTCGGGCAGACGCCTTCTCCATGGTGTTTGCGCTGACTGCCTCGTTTTTGTGGGTTCCGACGGTATTTTACTCGGCGGGCTACATGCGTGGTCTGAACGAGCACGCGCAAACCCGGTTCAATGCGTGCTTCGCCCTGGCCCTGTTCGGCGCGATGGGTTGCGCGTTTGCAGCCAATGTGCTGACCCTTTATTTGTTCTATGAAGTCGTTAGTATTTGTACCTACCCTTTGGTAGCTCACCATCAGGATGAAGAAAGCTACGCTGGCGCCCAAAAGTACCTCGTTTACCTGACCGGTGCCGCCAAGGCATTAGTCCTGCCAGCCATGGTGCTGATTTATGTATTGGCCGGGACTCTGGATTTCGCGGAAAACATCCGCTCGGGTATTCTCCCTGAGGGAGTCTCCCGCGAAACAACGGCCGCTCTTTACGTTGCCTGCCTGCTGGGCTTTGCAAAGAACGGCATCATGCCCCTTCACAGTTGGTTACCGAGTGCCATGGTGGCACCAACCCCAGTGAGCGCTCTGCTGCACGCGGTCGCAGTCGTGAAGGTAGGCGTGTTTTCGACCGTGCGGGTGATGCTGTTTGTTTTCGGTACGGACCGGATGACGGCGTTCAATCTTGGGCTGCCGACCGCGTATTTCGTGTCGTTTACAATTTTGGTAGCCTCGCTTGTCGCTCTCACCAAGGACAATCTCAAGGCGCGCTTGGCCTATTCCACGATCAGCCAGCTTTCGTACGTGGTTCTCGGGGCAGCTTTGCTTACGCCTGCTGCGATCGCGGGGGGGATGCTGCATGTGGCGACACATGCATTCTCAAAGATAACCCTTTTCTTTTGCGCGGGGGCCATTTACGTGGCTAGTCGCAGGAAAAACATTTCTGAACTAGGGGGCTTGGGACGAGCGATGCCAGTGACGTTTGGCGCTTTTGGCATCGCTTCGCTGAGCATGATCGGGGTGCCGCCGGTGGGCGGGTTTCTTAGCAAGTGGTACGTGCTCAACGGTGCCTGGGATGCCGGCGCGGCGGGAATTGTCGTTGTCCTGCTGGCCAGCACGCTGCTGAACGCAGCATACTTCGCGCCCGTTGTGTACGCCGGATTTTTCGGTAGGCCGGAGAACGAGGAGTCGGGACCGCCAGCGTCTGAAGCTCCTTGGGCGATGGTGTTGCCGTTGAGCGTGACCGCGCTGCTGTCCTTCGTTCTCGGAATTTGTCCAGAAGCCTTGGTCGGCCTTGTGAAGAGAGTGTTTGCATGAGCTGCCTACGGATCATCGAGTCCTTGCGCGTCCCGCGCCATGTCTGGATTAGGCGCTGTCTGTACACGCTGCTGGTTATCGGGGTTTTAGATAGCACACCGCTGGTGACCGACAAAGATCACGTGCATGTATGGATCGAGAAGATCCCGGTGTTTTGGTCGGTATTCGGCCTGCTGGGTTGTGTTATGATTATAGTTGTCTCGAAGTGGTTCGGGCATACAGGGATCATGAAGGAAGAGGGGTACTATGACGAGTGAGTTCTGGCTCCACCCGGGACTGATACTGATCGTCGGAGGGATGCTATTGTCCTTGGTGCCGGCGCGTTGGCGGAGAGTGTGGCTGGTGGTTGTTCCTGCTCTTACGTTTGTCCGGGTCTTATTTCTGACGCCGGGCATCTTCGGTGAAGTCAATTTTGTGGACTGGAGTCTGATTTTCGGCCGGGTGGACCGGTTGAGCAACATTTTTGGTTACGTCATGAGCCTGATGGCCGTGTTGGGAACAGTGTATGCCCTTCACGTTGAAGACTCGGCGCAGCATATTGCGTCTTGGTTTTATGTCGCCGGGGCGTTGGGCGCAATCTATGCAGGGGATTTTCTCACGCTTTTCCTGTTTTGGGAACTGATGGCTTTCTCCTCGGTGTTTTTGATCTGGCACCGGGGCAGCCGCGCTGCCGTCGCGGCCGGTTATCGTTACCTTTTGGTCCACGTCGCGGGCGGTGTGGCCTTGTTGGCGGGAATTGTATTCCATTGCCGGAGCGTTAATAGCTGGACCTTCATGGGCTTGCACGGTCTGGATCAGTCGGTTCCAGTATGGCTGATCCTAACGGCTTTTTTGCTGAACGCCGCGGCGCCGCCTTTCCACGCCTGGCTACCTGATGCGTATGCCGAGGGAACGTTTAGCGGCTCGGTCTTTCTCAGTGCTTTCACCACCAAGACCGCGGTCTATGCGCTGTGTCGCGGATTCGCGGGTTGGGACATCCTTGTTCCTTTGGGAGTAGTGATGGCACTGTATGGCGTGATTTATGCGGTTCTGGAAAACGACTGCCGGCGGCTGTTGGCGTACCACATCATCAGCCAGGTGGGGTACATGGTAGCGGCAGTCGGGCTTGGCACCGAGTTGGCGATCAACGGCGCTTGCGCCCACGCTTTCGCGCACATCCTGTACAAGGGATTGCTGTTTATGGGGTGCGGGGCAGTCTTGCACATGACGGGCAAAAGCAAGTTTACCGAGCTGGGTGGGCTTTACGACAAGATGCCACTGGCTTTTGCGTTCACTCTAATTGGCGGACTCTCAATTTCGGCCTTTCCGCTGTTCAGCGGATTCGTTAGCAAATCGATTATTGTCCAAGCAGGCTTTGAGTCACATCGTAACTTGGCGGCCTTTCTTCTGATGCTGGCTTCCGGGGGAACGTTTTTGCATACGGGCCTAAAAATTCCGTACTTTATTTGGTTCGGCAGACGTTACTGTTCGGAAGAGGTGTGGAAAAAGGCAGCCGATCCGCCGTGGAACATGAATCTGGCGATGGCAGCGGCAGCGGCCTTGTGCATCATGATTGGTTGCTATACTCCGTATCTTTACGGTCGTCTGCCTTATGCTTTGGACTATGAGCCCTACACCGCGTATCATGTGTTCGAGACGTTGCAGCTCCTGATTGCTACGGCCCTTGGGTTCTGTCTGTTGAGTAACAAGCTTCAGCCGGAACCGACCATTAGCTTGGACCTTGATTGGCTTTACCGGAAAGGTGGACGAATGCTGCTTCGACTGGCACACGGGCCCATTCAGACGGTGGACAGCCGGTGCGGAGAGCTGTATCGAAGGCTCGGGCTCTTGTCGCTGATGGGCTGTGCCCGCAGTCTTGGCCGGTGGGATAGCCGAATCGTTGATGGCTCGGTGGACGGGCTGGCCAGGGCGGTGGCTGTTATTGGCGGCCGCCTGCGATGCCTGCAACGGGGTTCTGTACAGCAAACTCTGGCGATTTCCTTCGGAGTGCTGGTCGCACTGGTCGTGGCTTATCTGGGGGTGTACAGCGTGATCGCAAGATGAGCGCTGCAAGTTCTCTTGCCGGTATTCCATGGCTCAGTCTGCTGATTGTTAGCCCGCTGGCAGGTGCGGCAGTTGCAGCCGGGCTGGCCAGCGAGCGGAGTCTGCGCTGGTGGGCGTTTATAGTGACCAGTGGTGTGGCCCTCGGGTCGTTACCATTGTATTGGCGTTTTGATCCAGGACGCGCCGACTTCCAGTTTGGGGAAGATGTACAATGGATCCCGGCCTTGAGCATTAAGTACACAGTCGGTCTCGACGGCATCAGCTTGCTGTTGGTGTTGTTGACGACGCTGATAATGCCTTTGTGCGTTTTGGCCTCGTGGCAGTACATCAAAATGAGAATTAGGGAATTCGTGATCTGTCTGCTGTTGATGGAGTCGGCCATGCTGGGCGTATTCTGCGCACTCGATGCGATCCTCTTCTTTGTGTTTTGGGAAGCGATGCTGGTTCCAATGAGCTTGTTAATCGGCGTCTGGGGAGGCCCGCGGCGAGTGTATGCCGCGCTAAAGTTTTTTATTTACACCATGGCGGGATCCGTGACCCTGCTGGTAGCACTGATCGCGCTTCGGCTTCAGGTCGGCAGTTTTCATATTCCGGACATGATGGCGCAGCCCGGAGCGCCGAATTTTCAATGTTGGGTCTTTCTGGCGTTCGCATTGTCGTTTGCCATCAAAGTACCGATGTTCCCTTTTCATACGTGGTTGCCGGCTGCCCACGTTGAGGCTCCGACGGCCGGTAGTGTGCTACTGGCCGGCGTCCTGTTGAAAATGGGCGGGTACGGCTTTCTGCGCTTCTGCCTGCCAATCACTCCGCATGGCACGGAGGTGTTCATGCCCTACATGCTCGGGCTCTCGGTCGTCGCGATCTCGTATGGTGGATTAACCGCACTGGCCCAGAGTGATCTCAAGAAGTTGGTGGCGTACTCGAGCGTGGCGCATATGGGGTTTGTCACCTTCGGGATCTTTACGCTGAAGGAGGCCGGCCTTGAGGGAGCGCTGTTGCAGATGGTGAATCATGGGGTAACGACCGGGGCTTTGTTCATCATCGTTGGCGTGGTGTATGAGCGTTTGCACAGTCGCGAGCTGAACCGGGCTGCGGGAATGGGAGGTTGGATGCCGGTGTTTGCGACATTTATGGGAGTATTTTGTCTTTCCTCGCTCGCCTTTCCGGGCACGAACAGCTTTATCAGCGAATTCCTCGTACTCCGAGCAGCCTTTGAGTACTCGGCGCGGTGGGCGTTGTTTTTGGTCCCAGGAGTTGTGCTGGCAGCCGCGTACATGCTGCGTTTGCTGCAACGGGTTGCCTACGGGGGGCCGGTTAATCCGGATCACTCGGGCTTGAGGGATCTCGAGTTTCGGGAGATAGCGGCCCTGGCTCCGCTCTTGGTGTTTGTGGTCTGGATCGGCCTTCACCCGGAGCCTTTCACGCGGGTGATGCATGCCAGCGTGCGTCATCTGCTCACCCAAGTGGCTGGCGCGGGGCCGGCGGGGGCGTTGATCAGTCCATGAGCGCGGGGCATTTCACGGCTTTTCTGCCAGAGTTGGTGGTCGTGCTCGGTGCCCTGGCACTCTTCGTCATCTGCTTGGGCGCGGAGCGGGCGCGTCAGGCCCAGCAGGCGGCTTTGATCATCGCGGTGACGACGCTGGCAGCCGCGTTGCTGGCAGCGGGAAGCAAGGGCACGCTGTTCGCCGGCGCGTATCAGGTGGACGCATTCTCGCAGGGATTCAAGGTGGTGCTAGCCGTCGGCTACGTCATGGTGGTGCTGCTGAACGGCGACCTGCCGGACATCCGAAGCGAGGTGAGGCCCGAGTACCATTTGTTTCTCACGTTGAGCGTCAGTGGCTTGCTCATGCTGGTCAGCTGCATTGATGTGATCACGCTCGTCGTGGCTCTACAACTTGCAGCGTTTCCCCTCTACTTGATGGTGCCGATGCGGCGGGAGAGACCGGGCCAGCGAAGCCAAATGGAATCGGCGATCAAGTACGTCATGTTTGGGATCGCTGCCAATGGGGTAATGCTGTTTGGTCTCAGCTATCTTTTCGGCCTCACCGGCACCAGTTCGCTACCACAGATGGCGCGCCATCCGGCGTTGCTGCTCGACTCTCCCGTGGCAGTGGCCGGCCTGGGTTTCACCCTGTGCGGATTGTTCTACAAACTGGCAGCCTTCCCCTTCCATTTTTGGACGCCGGACGTTTATCAGGGCGCCGCGCATGAAACGGCCGGGTTGGTGGCGTCGTTGCCGAAGATCGGTGCGGTGGCTGTGCTGGTTCGGTTCGTGTCCCTGGCCGGGCCGGAATCCTCCTTCATGGGTGGATTGCTGACCGTGGCGGCGATGGCCTCGATGTTCTACGGCAATTTGCTGGCGCTCGCGCAAAGCGATTTGAAACGGTTGCTGGGGTTTTCGAGCGTTGCCCACGCTGGCTATGCCCTGATCGGGTTCGTTGTGCTGGGGCCAGCAGGCTACAGGGCGGCCGTGTTTTACATGGTCGGTTACCTGTTCATGGTCCTGGCCTGTTTTGTGGTCGTAGTGCGAGTGGCTCGGGATGGCGAGAACTTTGCGCTGGAGGGACTGTCGGGCTTACATCGGCGCTCCGGATTGCTGGCGCTGACGCTGCTGTGCGGGGTCTTCGCCCTCGCGGGATTGCCGCCGTTCGTTGGGTTCACCGCCAAGCTTACGCTGCTCACCGCCGCGCTGGCCAAGGGCCATCTCGCGCTGGTCATTGTTGCGGTGGTGAACACTGCCATCGCGGTCTATTACTACCTGTGCATCGTGCGAGAGGCCTTCTTCCGCGAGGGCGAAGGACAGGCGATCATTCAATTGGACTGGCCCACCCGAATTCTTTGCGGCGGTTTGATTGTCGGCATTGTCGCGCTGGGCATCTTCCCGGCGCGTGTGCTCGACGCGATTTCCGTGTCGCTCAGCTTGGCGCCAGTGAACCCGTAGCAACCCGGGGGGCAGCCCTTCGCCTAACCGGCGACGGCGGGATCGGCCTTGGACTTTTGCGAAAAGGCCAGTTTATCGCCTTCAACGCTGACCAAGATGGGATCGCCTTCGTGGAAAGCGCCCTTGATGATCTCCTCGGCCAGCGGATCTTCGAGAAAGCGTTCCACGGCGCGGCGCATGGGCCGTGCGCCGTAGGCCGGGTCAAAGCCCTTCTCCACCAGGAAGTCCTTCGCCTTGGCGTCCAACTCGACCCGGATGTTCTTGTGCTTGAGCCGGTCCATCACCTTCGCAACTTCGAGGTCGAGGATTTGCACGAGCTCGGGTTTACCGAGCGGGCGGAAGATGATCACATCGTCCAACCTATTAAGGAACTCCGGACGGAAGACGCGGCGCGTTTCGTCCAGAATTCGCTCCCGCATCTTGTCGTAGGTGAACTGCTCGGTGGCCGGAGTGAATCCGATCGCCGGTTGTTTCCGCGAGCCTTCGGAGCCCACGTTGGAAGTCATGAGGATGATGGTGTTGCGGAAATCCACCGTGCGGCCGAACGCATCCGTGAGTTTACCTTCCTCGAGGATTTGCAAGAGCATGTTCATGACGTCCGGGTGCGCTTTTTCGATTTCGTCGAACAGGACCACGGAGTACGGCTTGCGGCGCACGGCCTCGGTCAACTGGCCGCCTTCCTCGTAGCCGACGTAGCCGGGAGGAGAGCCGATCAGTCGAGAAACGTTGAACTTCTCCATGTACTCGCTCATGTCGAGCTGGATGAGGGCCTTGGCGTCGCCAAACATCTGCTCGGCGAGCGTCTTGGCCAGCAAGGTTTTGCCCACTCCCGTAGGGCCCTGCAGGAGGAAGGTGCCGATCGGGCGTTTGGGATCCTTGAGGTCGGCGCGGGACCGGCGCAGAGCCTTGGCCAGAGCGGTCACGGCCTCGGCTTGACCGATGACCACGCGCGTCAACTCCTTTTCGATCGCCAATAACTTGGCCGCTTCATCCTGGCCCATGCGCTGCAACGGCACGCCAGTCCACTTGGAGATGACGTGCATGATGTCCTCTTCGTCCACTCGGACGCGCTTCTCCTCGCGGTTGGCCTTCCAGGTGTTGAGCACCGATTCGAGGCGTTCCTTCGCCTGCTTCTCCTTGTCCCGCATCGCGGCGGCACCCTCGAAATCCTGCTCCTTAATCGCCCGCTCTTTCCGCGCCTTGATGGCCTCGATTTCGGTCTCGAGTTCTTTGACCTCGGGTGGGCGGGTCATGGCGCCGATGCGGGCCCGGGAGCCGGCTTCATCCATTACGTCAATCGCCTTGTCGGGGAGGAACCGGCCGGTGATGTAGCGATCGGACAGCTTCACGGCCGCCTCGATGGCAGGATCGGTGAGCTCCATTTTGTGGTGCTCCTCGTACTTCGGACGGAGCCCCTTGAGAATCTGGATGGCGTCTTCGAGCGAGGGCGGCTCCACCTTGACGCTCTGGAAGCGGCGTTCGAGGGCCGCGTCCTTTTCGATGTACTTGCGGTACTCGTTAAGCGTGGTGGCGCCGACGCACTGCAACTCGCCGCGGCTGAGGGCGGGTTTGATGATATTGCTGGCATCCATCGTGCCTTCGGCGGAGCCGGCCCCAACGATGGTGTGCAACTCGTCAATGAAGAGGATGATGTTCTTGGAGCGCCGAATCTCGTCCATGACCGCCTTGATGCGTTCCTCGAACTGGCCGCGGTACTTGGTGCCCGCGATCATGAGGGCGAGGTCCAGGGTGATGATGCGCTTGTCGCGCAGGATTTCCGGCACGTTGCCGCGGGCGATTTCCTGGGCCAGTCCTTCAACGATGGCCGTCTTGCCCACGCCGGCCTCGCCCAACAAAACCGGGTTGTTTTTGGTGCGACGGCACAGGATTTGAATCACGCGCTCGATCTCATCCTTGCGTCCGATGACCGGATCCATTTCGCCCTTGCGCGCGATCTCCGTCAAATCCCGGCCGAACGCCTTGAGGGCCGGTGTTTTGACGTCGCCCTTCTTGGTTTCCTTGGTCTCTTTCTCCCCCTCGGAGGCCTCTTCGGGCGAGAAATTCGGGTCCAACTCCCGTAGCACTTCCTGCCGGGTTTGCTCGATATCCACGTCCAGATTCTTGAGCACGCGGGCCGCCACGCCATCGCCCTCGCGGAGCAGGCCCAGCAAAAGGTGTTCGGTGCCGACGTAGGTATGGTTGAGCGCCTTGGCTTCTTTGGCGGCGAGCGAGAGTACCTTCTTGACCCGGGGCGTGAAGGGGATGTTGCCGATCATTTTTTGATCGGGGCCGGTGCCGACCTGCTTTTCGACCTCGAGCCGGACGGTCTCCAGGTCGAGTCCGAGCTTGAGCAGCACGTTGACGGCCACGCCCTGGCCCAGCTTGATCAGGCCGAGCAGGAGGTGTTCGGTGCCGATGTAGTTGTGGTTGAACCGGTCGGCTTCTTTGCGGGCGAGGGCGAGCACCTGTTGGGCGCGCGGCGTAAAATTGCTGTAGGATTCGTCACTCATACATCCACTCGAGCGGCAAGGTGTTACGATTCCGCCGGCTTGTCCAGCGGGGGCGGGGGCTGCGGCCGGTTCACGGTGCGGAGTCGCTCCCGGATCATGTCGGCGCGGAGGATATCGCGCTCGTCGGCCGAGAGTTTGTCTGAGAACCGGAGCTGCAAGTGGGCGGGCTGGGTGACGAGGAACAACTCTTCGACCAGCGCCAGCGGCACGCCCGGGAACAGCCCGAGGTCAATCCCGAGACGCAGCAGCGAAAGAAGGTTCATGGCCTCCTTCGACGAGATGATGTGCGCGCTGGCCAGAATGCCGTAAGCCCGCCCGATGTGGTTGAAGACCACTTTCGGCTTCTTTTCCAGCAGCACCGCCCGGGCGTTTTCTTCCTGCTCGATGATCTGGGCCACCACCTTGCCGAGCTTCTCGACCAAGGCGGCCTCGGACTCGCCGAGGGTCATCTGATTCGACACCTGGAACAAGTTGCCCAGCGCCTCGGTGTTCTCACCGTAGAGGCCGCGCACGGCCAGCCCAAGCTTGTTGACCGCCTGAATGATCTGGTTGACCTGCTCGGCCAGCACCAGTCCCGGCAGGTGCAGCATCGCGCTGACTCGAATGCCCGTGCCGAGATTCGTCGGGCACGCGGTCAGGTAGCCGAGTTCGGGCGAGAAAGCGTAGTCAAGCTGGGATTCGAGCGCCGTGTCCACCTCGTCAATGGCGCGCCACACCTCGGGCAACTGCAGCCCGGGGCGCAGGGACTGCATCCGGAGATGGTCCTCTTCGTTGATCATGACGCACAAGGTTTGGTCCCGGCTGAGGACAAACGAACTGCCGGCCCCCTTGGCCGCATGCTCGCGGCTCACCAGGTGGCGTTCCACCAGGATCTGCTTCTCGAGGGCCGGGAGCCCGTCCATGCTCTGCGAAAAGCCGCCCTGCATCTGCGGGAGGCTTTCGACCGCGGCCTGAATCTTTTCGCAGGTCTTCACCCGCTCCGGTTTCTTGGCCCAGCCGGGAAACGTGGTGCCGCGAAGATTGCGCGCCAGGCGCACCCGGCTGGACATCACGATCGGATGGGCCGCCGCGTTGCGTCGCGCCAGCATTTCGGCCGAGGTCAGGAATTCCGGCAGCTTCATATCAGGCCACAACGGCGTTGCCGGCCTGTTTCAGGGCTTTGATTTCATCCCGCAACCGGGCGGCTTCCTCGTAGTTCTCAGCTTTAACTGCGGCGGCCAGTTGTTGCTGGAGCGCCGTGAAACGGTCTTCCGGGGCGGCGACCGCCGGGGCGTGGCCGCCGGGTATTTTGCCGCGATGCTTGGTGCCCTTGTGCATGTTCTTGAGCAGGCCGCCCAAGCCCTCGCGGAAAGTTTCGTAGCACTGATCACAGCCCAAGCGGCCGGTTTTTTTGAAGTCCGCCTGAGTGAGGCCGCAGCGTGGGCAACGGGCCTCGCCGGGCTGCGGCAGGCTCTGGGTGAGCTCATTGGCGGCCCCCAACCCCATGAGCAGGTCGGCGAGGGAAAAGCCGGCGGGGTCATCCACGCCCTTGGCTTTGGCGCACTCGTCGCACAGGTCCACCTTCCTGGTTTTTCCTTCGAGGATTTGGGTGAGATGGACTTTCGCCTCTTTTTGTTTGCAGACCATGCAGAGCATAAGTTCTGGCCGGTATATCGGCCGGATTGACCGGCAAGTCAAGCGACACGCCGCCAAATCGCCGCGAGCGCGGCCCCGCCAGAATGAACTGGCGCGGAGCGGCCGCAGGTCGCAGCTTCCGCCGCGTGAGCGAGGGCAAAATCACTGCGACGGCGTTGCGCGCCTGGAAGGGCGTTCGGCCCCTCCCGGCTCTGACGGCGTACGATTATCCCACGACCCGGTTGCTCGATGAGGCCGGCGTGCCGCTGATCCTGGTGGGCGACTCGCTGGGGATGGTGGTTCTCGGCCATTCCGACACCACGCACGTGACGCTGGCTGACATGGAGCATCACGTCCGGGCGGCCGCGCGGGCCCGCCCGAGGGCGTTGTTGGTGGCTGATTTGCCAATCAACACCTACCGGACGGCAGACGAGGCGGTGGCGTCGGCGCGAAGGCTGATGGCCGCGGGCGCCGAAGCAGTGAAAATCGAGGGCGGCCGAAGCGTTCGCGAGCAAGCGGGGGCGATCGTCGCTGCCGGCATCCCGTTGCTCGGCCACCTGGGCATGTTGCCGCAACGCGTTCTGGAGGAGGGCGGGTATCGTATCAAGGGCCGAAGGGAGTCCGAGCGGGAGGACCTCTTGGCCGACGCCGATGTTCTGACGGACACCGGGGTGTTCGGCATCGTGTTGGAACTGGTGACTCCCCCGGTGGCGGCCGAGATCACGCGCCGGGTCGCGGTGCCAACCCTCGGTATCGGCTCGGGCGCGGACTGCGACGGGCAGATCCTGGTCTTCAACGACCTGGTGGGCACCTTCCCTTGGTTCACGCCGCGCTTCGTGACGCCGCGCTTGCAGGCGTTTGCGGAAATGAAGGTGGCGGTTCGTGACTGGATCGCGAGCCTGGGGTGAGCGCGACCGCGAGCCTTCAGGGCTCATGGAACACGTTCCAGCCGCGCCGTTTGAACGCTGCCGTGGCCAGCGGCATCAAAAGCGGGATCTCTTGACACACGTGGTAAAAGAGAGGGCCGCGTGGCGCGGGGGCGCCACTGGTTTCCGACGGATGCGTACCGACCAGGGCCCTGCCGTCGGCAGACAGGAGTTTTTGCATGATCAAGGTTGAAAACTTGGTGAAGGCTTTTGGGCCCAAGCTGGCAGTGAACGGCGTTTCGTTCACCGTCGAGCGGGGCGAGGTATTGGGCTTTTTGGGGCCCAACGGTGCCGGGAAGTCCACCACCATGCGGATGATCACCGGTTTTATTCCGCCGACCGCCGGCCGGATTACCGTCGGCGGGTTCGACATGGTGGAGAATCCGATTCCCGCCAAGCGGCTTATCGGGTACCTGCCGGAAAACGCCCCGGCGTACGCGGACATGACGGTCGAGGGCTTTCTGGGGTTCGCGGCCGAATTGCGGGGCTTGCGCGGGGACGCGAAGAAACGGGCGATCAGCCGGGCGGTGGAGATGTGCTTCCTGGAAAATGTGCTGTATCAGAGCGTGGACACGCTCTCGAAGGGCTACCGCCATCGCACCTGTTTTGCGCAGTCTATCATTCACGATCCTGAGATCCTGGTGCTCGACGAACCGACCGACGGTCTGGATCCGAACCAAAAGCACGAGGTGCGGACGCTGATCCGGCGCATGGGCGAGAAGAAGGCGATCGTGTTCTCGACGCACATCCTGGAGGAGGTGGATGCCGCGTGTTCGCGGGCGATCATCATTGACCGAGGGAAGATTGTGGCCAACGGGACGCCGGCCGAACTGAGGCAACGATCGGAACTGGCCGGCGCGGTCACGTTGCGGATCGCGGAGGCGGAGGGCGCAGCGATCAGTCCGAAGGTGCGGGAGCTGGCCGGCGTTCGTCGGGTGGAAGTTTTGCCCGATACCGGCGGCGTGGCCCGGGTGCGGGCTTTTGCGCAGCCAACCGCGAGGAACGGCGATTTGGAGCGCAGTCTTTATGAGCTGGCTGTGCGTGAGAAGTGGCGACTGGTCGAACTGAAACTCGAAGAGGGCCGCCTCGACGAAGTCTTTCGCAGCATCACGATGCCCGACACGAAGCGTAGGGTGGAGGAGGAAACGAAATGAGTACCGACGCGCAAACCATGCCATCTGTTTCAGCGGGCGTTCACACGAATGCCCTCCACAATATCGTCACCATCGCCAAGCGGGAGCTGGCCGGGTACTTCGCTTCGCCGGTGGCGTACGTATTCATCGTCATTTTCCTACTTTTGGTGGGCTTCTTCACGTTCATGGTGGGTGGGTTTTTCGAGCGGGGCGAGGCCTCCCTGGCCTCGTTCTTCATGTGGCATCCGTGGCTGTACCTGTTTCTGGTCCCGGCGGTAGGGATGCGCCTCTGGTCGGAGGAACGGCGGCTGGGAACCATGGAACTGCTTTTGACGATGCCGGTTTCGACCTGGCAGGCCATCGTGGGCAAGTTTCTCGCCTCATGGTTTTTTCTTGCCATCGCGTTGGGCCTGACCTTTCCGATGGTGGTTACCGTCAGTTTCCTGGGTGACCCGGACATGGGCGCCATCGTGACCGGCTACCTGGGCAGCTTGTTGCTGGCCGGCGCCTACCTGGCGATCGGCTGCATGACCTCGGCGATGACTCGCAACCAGGTTGTCAGTTTCATCATTTCGGTGGTCGCCTGCCTGTTGCTCATCCTGTGCGGCTGGCCGCCGGTGACCAACCTGCTCGTCAAATGGGCCAGCCCCTGGCTGGTGGACCTGGTCAGTGGCTTCAGCGTGATGACCCATTTTGAAGCGTTTCAGCGGGGCGTCGTGGACAGCCGCGACCTGTACTACTTCCTCGCCTTGATCGGTTTTTCGCTATTCACCACCGGCGTCATCATCCGCAGCCATCGGGCGGGCTGAGGCGAAAGGTCCATTCCAGAAAGCTCAATTCCAGTCATGACACCGAATCAAAAGACCAAGTGGGAGCCACTCCTGTACTCCAGCATCGGCGTGGTGGCCATGTTTCTGGTGGCGCTGGCGCTCGGTGCGATTGCGGGCAAATTCAAGGTCCGGGTGGACCTTACTGAGGACCGCCTCTACACCCTGTCCGAGGGCACGCGCGCGGTGCTGAAGAAAATCGAAGAGCCCATCACCATCAGTTTCTACTTCACCCAGTCCGAGACCGAGATGCCGGTCCCGCTGAAGAACTACGCGCGGCGAGTAGCCGATCTTCTTGACGAATACGCCCAGGTCTCGGGCGGACGCATCGAGGTCAAGAAGTTCGATCCCGCGCCGGACTCGGACGCCGAGGAGTCGGCGAAGATGGATGGCGTCGAGGGCCAGTCCCTCTCCCGCGGCGGCGTCATCAGTCTTGAGGAGAAGATTTACCTGGGCCTGGCGGTGCGCTCGGTGGACCAGAAGGTCGCGCTGCCTTTCCTGGATCCCGGCCGCGAAAAGCTCCTGGAATACGACCTGACCCGGGCCATTTCGCAGGTCATCCAGCCTGAGAAGTCCACGCTCGGGGTGATGAGCGCACTGCAAGTCTTCGGCCAGTTCAATCCGATGGCCATGCGGATGGGCCAACCGCAAGGTTCGGAACCGTGGATCTTCATCTCGGAACTCAAGCGCGACTTCAACGTCAAGCAGGTCGAGCTGACCGCGGAGAAGATTGACGACGACATCCAGGTCCTGGTGGTCGTCCATCCGGCCAACATCTCCGAGCGCACCCAGTATGCGCTCGACCAATTTGTGCTGCGGGGCGGGAAGTTGATCGCCTTCTTGGACCCTCTGTCGGTCGTGGATTCCCAGAACGCCATGGGCATGCAGAACATGATGCAGCGGGCGGCCCAGGGCGGTTCAAATCTGGACAAGCTCCTGAAGGCCTGGGGCATCGAGTACGACATGAGCAAGGTGGTGGCGGACAAGACCTACCAGACCCGGGTGTCGCGCGGGGAAGGGCAGGTCAGCATGGATCCGACCTGGCTGATGCTCACGCCCGACGCCATAAGTCGGGACGAACCCGCTACCGGCGATCTGGACAGCCTGCTCTTGCCCTTCGCGGGCAGCTTTGCGGGCTCGCCCGTCGCCGGGCTCACCCAAACGGTCCTCCTGAAGACCTCCGCCACCGCCGGCGCCGTGGACCGCATGATGGCCCAGTTCGGGGGCGGGACCGGCCGTGATTTCTCCCCAGCGGGCAAGGAGTTGGCTCTGGCGATTCGGCTCCAGGGTAGGTTCAAGACGGCTTTCCCGGACGGGAAGCCCCCCGGCCCGACGGAAAGCAAAGACGAAGACGACGACCAGAAGGGCGCGAAGAAGGATGAACCATCCGGCGAGTCGCTCAAGGAGTCGAAGACTGAAGGTGTGGTGGTCTTGGTAGCGGACTCCGATCTGTTATTTGACCGCTTCGCCATGCGGATCGCCAACTTCCTCGGCCAGCGCTCGATGGAGCCGATGAACGCCAACCTGACCTTCCTCCAGAACCTGGTCGAACAGATGATGGGCGACAGCAATCTGATCAAAGTTCGGAGCCGCGCCGTACAAAATCGGCCGTTCACGGTGGTCGGCCGCATCCAGGCGGAGGCCGACAAGGAGTACCGCGCCAAAATCGCGGAGCTTGAGAAACAGGCCGAAGAATTTCAGCGGAAGATTTTCGACCTGCAACAGGCCCGGGGCGACAAGGGGCAAAGGGTAATTTTGCCCAAGGAGGTGCAGGAGGACATCAAGCGGCTCCAGGAGAGTGAATTGCGGACCAAGCAGGAGTTGAAGACCGTTCGCAAGAATCTGCGCAAGGACATTGATTCGCTCGAGACCCGCCTGAAATGGGTGAATATCGCCGCGATGCCGTTGCTCGTCACGCTCGCCGGCATGACCATCGCCGTGTTCAAACGCAAGAAGACTGCTGCCAAATGAATCGCAAGCAACTGACGCTCGTTCTGGGGCTCGTCGTCGTCATCGGCGGGCTGGGATTCTGGTTGTGGCAATCTGAGACCGGAGCCTACCGCGCCTCCGAGGGGCGGATGGGGCAAAAGGTCCTGGGGGAGTTCGATGTCAACGCCGTGGCGGCGGTCACCCTCCGGCAGGGGACCAATACCTTGACGCTGGCCCAGGAGGGCGAGCGCTGGGTGGTCCGCGAGCGGGGCGGCTATCCCGCCAATTTCTCGGAAGTCAGCGAACTGGTCCGCAAACTCGGCGACCTCAAGGTGGTTCAGCCGGTCAAGGGGCCGCTCGGTCCTTCCGCGCTTGAACGGCTCGAGCTCAAGTCGCCCGCCGCGGGCGAGAAATCTGCGACGCTGGTCGAGCTCAAGGACAAGGACGGGAAGATCCTCAGGGCCGTGCTGCTCGGTAAGAGGCACCTGCGCCAGGCGGCCAGCCCCTCCCCGATGGGGGGCGACGAAGGCTGGCCCGTGGGCCGGTACGTCATGGTCGCCGACCGGCCCGAGTCGGTCAGTCTCGTCAGTGAAACCTTTAGCAACGCCGAGGCGAAGCCGGAGCAGTGGCTGAACAAGGATTTCTTCAAGGTCGAGAAGCCGAAGACCATCGCGGTCACCTACCCGGCCGCACCCACCAACTCTTTCAAACTGCGGCGCGAAACGGAGTCCGGAGAGTGGCTTCTGGCCGACGTCGCGGGTGACGAGCGGGTGGACAGCTCGAAGGTGAGCGGCTTTTCGAGCGCGCTCTCGTGGCCCAGCTTTAACGACGTGCTACCTGACGCAAAGCCTGCGGAAGTGGGCTTGGACAATCCCATCGTGGTGGGGATCACGACCTTCGACGGGTTCACCTACACCCTCCATGTCGGCGACAAGAGCGGCGAGGATGCCTATCATCTCTCGCTTCAGGTCGCGGGCGACTTCCCCAAGGAGAGGTCGCCGGGTGCCGACGAAAAGCCGGAGGACAAGGAGAAGCTTGACAAGGAGTTCAAGGAAAAGACCGAGAAGCTCCAGGAGAAGCTTAAAAACGAGCAGGCGCTCAGCCGCTGGATTTACCTGGTATCCAAGTGGTCGCTGGATTCGGTTCTGAAGGAGCGGCACGCGCTGTTGGCCGAGAAAAAGGCTGAAGAAACGGAGAAAGTCGCGCCTCCTCCCGCTTCGACGCCGGACCTCACCGCGCCTCCGTTGCCGCCGCCAGCTCCGTGAGAGGAGCCCCGGGGGGGCTTGCCTGCACGGCGGGGCCGGCCCTTGTTGGCTGCCTCGCGCGATGGGGGAAACGCCCGGCTGGCGGCCATCAGAGCAGCCGCGGCTGATTGTCTTTGATCGGCTTGAGGCCCAGCTTCCGGTAGCTGAGGTCGGTGGCGACTCGGCCTTGCGGCGTCCGCTTGAGATAGCCTTCCATGATCAGGTAGGGCTCGTACACCTCCTCGAGGGTGTCGGCTTCTTCGCCCACCGCCACGGCAAGGGAGCCCACGCCCACCGGCCCGCCGCCGAACTTGACGATGATCGTTTCGAGAATGCGCTTGTCCATCTCGTCGAGGCCGTTCTCGTCAATCTCGAGAATGGCCAGCGCCTTGTCGGCCACGGTGGCGGTGATCCGGCCGTCGTGGCGCACCTGGGCGTAATCGCGGACGCGCCGCAGGAGATTATTGGCAATGCGCGGCGTGCCCCGGCTGCGGCGGGCAATTTCCAGGGCGCCCGCGGCCTCGATGTCCAGGTTCAGCAGGCGCGCGGAGCGCAGGACTATGGCCTGGAGTTGCTCGGCCGAGTAGTAGTCCAGGCGTTCCCGCATGGGAAACCGCGTCAGGAGCGGCGCGGTCAACAGGCCGCTGCGCGTCGTGGCGCCAATGAGGGTGAAGCGCGGCAGGCTCAGTCGGACACTCCGGGCGTTCGGTCCCTGGTCAATGATGATGTCCAGCTTGAAATCCTCCATCGCCGGGTAGAGGTACTCCTCGATTGTCTTTTGGAGGCGGTGGATTTCGTCAATGAACAGCACGTCGCCGGCCTCGAGATTGGTGAGGAGACCCGCCAGATCCCCCGCTTTCTCGATGGTCGGGCCGCTGGTCGCCTTGAGGTCAGCGCCCATGGCCTTCGCCAGGATGTTCGCCAGCGTGGTCTTGCCCAGACCCGGCGGGCCGCTGAGAAGAATGTGATCGAGCGCTTCGCCCCGCTGCCGCGCGGCCTGCACGGCGATCTCCAGGCGTTCCCGCACCTTCGCTTGGCCGGTGAATTCGGCGAATAGCGACGGGCGCAGCGTCATTTCGAGCGCGGCGTCGGGTTTGCTCAGGGTTCCGGAAATCAGGCGTTCGGTCACGGCGCACCAGAATGAGTACCGCTCGGGGGGCGAACAAGGCCAAAGCGAAAAGCTGGCCAGCCCTGGCGCCTGGCGGCCGCGCCCCAACGGCCGGCAACGGCGGCTGTGGAAGCGGACATCGCCCGGGCCGAGCGCCCGGTTCCGGGGCGCGGTGGATGACGGCTCCCGACTCGCGGGGACGGCGAAGTTTTGCTGGCCGGCATGGCCGCCGCCGCGTTACAGGCTTCAGTTTCCGCGCGCCTTCCCGTATTCACCGCCGGGTGACGAACCGGCTGATAAGCGAGCAGATTCCAAAGCGGATGCGGGCGATGGTGTATCGCGGCCCGAACGACCTGCGGCTCGAGGAACTCGAGGTACCGCGCATTTCCGCGCGGGAGCTGCTGGTGCGCGTGGCCGTCTGCGGCGTGTGCCCGACGGACATCAAAAAGATTCAGTTCGGCACGGTGCCGCCACCGCGGGTGTTCGGGCACGAGACCGCCGGGGTGGTGGCCAAGGTCGGGGCCCTGGTCCGCGGGTTCCGCGTGGGGGACCGAGTGGCGCTGCATCATCATGTGCCGTGTCAGGAATGCCACTTTTGTCGCCACGGCGCCTTCGCGCAGTGCGCGACCTACAAGCGGACGGGGATTACGGCGGGGTTCGAGCCGGCCGGCGGCGGTTACGCAGAATACGTGCGGGTGATGCCGTTTGTTCTGCCGGGCGTGGTACGAATTCCTCGGGATAATTCCCTGAGCGAAGGGGCGATGCTGGAGCCGGTCAATACCGTCCTCAAAGCCACCCGGCGGCTGAAGCTGCTGCCCGGGGACTCGGTGGCCGTGGTGGGGCAGGGACCGATCGGACTGATGTTCACGCGATTGCTCACGTTGGCAGGCGCGCGCGTGCTGGCCACCGACCTGGTGCCCGAAAAGCTGGCTTTCGCCCGGCGTTTTGGCGCCCGAGCGGTCGCGTTGGGCAGTTCCACCGATCTGCCGGACATCTGCCATCGCTTCAGCCGTGGGCGCGGCTTGGACGCGGTGGTCCTGGCGGTCCCGGGCGATGCGCTCGTGGGCGAGGCTGCGTCCTGGCTGCGCGGCGGTGGTCAATTACTGCTCTTCGCCCACACTCGACGCGGCGGCACGGTGCCGGTGGACCCGGCGCGGGTCTGCGTGGATGAAGTGGACCTCTTGGGGAGCTACTCGGCCGACGTGAGGCTGCAGTCAGCGGTGGCGCGGGTGGTCTTCTGCCGCCAGCTCGACGTGCGGCAACTGATCACACATCAGTTCAGCCTCGAACACGCGGCGGAGGCGATCCAACTCGCGGCCAACCCGCGTCCGGATTCGCTGAAGGTGGTGGTCACGGCCTGAGGGAAGCGCCGCGCCCCGGCCGTGGCGGGCCAATGCTCAGCCGCGAATACGCTTCACAAAGCGAGCCATGCGTTCCAGTGCGATCTCGATTCGGTCCAGCGCGGTGGCAAAGCAGCAGCGCAGATAACCTTCGCCACTCGAACCAAACGCGCCGCCGGGAACGCAGGCCACCTTTTCCTCCTGGAGCAGCCGCACGGCAAAATCCTTCGAACTCAAGCCCGTTGGGGCCACGCAGGGGAACGCGTAAAACGAGCCGCGGGGCAGGTGGCAGGGCAACCCGATGTCATTGAGCCCCTTGACAATGAGGTTGCGCCGGGCGCGGTAAGATTCGCGCATTTCGCTGGTGTCCGCCTCCCCGTGCAGGATGGCTTCGAGTGCGGCCTCCTGGCTGACAATGCTGGCGCAGAGCATCGAGTACTGATGGATTTTCATCATCGCCTCGATCAACTCGGCGGGCCCGCAGGCGTAGCCGATGCGAAATCCCGTCATGGCGTACGCCTTCGAGAATCCATGAAGGAACAGGGTTCGTTCCGCCATGCCGGGCAGCGACGCCACGCTCACGTGCCCGCCCTCAAACGTCAGTTCCGAGTAAATCTCGTCGGTGATGACCAGCAGATTGTGTCGTTGGACCAACGCCGCAATGCGCTCCAGCTCCTCGCGGGTCATCGTGCCACCGGTCGGGTTGGTGGGGAAATTCAAGACCAGCACTTTGCTGCGCGGCGTCAGAACACGCTCGATGGCGTCGGCGCGCACGGCAAAGCCATCTTCTGCCCGGCAGGCCACGGGCACCGGTTTGCCGTACGCGAGCGCGATGCTCGGCGAATAACTCACGTAGCAAGGCTCGTGGTAAACGATCTCGTCGCCCGGGTTGCACACGGCGCGCAGCGCAATGTCCAGGGCTTCGCTGACCCCGACGGTGATGAGGATTTCGCGGCCGGGATCGTAGCGGATGCCGAAGTGCTGCTCGACGCTGCGCGCGATGGCCTCCCGCAATTTGAGCAGGCCGAGGTTCGACGTGTAGGTCGTTCGGCCGCGCTCCAGCGCGTAAATGGCGGCCTCGCGAATGTGCCACGGTGTGACGAAGTCCGGCTCGCCCACGCCCAGCGAGATGACGTCCGGCATCCCCTGGACAATGTCGAAAAACTCGCGAATCCCGGAGCGCGGAATGGCGCGCACGTTCGCCGCGATCACCTTGGAAGCATCCCAGCCCATATTCGTAGGCCGGCAAGGCAACGGGAAACGCCCGGTGACGGGAAGAAAAAAGTGTGCGGATTAGGCTCCCCGACGCTTGCCCGCGGCGGATCACCAGGCCGGAGAATTGGGACTGGCTAAACTGACGTCGTGCTTGTCCGGGTGGACTGAGATGCGTCGGGGCAGGGCTACGGGTTTCTCCCTGACACACGGGCGGCGTTCTGGCAGCGTCCGACCCGCGGAAGCAACCACCTCAAAACGATTCCATCAAGCATGAGCCAATACACCGTCCTCGTTGTCGGCATGGGCAAGCGTGGCATGCACCACGCGACCGCCTTCAATGCCAACCCGAAGTTCAAGGTCACCGGTATCTGTGACATTGATGCCGCGCGCCTCGAAGCGGCCGCCGCCAAGCTGGGCGGACCGCGGACCGGCACCGACGCCGGCGCGCTGGCGAAGGAACTCCGTCCTGACGTCTTCTGTTTCTGCACCATGCCGCACCTGCGGATGCCTTTCATCAAAGCCGCCCTCGAAGGCGGCGCGAAGTTCATCGCTTTTGAGAAACCCGTCGCGCTCACCAGCAACGAAGTCCTCGCCATCCGTGACACGTTGCGCAAAGCCGGCGTTAAAGCCGTCGTCAGCCACCAGCACCGCTACGGCCCGCATTACCAGAAGGTGAAGGAGATCGTTGCCAGCGGCGCCCTGGGCCGCGTCCACACCGTCTATGGCACCGCCACCGGCTGGATGACCCACATGCTCAGCCACCTGATTGACTACTCGATGTGGTTCAATGACTACGCCCCCGGCGTCTGGGCCATGGCGCAAGCGGCGGGCAGGTCCAAGCTCACCGACAACCACCCGTCGCCCGATTACCTCGGCGGCTTCGTGCAGTTCGCCAATGGCGTCCGCGGCATTTACGAATGCGGGGCCAGCGCGCCCGACCAGCCCGAGGTGGGCAAGTGGTGGGGCAAGAACCGCATCGGCGCGCAAGGCACGGAAGGTTTTGCAGAAGTCCTCACGAATGGCGGCTGGCGCGCGGTCACCAGGAGCGCTGGCTACCAGTCCGGCGAGGGCGCGATGAACTACGATGCCGACATGCCGCCCTACATCCAGCAAATGGCCGACTGGCTGGACGACGCCACCAACGTCCACCCCTGCAACCTCGACCACGCCTGCCTCGGCGCGGAAGTCATGCTCGCTCTCCAGCGCAGCGCGGCCGAAGGCGGTCAGGTCGCCCTGCCGCTGACCACCGGTGCGGATGAGCAAGCCTTGCTCAAGGTAAGGCTGGCCGACAAGCCGGTGCTCGTCTCCTGCGAGCAGAACCGGAAGGAGTTTGGGCTGGCCTGAAGTCCGGGCCGGTCGCGTCGTTCCCGAGCCGACTTCCTCACGGCTCCAACTGACGCACGTTGAAGAACCGGTTGGTGCCCGGGACGGGCACGAAGACTTCCGTCTCCGGGAAGCGTCCGACGAGGTTGGTCAGCAACGTGGCGGGCCCGGACAAACTGCCCCAGGAAAGCAGTTCGTAGCGAAATGCCGCGCTGGACGGAAAGCTCAGGCGGGTCAGCCGGTTGTTCCAGCGCGCCAGATCCAGTTCCAACGGTTCGTCGGGCGCGCTCGGATCGCGTCCCAACACCTGCTCGGATGCGTTGTTCCAGCCGTCTCGATCCGGGTCGTCCGTGGCCCGGAGTGCCAGCGAGCCGAACCAGCGCGCCTCCCACAAATCATCGAGGCCGTCGCTATCGCTGTCCGTTATCGGGACGCCGGTGAGTTGAAGCTCCACGCGATTCACCCGGCCCACAACTCCCTGGCGCTCGTCACTGAATTCCACGCGCCAGAGGCCGGCGGTGGGCTCGAAAAAGTGTTGGACAGAGTAGAAGTCCCACTCGGTGAGTGAGCCGAAGGTGTCGTTGTTGTACTGATGCAGCACGCCGCGGGTGCCGCTGGGCGAAATGAGCGTGATCCGGACATCGCCGCGGCGGCGATGGTCCATCACGACCCGCAACCGGACGTGTTCGCAGCTCAACGTGTTGGTCACCGGGAGCGACAGAGCCAGGGTCTTAAGCTCGAGACGCGCGCGGGTCCCGGGGCTTTGTTCAACGAATTCCCGGAGCGCCTGGCCCTGGTTCTGGCTGATGAAGACCGCCGGGATGGCTGAGAACTGAATGTCTGCCCCGTTCATGTACACGCGCTCGGAACTGCCCGTGTTGTTCCAGATCACCGCGTAACCGGCCCCGGCCTCGGCAGCGAACCGGATTTTTTCCGCGAAGAAGTTGCCGCCGCGTTGGATGAGCGCCCCGCGCCCGCGGAGATCGCTGGTAATCGGCTGCAGAGCCTGGCCGAGGTCCACCAGTTCGAGCAGGTCCGTGGGGTCATCCGGGTGCGGGGCGTCGCTTGGATTGGCGGGGATGGACTCCAGGCCCGCGGGCACCCGCCCGCCCGTCACCACGACGCGCAGGCCATCATCGGGAATGTTGCCGCCCGAGGTGTTGGTGACGCTGATCTGCACAGGTGCGGGGCGATTCGACCACGACCGCGCCAACCTGACCGCCAGCCCGGCGTCGGGCACACCGTAACCGGTGTTGTGGCTGACGCGCAGACCGGCGCCGTTGGTGCGAATCGCCGGGTCGGCCGGGTCGGTTTGCCGTGCGGACAGCAGGAGCGCCTGCTGAACATCCCGCACCGCCAGGTCGGGGTTGACCGCCAGCATCAGGGCCACCACGCCCGCCACCTGGGGCGCGGAACCCGAAGTGCCGGAAAAGCCCGTCGGGCCGGAGCCGTAATCGCCGCCGCTGGCGGTCGCGACGCGATTGTAGCCGAGCGTGGCGCGCCGATCCGTGGTGAACAGCGCCGGGAAATTGGTGACGCCCCCTGGCATTTCAACCGCGCTGTCTCCGCTCGGCGCCGCCACGAGCAGGCACGCGCCCGGCGTGGAATAGGAGGTCGCCCGGCCGTTGTTCCTCACCGCGCCCACGGTGATGACGCGCGGGTCATTGGCATAAGCGTCGTCGTTGGCGTTGTTCAACCCCGTGCGCTCGTTCCCGGCCGCGCGCACCAGCACCACGCCTTTGCCGCCGCGGCCCTTGGTGACAGCCGCTTCAATGCCGGCCGACTCGACGGCACTGAGAGGAAGTTGTTCCGTGCCGGCGTTGCCCCAACTGTGATTCTGGACGGCCACCCGGTCCAAGGCGTACTCGAACATGCGGGCCACCTGTTCTTCATCCGCAAAACTGCCGGCAGCCCCGAAGATCACCCAGCCCGCCAGCGAAGCTTGGGGAGCCACGCCCAGCGCGCCCTGACGATTGTCCCCGCTGGCGGCGATCAGCCCGGAGACTGCGGTGCCGTGAGCCAGTGACGCGGCGGGGTGACTGCCGTTCGTCGTGTCGTCGAGGAAATTGAAATGCGGCATGCCGGTCACCCGGTCCGCCAGATCCGGATGCGCCAGATCGAGGCCGTCGTCAGCCAAGGCCACCACGACGCCGCTGCCGCGCGACCACGGCCAGGCCGCGCGCGCGTTGAGGTCCGTTCCGACCGCTTGCCCGGTCAGCGCGTCGCGCTGCTCGAGGTGCCACGCCTGGGAGAAAGAGGGATCCGACGGCGCCGGAGCGTAGCGGCCGTGGAGTTGGATCGGCCGGCGCCGCACCGGGTGGCTGACCTCCACGCCCGGCGCCAGGGCGAGGCGGGCTGCTTCGGCAAGGGCGACGCGCGCATCCGGCGCCCGCAGCGTGAAACCGGTCCCGCCCCATCTTCGCTCCACCGTTAACAGCGAACCTTCGAGTAATGGCTCAAGGTCGGTCCCGGGAGACAGCTTGAGTAACACCTTGGATCCGAAAGTCACCAGCGACGATGTCCCTGCGCGCGGTAGGGCGATCCAATCGTCCGCGGCGGCTGGACGGGAGTTGTTCTCCGGGGCCCGCCACTCGTGCGCGGTCCATGCGGGCTCGCGAAAGTGAATCAAGGCGGTTTCGGCCGCCAGCGGGAGGCAGGCAGCCAGGGACGCCAGCAACCAGCCGGTGAGCGTGGGCGACGCTGCATGGGGCACCGAGCCCTTGCGGGCCCGGCGCGCGGAGCCGTCGAGAGTGTTTCGAGATAACGAGTTGATCATGGGAACACGGACCGGACGAGCCATTCTAGCGTCAATCGGTCCGGTTGAAAGCCCCGGTTTCACCCGCCGAGCGAGGGGCCTGCTCACGATGCCCTGCTTAACGCCCGCGCCCAAGATGCAGCCGGCCGCAAAACCCGTTTGCCAACCGCGAGCGTTCGGAACACCTTCGCCCGCGCCGCACCACCGTTAACGGTCGGCGGATTTCGTCATGCAACCTGTCCAACGTTTTCTTCGGCATGCTCTTTTGGGTGCCGCTACCTTGATGACTCCGTTCAATCTGCCCGCCGACGAGGGCATGTGGCTCTTTAACCATCCGCCGCGGCAACAGCTCCGCGAGCGATACGGCTTCGAGATTTCCGACGCCTGGTTGGAGCACCTCATGAAGGCCAGCGTCCGGTTCAATTCCGGCGGCTCCGGCTCGTTTGTCAGCGCGGACGGGTTGTTAATTTCCAACCACCACGTGGCGGCCGATGCGTTGCAAAAGCTCAGCACTGCCGAGCGAAATCTCTTGCGGGACGGATTCCTGGCCCGCGAGCGCGCAGAAGAAATCCCCTGCGTGGATCTGGAACTTAATGTCCTCCAGAGCATCGAAGACGTCACGGCGCGCGTGAACGCGGCGGTGCCGGCGAATACCGGGCCGGCCGATGCTCTGGCCGCCCGGCGCGCCGTGATGGCCGAGATCGAAAAGGAGTCGTTGGATCGAACCGGGTTGCGGAGTGACGTGGTCACGCTCTACCAGGGCGGCGCGTATCACCTCTATCGCTTCAAGCGGTACACGGACGTGCGGCTGGTGTTTGCGCCGGAGCAGCAGATCGCGTTTTTTGGCGGAGACCCGGACAACTTCGAGTACCCGCGGTACGTCCTGGATGTCGCCTTTTTCCGCGCGTACGAGAACGGCCAGCCGGCCCGGATCGAGCACTTTCTCAAGTGGTCGGCCAACGGCGCGGCGGAGGGCGAGTTGACCTTCGTCTCCGGCCATCCCGGCCGAACCAGCCGGCTGTTGACAGTGGCGGAATTGGAGTACCTCCGGGATGTCCAGTTTCCCTACACCGTGGAGTTGCTCAAACGGCGCGAGGTGCTGCTGTCGGTCTGGAGCGCGCGCAGCGCGGAAAACGCGCGTCGCGCCCGGGACGACCTGTTCGGGGTGCAGAACAGCCGCAAGGCGCGTGACGGCGGGATCGCGGGCCTGTACGACCCGGTGCTGATGGGCCGGCTGGCGGCCAACCAGGCCGCCTTGCAGCGGGCGATGGAGGGCAAGCCGGAATTCGCCGAGGCGCTCGCCGCTTACGATCGCATCGCGGCGGCCCAGCGGGAGATCGGCCGGCATGCTCTGCGCTACCGGCTGCTCGAAGGCGCGCACGCCTTCAACGGCAGCCTCTACGGCACTGCCCGCACGCTCCTTCGCGCCGGGGACGAGCGATCCAAGCCCAACGGCGAGCGCCTCCCGGAGTTCCGGGAATCCGGCCGCGAGTCACTCGAACTCGCCTTGTTCTCGACCCAGCCGATTCACGAGGATTACGAGCAATTGTTGCTGACCGACTCGCTCCTGTTCCTGGCCGAAAAGCTGGGCGTCAACGACCCGACCGTACGCGCGGTCCTGGCGGGCAAATCGCCCCGGGCGCGGGCCGCGGACTTGGTTCGAGGGACCAAGGTCAAGGACGTCGCCGTCCGCAAACAACTCTACGCGGGTGGGGCGACGGCGGTGGCGGCGGCCGCGGATCCCTTGATTGAACTGGCGCGGCTCGTGGACGCCGAGGCCCGTGAGCTACGCAAGGCCGTCGAGGCCCAGGACGAGGTGAAACAACAGGCGCAGGCAGCCATTTCGAAGGCACGCTTCTCACTGCAGGGCACCAGCGTGTATCCGGACGCGACGTTCACGCTCCGGCTGGCGTATGGGTTGGTGAAGGGGTACGAGGAGGGCGGCCGGACCATTCCTGCCATGACCACGCTCGCCGGGTTGTACGGGCGGGCGGCGGAGATGCAGTCGCGTCCGCCGTTTGACCTTCCGGAGAACTGGCGGCGCAAGCAACGCGCGCTGAATCTCAAGACCCCGTTCAACTTCGTCGCGACCCACGACATCATCGGCGGCAATTCCGGCAGCCCGGTGGTGAACCGCGCGGGCGAGTTCGTCGGGATCATTTTCGACGGCAATCTCCAAAGCCTGGTCTGGGATTTTGCGTTCGACGACACGGTGGCGCGCAGCCTGAGCGTCCACAGCGCCGGGATCCTCGAAGCGTTGCGGCGAGTGTACCGGGCCAACGGCCTGGTCGCGGAACTCACCGGCAAGGGGGCCGGGCGCTGAACCGGCGCGGCCGGTGCAGCCTTGTCCGCTGTGTCTCAGCCGAGCGTCGCCCAGACCTTCCGAATACTCTCGACCAGGTAGCGATCCACGCGGTCGGTGAATTTCGGTCCGACGCGGACCTGCACGAAACGATCGAAGATCTCGAGGGTCTGGGGACACGTGGCGGGGCCATACTGGATGGCTTGGCCTTCCGGCGACTGGAATGACGGCCAGGCCGGATGGCGGGTGCGCTTGGCGATGACCGCCTCTTCCGTCGGGAGCAGCACCGACCCACTCAGCGGCGAGGCCGGCACGTTCAGCCGACGCAGACCGGCCAGACACGCGTCTCGCGTGGCGCGATCGCGGGTTTCGAAGACAGCCGAGTAACCAATGTCCCCCTCCGGATCGGGCCGGTGGCGAAGGCGGATTCCCGGCAGGTCGCCGATGCCGGCGTAGAGGGCGGAGGCGTGGCGCCGCAAATCGGCCACCATCCGGTCGAGCTTCGGCAACTGAGCGCCCAGGACCGCGCCGGTCAGTTCGCTCATTCGGAAGTTCTCCCCGGCGAAGACCGGTTCGCGCGCGCCGCCGGTCCGTTGCTCGAACAACGCCCGATAGCTGCCCATGTCGTGAAATCGGACCGCGCGCTCGTACAGTCGGGGGTCATGGGTGACCAGCGCACCGCCCTCGCCCGAGGTGATGGTCTTGTTGATCTGGAAGCTGTAGATGCCGATGTCCCCCAGCGAGCCCAGCTTCCGTCCCTGGTAGCTGCCGCCCACGCACTGCGCGCAGTCCTCCACCACCGCCAGCCCGTGTTCGCGGGCCGTGGCGAGGATCGGGTCCATGTCACACGGCCCGCCCAGCAGATGCACGGCGATCACGGCTTTGGTGCGGGGAGTGATCTTCCGGGCGAAGTCGCGGGGATCGAGCGTCAGTGAGCGATCTATCTCGGCAAAGACGGGCAGGGCGCCGCTGTGAACGACGCACGTGTAGTCAGACCACCAAGTGTACGTCGGCACGATGACCTC
>CAYNCT010000024.1:0-33454 GCA_964396005.1 uncultured Verrucomicrobiota bacterium | reverse complement strand
AATTGATGCTATACAGTGTTTTGAAGGTGCCGTGGTCGCGCATCCACCTGGAAGCCCACCAGATCGAACACACGATCTCGGAGGAAATCGAGGCGCGCTTGCGCGATAACCTGCACGAGCCGCAGGTCTGCCCGCACGGCAACCCCCTGCCGGGTTACGAACACTTGGTGGCAGGCTGGGTCGCGCTGACCCACACGACACAGGGCCAGGTAGTGGTCCTGCGGCGGGTGCACGAGCTGGCCGAGGACCGCAACGACTTGCTGGCTTTCATGGAAACGAATGGGATGCTGCCAGGGGTAGAGGTGGAGGTGGGGGAAGTGCTGCCTGCGGTGCAAACCCTGACACTTAGGATTGGTGAGCGCCAGATAACCCTCGGAATGCCCATCGCCAGGTATATTTATGTTGAGATCTTGCGAAGGTCTTGATAGACCTACGCAAGGTCTCAAGCAGTCAATTTCTGATATAGCTGGAGGTTTTCGAGGAGCTGGGCTTCACTGCGCATGCCAATCGTGAAAGCATGCACAAAGTTTTGCCCAAGGGCGTAGGCAAGCATGGCAGGTCTTTGAGCGGTGAGTTGGCCGGCGCCATAGACTTTCATGCCGTAGACGGCCTTGCCGTCCTGGTACATGCGCTCGATGAGCGGCAGGACTTTGGCCGGGGAATCGTCCATGTTGACGCCCAGGGGGTTAAGACGGACCATGACAACCTGGGGCCAGCCGCTCTCGGCTGCCGCTTGCAAGGCACCGAACCCATGAATTGAGACGCCAAAGGCGCGCAGCTTGCCCTGCTCCTGGGCGCGGCTGAGGGCCTGCATGGCACCAGCATATTTTTTCGTCCAATCTTTGCGGGTCATGCAATGCAGCAAGAGCACATCCAGGACATCCGTGCCCAGCTCTTTCAAGAAACGCTCCACGTCGCGGTTGACACGATCGGGCTGGCTGGCGGTGGTCTTGGTGACCACGACCACATCCCCGCGAGGCAGGCCTTGGAGGGCGCGGGCCAGGTGGGGGTGCGAGCCGTACTCGTCGGCGGTATCCCACAGGTTAATGCCGTGGTCGAAGGCCTGGCGGAGCAGGCGGGACAGCCCCTCGATTCCCAGGTCAGTCTGTTGCGAATGCCCAGCCCAACCATCCGAACCAGTGCCAATTCCCAGGCGGGAGACCTTGAGGCCAGTGCGGCCAAAATCCACGATTTGCATGGTTAATGCTCGTGGGGCTTCAGTAGTTCCGCGCCGGAGAGCACGCCGATCAGTTCCTCGGGATGGTGGATGAGCACCGGCAGGTGCGAAGGGCAGATGAAGAACTGCTGGTCACGGTAGGTGAGGGTGAGCAGGGGTAGCTGTTGACTGGTGGTGTGGCAGACCAGGCAGGCGGGTTGGGGTTGAGTTTGGGTCAAGTTTCTCTCCTGGTAATGGTAATGGGGGAATTATAACCGGTTTTACGACCCCCTCCTGACCTCCCCCAAATTTTTTGCGAATATTCAGGGGAGGAGGTGTGATAAAAGTGTCAGGAATGACAGTGTTTTTTGAGGGTTGTGGGGAAAGAGCATTGGCAGAGGACGGAATGAGCCGACCACAGATGACACAGATTTCACGGATTTTTTTATAAGAGAGGATTGGCGGAAGATTGAAGGCAGAGGACGAGGGACCGAAGAGGGGGGCGGAGGGGGTGGTAGGATGGAAGATCAAGAAGTGCGAAAAAAAATGTTAAAGGTAAAGGGTTAGGGGCTTTCCAAAAAGAGGGGTTTGGGGAGGAAGAACACCCACATGTGGGTGTTCTTCCTCCCCAAGAATCCCATATTTGCCACTCGGACTGCCCGAAAAGGCACTTTTTGGACAGCCCCTATAGGAGAAGGATATTCTTCTTGTCGCAAAGCGCTAAGGGTTGGCGATTGGCTTTACGGGAGGACTACGTTACAGAGCATGACACCGGTGGTATCATAATATGGTGGTGTTCCGCTGCGTAGCGGGGTGGATGAGATCGCCTGGAGCATGACAGCGGTGGCATCGTAATATAAGGGTCGGGCTGCAAATACCGATTTGACTGTGATGGCATCCAGCATGGCGCCGGTGGCATCGTATTGGAATGGTTGGGGCCTGGTCACCGGTTGGATGACAAATGCACTCAGCATAGCGTCGGTGGCATCGTAGACAAAGGGCCGGTAGGCCCTGGCCGAGGCCATTTGCGGGGTGAAAGCCAGGGCGAACAAGGTGACGAGGAGTGCAGAAAAAATCAGGCTGGACAAAGGATTTCTAAATCTTGTGCCAGACCTGCAAATTAACGAGCAGAACACACCTACCTTCGCCAAGATCTGCGCCAGGCTGGACAGCATCCCCCTGGCGCTGGAGCTGGCGGCGGCGCGCCTGAGCCTGCTGACCCCCAAGCAGATCGCTTCTTGCCTGGATGACGCTTTTCAATTGCTGAGCCGCGGCACTCGCACGGCTTAACCCCACCAATAGACCTTGCGCGCGACTATCGAATGGAGCTACAACCTGCTCACAACCAGGGAGCAGTGTTTGCTGCGTCTCCTGGCTGTGTATGCCGGGGGTGGAGGAATGGAGGGTCTGCCGCTGGCGGAGGAGGCCGGTGATCTCTATGGAGTCTATGCGGCAATTGCGGGGATTGGCGGTGCGGTGATCTAGACGGGCCGCCAGCCTGTCCGGGGAGTCCGCCTGCTGGGCGCGGCGGATGCTTTGTTTGCTTCTTTCTTCAAGACATTCGACAATTGGGAATATCGAGAGTTCGAACGTGACCTGGCGGCAGGCAGAGAGGCGCTAGCAGGAACCTGGCGCCGTGGCACGGCGAAGACAATTTCCGCACACTAATGTTCGAGCACCTCAGGCCGGAGCTGGACGTGCTGGAAGTGGCCTGTGCGCAGGGTGACCTGGCCCTGGCGATGGCGCCATGCGTGCACTCGGTGCTGGCGTACGACGCCACGCCGGGTTATATCGACCTGGCATGCAAGGCAGCCGAGGAGCGCGGCATTTCCAATGTCAGGTTCCTGGTCTACAATTCACGGGCAGTTTACAATGAGGGCAGGCCGCATATCCCGGCCGAGGACGTCTCTGTCGACCTGTGGGTGAACAGCAAAGGACCGTTTCACGCAGTCCAGGACGCGCGGCGGGTCTGCCGCCCCAGCGCGGTGATGTTGATGCTGGTACCGGATGGTGGTGTGCCGGCAGGCGGTCTGAAGGCGGCGTGATTTGACCAACTGCCCGTACCGCTGCGCTTGCCAGAACCCCCATACCGATCCGAGCCGAACTGGGCATACAAATCCATCAAGCGGAACCTGGCTGAAGCGGGGCTGCGCCTGCACAGTTGGTGGGATTTTGACGTGCAGGAGTGTATCCCGGATCCCTGGGAATTGTATGTCGGGTTAACCTGGTACTGCATGGAGGATGAGGTGCCACCCTACCAGGAAATTGCGCCGGATCTTGAGCGGATTTTAAGGAATTCGCCGGACCACTAGGGCTGGAAAACCGCTGGCGGCGGTCTATCTGGAAAGCCGTGATACCGGGTTGAGTAGGGGCGACCCAGCACAACCCGATAGGATTGTCTCTAGCGATGTACCAATCCCTGGTATGAGTTATGAAATGCAATAGCGAGTCGCCCGTACCGCGGGTCCCCTTTAGAGCCTCGCCAGCAGGGCTTCGATCTCGGCCAGCTCCGTTTCAGTGAGTTTCCAGCCGGAGGCGCGCACGGTCTCTTCGATCTGGGAGGGACGGCGGGCGCCGACGATGGCGGAGGTGACTTCGGGACGGCGCAGGACCCAGGCGATGGCAATCTCTGCGACGCTGCGGCCATGCTGGGAGGCGATGCGTTGGAGGCCGGCAACCAGGTCGAGGTGTTGGGTCAGCTTCGGTTCCTGGAAGTTGGGGTCACGGGTGCGGTGGTCATCGGCTGGGAGACCATTGACGAAGGCGCGGCTGAATTTGTCGGTCAGGATGCCCTTCTGCATGGGGGAGTAGGCGACGACGCCGATCTGGTGTTTGGCGCAGAAGGCGAGCAGGTCGTTCTCGACTTCGCGGCGTAACATGCTGTAAGGCGGCTGGAGGGAGGCGACCGGGTGGATGGGGAGGATGCGCTCGAGCTGGCTGACGCTGAAATTGCAGACGCCAGCGTAGCGGACTTTGCCCTCTTTGACCAGTTGGCCGACCACCTGCCAGGCGCTCTCAAGCTGCTCGTCGGGGCGCGGCCAGTGCATCTGGTAAAGGTCGATGACTTCGATATCCAGGCGCTGGAGGGAGTTTTCGACTTCGAGGCGGATGCTGGCCTCGCTGATGTCGCTGTAGGGGGCGCCGCTGGCATCCCAGCGCCGGCTGAACTTGGTGGCGACCAGGGGGCGGGGATGGAGCGTTTTAAGGGCGCGGCCGACGATTTCTTCGGAATGCCCCAGGCCGTAGACGGCAGCCGTATCAATCCAGTTGATGCCCAGCTCGATGGCATGCTGGAGGGTAGCGAGGGATTCGGCGTCGTCCTGGGCGCCCCAGCTAAAGGCCCATTCGCCGCCGCCCATGGCCCAGGTGCCCAGGCCGATTTCGGAAAGTGCAAGTCCAGTCCAACCTAAAGTGCGTGTGTGCATAGGAATCCTTCCAGGGATGATTTCAGAAGTGATTTAACCACAGATTTCACAGATTTACACAGATAAATCTTTACACAAATAGCCAGGTAAACTTTTGGGGGAAAAGGCGCGATAATATTTGTAGCAGGAGGCCGTCTAGGAAACTGCCATGAAACCGATCAAGTTTGTGCTGATCAACCCGACCTCGCCCCTGTGGCGGGTGCAGGGGGAGGAACGCCCCCACCAGTCGCGCTATTTCCGCTTCTCAATGCTGCCAAGCCTGTACGTGGCGGCTGCCATGCCACCTAATGTAGAAACGAGAATTATGGACGAGGATGTGCAGGCGCTCGATCTTGAGGTCGAGGCCGACCTGATCGGGCTGACATTCATGACATTCAACGCACCGCGGGCCTACGAGATCGCCGATTTCTTCCGCAAGGAGAGGGGGAAACCGGTGATCGTCGGGGGGTATCACCCCACGTTCATGCCGGAGGAGGCCAGCCAACATGCCGATGCGGTCTGCATCGGCGATGCGGAGGACACTGTCCCGCGCATTATGGAAGATTTCATGGCCGGCTCGCTGAAGCCCTTTTACCGCAGCCAACTGCCCAGCCTGGCCGGGTTGCCAATCCCAAACCGGACCCTGATCCGAAAGAAAGATTACGCGCCCGTATCAACGGTGCAGGCGACGCGCGGCTGTTATGCCCATTGCAGTTTCTGCTCGGTGGCGGCATTCCACCATTATCATCACCGGACAAGGCCGGTGGACGAGGTGGTGGAGGAACTGAAAGGCGTCGGGAAGCTGGTGCTGTTCATGGATGACAACCTGATCGGGAACCGGGAGTATGCAAAGGAATTGTTCGCGGCGATGATCCCGCTCAAGAAACAGTGGTTCAGCCAATGCGGGATCGGGATTGCCCAGGACGAGGAGTTGCTCCAACTGGCGGCGCGCAGCGGTTGCCGGGGCCTGTTCGTGGGGTTCGAGTCGCTGTCACAGGCAGGCTTGCGCCACTGGAAGAAGCAAGGCAACCTGGGCAAGGACTACCTGAGGGTGGTGAAGAAGCTGCACGGGCAGGGCATAGCGGTGTGCGCAGCGTTCGTCTTCGGTTGCGACGAGGATACGCCGGAGGTGTTTGAGCAGACGGTGGATTTCTTACTGGAGGCCAACGCAGACTTGCTGCAAGCCACGCGCATGACGCCCTTCCCAGGAACCCCGCTTTTCGAGGAGCTGGACAGGCAGGGGCGGATCGTGGACAAGGAGTGGAGCCACTATGATTTCAACCATGTGGTCTTCGAGCCGAAGCAGATGAGCCGCGAGACTCTGAACGCCGGGGTGGGCTGGGTGGGGCAGCAGTTCTACGATCCAGCCCGGGTCAGGCGACGGATCTGGAAGAGCCTGGGGTACCTGAGCCCGTTCATCGCCCTGGGCGGGATGCTGCCGTTGAACCTGGGTTACCGTCACCGCAAGGAGGTGGATGGAGATTTCCGGCGAGGGGAGCCGTTTGTGGCAGCCAAGAAGGTGCAGACAACGAGCAAATAGCTTGGATCGTGGCACGGTTGCTTGAGTCGGCACAATTTGAGGATAATGGAGCAAGGGTTGTCTTCACTGCTCGTTCCGAACCTGAGCTTGTGAGGCAAGTGCAATAAATCTAGGAGCGAGGGGGTAATGCACTACCAATGGTTGACGATGTCAGCCGGTATGAAGATTGCCAAAAATCCATCGAAACAATTGTACAAACCTTTCGCAGGATTGACGCGCTGATCAACAATGCTGGCACCATTGATCCACTTGCTCCTTTTGCGCAATCATGCTATGAGGATTGGTCCTATCACATAGCCGTGAACCTGCTTGGTCCTATGATGATGGGTCAACTGGCAATTCCATACCTGAGACAAACCAAGGGGAAGGTAATGAATATCATAAGCAACGCAGCGGAAATTTCTATCCCAGGCGCTAGTGCATATAGAGTTCAAAAGCCGTTTTGAATCGCTTTTCGAAGACCCTGGCGTTGGAAGAGCCGGACATCACCGTTATTCTTTTCGTCCCCGGTGAGATTGATACCTATATGCAAACAGTGATTCGTGAAAAGGGCAAAGGAAATACGTCCAAGGAGATATATCAATTTTTTGTAGATTTACACGAACAGGGAAAATTGCTTCTGCCGAGAACCCCAGCTTAAGCGGCAGTTAGTTTAGCACTGAAAGCGCTTATTCAATTAATGTGGAGAAATTCTCCAGTGGGACGACGAACAAGTAGAGCTTGTAAAACAGAAAATGATCATGTAGCTGAAATTAACTATAAAGGAACGTCTAATCAGCATTTTATTTTTTCATCCGACTGGGTAAAAGCATACCCCAACTGTGCCAGGCCCGGTGTGGACTGCCAGGGCGGGTGACAACTCGGTGAAGAATGATTCAACGATCTCCAACCGGCTTTCGAATAGATGTCTCAGTTTTTCGGCCTCAAGCCTGGCTCCGGCGTGAACATAGGCCGCTTTGATCCGGCGAGCCTGGCCACATAGCTTTTTTGCCTCATTCACCATCATCCGATAGGCATGCTCCCGGCTGCGGGCGGTACCCATAGCCACGATCACGCCGTCTTCCATGCTGATCAAGGGCTTGATCTTGAGGATCGAGCCCACCAGGTGTTTCGCCTTTCCAATCCGCCCGCCCAGGTAAAGATATCTCAGCGTGTCGGCAGTCTGGATCATGCGAGTGAGAGGGAGCATCTTCCTGACCTGGGCCAGGATCTCGGAAAGCCCCATCCCCGCCAGGGCCGCCCTGGCTGCCTCGATCGCGATCCACCCCTGGCACATGGAGACATTCAGGGTATCTATCACCTCGATCTGGACACCCGGAAAACGCTCAGCAGCCATTTCTTTGGCTAGCATGGCAGCCTGGTAGGCACCGCTGGCCTTGGATGTCATGTGCAGGCTGATGATCTGCGACCTCCCCGAAGCGATGATCTTCTCGTAAGCGGAAATATAATCGCCCGGTCCAGGGCTGGCAGTGGTCGGCAGGATCTTTGCCGCCGGCAGCCAGGCCAGCAACTCATCAAGGTGAATGGTCTCCAGGTCGCGCAGCACCTCACAGCCTCGATGAATGTAATACGCTTCTCTAAATATGTTCAATGATTGAATGAGACAATCCGGGATACTGGCAACGCTGTCGGTGAGTATGGCTGCATCAGGCACATCAACCTCGTAGATAAACCCTGCTGGGATTCTACCATCCCCTGCCGAATTTGTGTCTTTCCTTCTTTAGTTCTTAGGGTAATCGCATGATGCCTCCTAGATTAGAAAACCCCTAGAGTTTGCCTTTTCTATCCTTGGCGGTATTTTGTTGAGAGAATGATGCCATATCTCGGAATGAAAGTTAAAATATCCATCTGGAAATTATGACTTCGATTGAGGCAGGGGAAAATGTAAAATACTATTGACATTATGTATGTTTTGTATTACTATTTGTATATCGTTATTTACAAAAAGTAACTTTAAGCATACAAGGAGTGAGTAACATGTCATCGCAAGAAATCAATATCAGAGTATCGTTGGTCAGTCATCTGCTGGTGTTGGGGTATTACCTGATTAATATCTTCCGGATGGTGAACGATGGCGGCCTGGAGGCGAAGCGGGTCTTCACCCTGTGGGCCGTGGTCATCGTAGCAATCATCGTGATCACGATCCTCGGCAACATCCTGTCGTATATCCTGATCCACATGCTGCACGCGGTCAAGACCGGGAAGACGGAAGAAATACGATTTGTCAACGACGAACGCGACCGTCTGATCGAGCTCAAGGGTACCCGGATCGCGTACATCGTCTTTTCGCTGGGCGTGTTCTTTTCGATGCTGACCTTTGTGTTTGGATTGGCTCCGCTGGTGATGTTCAGCCTGATCATTCTCTTTGGGTTGGTGGCAGAATTGAGCGGGGATATCGCCCAGCTCATTTACTACCGCAAGGGGGTGGTGTATGCCTAAGAACCGCATTATGCCTAAGAACCGCAATATGCCTGAGAGTCGTATCCACAACAACATTCGCAAGCTGCGTTTTCTTCACAACGAAATGACCCAGGAGGAGCTGGCAGAGACGGTGGGCGTGACGCGCCAGACGATCATTGCAATTGAGAGTGCCAAGTATTCCCCCTCGCTGGATCTGGCCTTCCGGATCGCACAGGCTTTCGGCGTGCCGTTGGGAGAGGTGTTCACTTACGAGACGGAGGACGAAAAATGAAAGTGTGTATTATCGGTGCTTCAGGGAAACTGGGGCAGTACATGGTGAAACACGCACTGGCGCGAGGCTATGAGGTAGTGGGGGTCTGCCGGGAAAAGAGCGTGGGGAAACTGGAACGCTTCAAGGGGAGGATCACTGTCCTCCCCGGTGCAACAAACGACCGGCGGGTGATTCAGAAGGCGGTGGAAGGGTGCGAGGGGGTACTGACCGTGTTGGTGCCGTGGGGCAGGCGGCAATACTCGACGGGAACCGCCCAGGCAGTCCTGGATTATGCCCAACCGGGATCGCGGCTGATCTTCTCCTGTGGCTGGCACATTACGATGGATGGCAAGGACGTGTACCCGCCATTTTTGAAACGGCAAGAGAAGCTGGCATTGTGGATTGGGCGTTTGACAGGGGTAATTGACCTGAACGACCAGGTGGAGGCCTGCCGGCGAATCTTTGCCAGCCAGGCACGCTGGACGGTGGTGCGCGGCAGCGACCTGGAGGAAGGCGAAAGCGAGGGCCTGCCGGTGTGGAGCCGTCACGTGGGCGACCCGGTCCTGGCCAGCAACCTGACGCGGCGGGTGGATTATGCCCTATTCATGGTGGAGGCGCTGACGAACGATGCGCTGATCCACGAGGCGCCAGCGATCGTGGGATGCAAAACCCCTTCGGCGCTGAGGTATGGGGGTTAATTATTCTATGGAACTGTGGATGCTGGTCAGTGTATTTGTTGCGGCGATGGCGCTGCGCCTGGGTTTCCTGGCCTTCCACTTCAACAACCTGGAGCGGCTGTGGGGAGATTACGAGCGCCGAGGGCCGTACTTCCAATTCGCGCGCACCCTGGACTACCTGTCCCTGGTTGTTTTCCTAGGGGCGGCGGTGTGGACCCTGTGGGGATTGGACAGCCAGGACTCGCTGCGCCTGGCCAAGCCGGAAGTACTCTTCCGCATCTTTGTGGCCTGGTTGGGGGTTTCCCTGCTGGGGCGTCTGGCGGTCCACCGCTTCCCGCGCACGAACCTGCCAGGCGGGCTCGGTCAGGCAAAGGTCGACCTGGGCATCCATCTGTTGCTGGCTGTTCTCAGCGCCCTGGCGGCCACGGTGGTAACATGGGTCTATTTTTGGTGGAGAGGATAATGTTTTGGTTATTATTCCATCGAAAACCAGGGTTTGAATTTTTTCTGGCTGATCCCGGCCTTCATCTTGATGGTTGCATTAGTCAAGTTTGAGGGACACTGCCGCAAGATGGTGGAAAATATTTCAATAGCGACCAACGACCGCCAGATCATAAAAACTGACAAGGAACCACATGTTCACGGAATTCATGCTTGTTTCGAATATCAGGATTGTTTGAAGAAATTAGAGGCCTTATTCACGTTCCTCCCAGACCGCCTCAACCATTGCCCGGAAGTTTTGGGGCGGGATGGGATGAAATCCAGAGGTGCCTGGCGCATTTGACCTGGGAGGTTTTATGAAAAATGGTTGAAGAGAGAAGGTTGGAAGGTTCGCTCATGGGTATAATGGTCTTAGCGGATTTTAACCGAAATCCTGAGCAAGGAAGTTAATCACTTGAAAATGTTCGGCTATCATCTCACCCAGGCAGAGGACTTATGACCCTAAAAATTGCAATTGTCGGAACTGGTAAGGTGGCGCGGCAAAGTTACTTACCGTACCTGTCCAGGCGGGAGGATAGCGGAAGAGTACTTCCGGGCGGAAGGGTACTTCCGGTTCGCCTGTCTTACTTCTCGCGTACCCGTGCAAAGGCGGAGGCGTGTGCCAAGGATTTCGGCGGGCACGTGGCCGGAAGTGTAGAAGAACTGATGGCGGACGATCCCGATGCAGTCCTGGTATTGACGGATGAAATTCAACGCTACGACGCGACGCTGCCATTATTGGAATATCATCCCCGGCGCATCTTCTTTGAAAAACCGCTGGTGGCGAGGAACGGGCAGGCAAATGTATGCGAGGCTGACTTCTTCCAGGCCCGCGAGCTACTCCAAGCCGCTCACACTTCTGGCGCAGAAACCGCCATGGTGTTTAATTACCGCTTTTTTGACCAGGTCGTGCGCGCCCAACGGATCATCCAGGAGCGTGGATTTGGGAAATTGATCCAGGCTTCGCTGTTTGTCAACTATGCCTGCTGGAGCCACTGCATCGACCTGCTGCACCTTTTTGGAGGCCGCGCCGCCTGGGTTGCTGCGCTCGCTGGGGAGACCCCATACCAGGGCGCGGTGGACGTGGCTGGATCCTTCCGCCTGGAAAACGGCGCCAGCGGCACCATCCTGGGCACCAGCGGGAGTAATTTCGAGACGTCTCTCTACGAGCTGCACTTCAACTTTGAAAATGGCAGCCTGCACTTGAGCGACCTTGACGGCCCGCTTCATGTCAATGACAACGCCCGGCGCTACAGTGAAACACATGCCCTGATCGGCAACTACTCGCGCTGGGCGCAATATTCCGCTTCCTTTGAAAAGTCACTGGCAGCGTACCTGGAATCCATCCAGAAGGGAACGCCGCCGCCCATTCCGGGCATTGCCGGGCTGGAGGAGCTGCAGTTCGAAGCTGCGCTGCGCAGGTCCATCACCCAGCGCCGCCCCGTGGATGTCCAACAAGAATTTCCCATCAGTAAGGGTCTTTTGTTGTAGTGTTGGGTGGTAAAGCCACCCAACACTACAACTACTAACTTTATATCTTCCGGAGGGTAACATGCGAAAAGTGAGTTATGCAGGGGATGGTAAGATCCAGGTGGTGGAAGCGGCTGATCCTGTACCAGGGCCGGGAGAGGTGGTGGTCAAGACGGCGGTCTCCGCCATCTGCGGCAGTGAATTACACGCCTACTTTGGAGCAGCCCAGGATGGCAATGGGGGCCACGAGGCGGTTGGGACGATTGCCGCCCTGGGAGAAGGAGTCGACTGGCTGAAAACTGGCCAGCGGGTGGGGGTAAGCTGTATCACCGGGTGTGGGAAGTGCGCTTACTGCGCGAAAGGCCAGTACACCTACTGCCCGGATGTCAGGTTCTATGGCAACATGCACGCCAGCAGTTTCCTGGCCTCGGCGATCGCCTGCCATCCTCTCCCCGATGAACTCTCGTGGGAAGCCGGGGTGCTGCTGAGCGGGGATGGACTCGGCGTACCCTACCACACTTCCCTAAAAATCGCTTCTCCCGAGATCAAGACGGTGGCGGTGCTGGGCGTGGGGCCGATCGGCCTGGGGAACGTGCTGCTCCAGGCTTACCTGGGCCGGCGGGTGATTGCCGTGGACATTTCTCCCTACCGGCTGGACCTGGCAAAACGCCTGGGCGCAGCGGATACCGTCAACGCAAACGAAGAAGACACTGTCGCCAGGCTGCGCGCCCTGACCGGCGGTGTTGGACCCGATGTGTGCATCGAGGCAGCCGGAAAGCCCGAAACAAGCATGGCTTGTTTTCAGGCCGTGCGCACCGCGGGAATGGTGGTATTCAACGGTGAACAAGGACCCCTGCCCCTTTCGCCCAGCGACCAATTTATCCGCCGGGATATCCGCGCGGTTGGCTCATGGTTTTACCACTTTTCAGAGTTCCCCCAGATGCTGCAACTGTATACGGACGGGCTGCGCCTGCTGGACCTGGTATCCCACCGTTTTCCACTGGAAGAAGCTGAGGCAGCTTTCAAGCAGTTCACTTCCCGCCAATCTGGCAAGGTGCTGGTGACTTATTAGAGTCTGGGTAACCTGCTCAATAATCGACCCGCACGATGACCTTTCCGCTGGCAGGCGAAAGCTCAACATCCCCACTCTCGGCAAGGAAGTTGAGATGGGGATGGCCATTTAAGGTGACGGAGCGGATGGGCTGCTTCTGAGGGGTGCGGAAGCGCAGCAGCAGGCGGCCTGGCGAGTTGCGAAGCCCAAGATCAACCTGCGCCTCCACCCGGTTTTCTGCAGGACAGGGCTGATATTCGACTGAGACGATCCCGGCCGGCAGGCTCAGGCGGTAGGCGCTGAAGGCTCGTTCCCCGTCAAACCAGGCACGCGGCAAGGCCCGCCCAAGGTGCAGCAGTCCGCCGCGCTGGTAGGCGAACATATAGGCCAGCCATTTCATGGCGTTGGACTGGTCGCTGGTCTTGAAGGGGGCGGAATTGTTGAAACCGAGTACCGGCTGGGGATGCTCGATCATCGCCTGGACTTCCTCGCGGTAGCAGGCGGCGAAGGCATTGAAAAACATCCACAAAAAGACCTCGATCTCGTCCCGGTCGAGGTAAGGTATCAGGCCAGCCAGCAGGTTGGGCTGGGCAGAGAAACCGCCGCAGTCGTACCACTGGGTCTGCGGGTCGTCAACACGGTAGCCGAAAGGCGGGTTCATGTAGCGGGTATCCTGGAAATCGTCCAGGATCCAGCCAGCTTCCTTACCCTGCGGGTCGTAGAGACCGGAGATCAACAGATAGACCGAGCCTTCAAGCACCTCGCGAATCCAGCCGAAATCGCGGCCGCGCAGGTAGAGGCGGGAGGGGTAGTGGGGAATCCATCGGCCGTCCCGCAGGCGGATCAATGGGCTGTGCTGGCGGGCGGTCTCAAAGCCGCGCCGCAGGTCTTGGCGGTAGGCATCTGCCTGCTGACGGTAGTAAGCAGCCTGGGGATGTCCGTAGCGCTCGAGGGCGGTGGCAGCCGCGTCCAGGCCGCGCCAGGTGAGGCTGTTGGTGCTCAGCCAGTAGAAGAAATCATCCACGTCTTCCAGGGCGCCAGCCGGCAGGAAGCCGCGCTCCCAACCGCGCGAGTGGGGCAGGCCTGCCCCGAGCGCAGCGTGGGGGTCGGCGAGGGTGGCCTGGCGCTGGCGGATGATCCACGCCGCGCCGCGCAGGAGATTATCCAGGACCGTGGCAAACCATTCCCGGTCGCCGGTGTGCAGGTAGTGGCGCGCCAGGTACCACATCACCCAGCCGTGATGCTGGTTGTAGCTCTGGCCGGCTTCCAGGCCATCCGCACCGTAAAACACACCATCGTGGTCGCTGAAACGCCCGATCAGCCCAACCGTGCCCTGGTAACGCGTCCAGACGGCCAGGCGGCGGCGGACTTCCTCTACCAGGCCGCGCTGCTCCAGCTCCTCGATGATCATGATCGATTCGTTGGTGAAATTGCCGTAGGTGGTGGAACCGACCGAGGTATTGACCAGGCCAGCGTTGTAAGGGTGACCAAAGTCGGACATCAGGATGATCGGCAGGTGCCCGGTGTAGACCGCGTTCAGGTGGGGGTCGGGGGTGTGAATCTGGGCGCCCTTGCGGCTTTCGATGCGCCAATACTGCGCCATTTCTCCATAACAGCGCTCAAATTCCAGGCTGCGCAGGGCGTCGACTTCGTCGCCAAACTCAAGAGCCACAAAGGGGACGCGCAGAAGCAGATCGCAAGACTCGCCGGGAAGCAGACGACGATGGAATTTGAGAACGCCCAGGGTGTTCTCAAATTCCATCGTTGTTAAGAATGCCAGGCGCAGGACGGATTGACCCTGGAAGGAGCCGAATACCAGGTCGCCCTGGACAGTCAACGGTTCACGCTCGCAGAGAGGCACGAGGGTGTCAGTCTGGCGGCGGACTCCGTGGGCCAACTCATCCCGGCGGTTGAAGGAGCGGGCCGCCTGGTGGCTGTAGGAGAGCGGCAATTCGGCCAAAGCGGGGGCGTCGCCGGTGTTCTCAAAGGTGAAGCGCAGCAGGGCAACGATGGTGGCGTCGGGGGCTGGCTCACCCGCCAGGATAGATTGCGCCAACGGCACAGCAAAGCCTTTCTGATGGACGCGGATCGCATCCCGGCGGAACTGCTGGTTGTAGGCCATGACCGGCCAGGGGTCGTTGTGCCTGGCCTCGACTGCCCAGGTATCGAGACCAAACAGCAGTCGGGCATCCCCGGCGTTCTTCCAGCGCGGGGTGTCTCGCGCAGGCTGCTGAGTCACCTGCCAGGCGGTCAACTGCAGGTCACCGGTCGGATCGAGCCAGAACTTCTGGCGGGCGTGCTTGCAGCCGAAGCAGTAGGCGATGGGATGCGGGCGGGGCTGGCCGTTGCGGGCGCCGGCCAGGGATTGCTCGGGAAGCTGGGAGACCCGCTGGGCAATGGTGCAGGAGTCCTTTGTGCGCGCCCGGTATTGAGCGAACGTCTCAGGATCATCTGCCCGGGCAATATAGATCCCAGCCTCAGGATACCAGACCGGCCCTTCGGCCTGGAGGGAAACCAGGGAGATGGTGAATGCATTTTCTTGACCGAAAGCGAAGAACAGGTGCCCATCGTCGTGAGCGTAGCGGTGGGCCGGGAGCAGGTGGTCGACTTCCAGCTCAAAAGTGCTGGCAGCGCCAGGATTGGCGGCGCCAATCCTGGCGCCGCCAGCTAGGGGAATGTGCAAGCAGTCGTCAGGCGTGCGAGTATAGGGCAGGCCGGTTGCTGAACGAACCACGGCGTTGTAGCCAGATACAGCGATCTGCGAGGTCTCCGCCGGTTTTCCAGCGTTCAGCTCAACGCGCAAGGTGGTGCGCCCAGGCTGCGAAGGGGTAAAAACCCGCATGGCAACCACAGGGGTTTGGCTGCCAACCAGGCGCAGGCCGACCGTACGGCGATACGTCACATCATAGGCCTGGACGCCGGGGAAATCGGGGATCTCATGGGTCAGCGGTTGGAGAGTAAAACCCAGGGTATTTTCGTCGATCTTTTCCACTTCCACGGCAGCCTCCATCCACTCCGGGGTGAAGAGGTCGTCCAGGCGCGTCCAGCCGTAATTCATCGGGCGCTGCAGATCCAGGTCGCCGGGGTATTCGATGCGAGTCTCCGGCCAGACTTTACGCATGTACTGCAAGTGGAGTGTGGCAGGTGATGGGGCAGAGCCAGAAAAGACCACCTCCACCCGCTGCACATCGCGGGTTTCTTCGAAGCGCAGTTCCTCGGGAGGATGATTGGGTAAAGCAAACGGGGCAATATCGAAGCGATTCATGATGGTTTCCTTTATGTATATGGTTTAAACTGGCGGGCAAATGACCTGACATATCGTAGAGGCGGCGAAGTTTGCCAATATTGGACAGCTCGTTATATGGTTTCATAAAGAAACCCCCTCCTTACCCTCCCCCAAAAATTTTCTCCAAAAATTTTTGGGGGAGGCAGCCCTCACAATCATCTTAACATCAACCCATCCGCCCGTTCGATGACATCCAGCCACATGGGGCGCTCATTGGGGCTGTCGTTGGGACGGTGCAGGGTCATCAGGAGGCGGCCGGTGAAATCGCGGAACAGCATCCCATGCCCGTCATCCGTGCCGTAGATGGCCTGGGACGATTGCCGCCAGGGGCCAAGGATACTCCCACTCTCGCTGACCGCGTAGCCCATGGCGTACCCTTCGTAACCGGTGGTGGACCAGAGCATGAGCAGCTTGCCGTCCGGCAGGCGGTGGACGAAGGGACCATCTGTGACGCGGTTGTTTAACCGTCCGTTCGCCTCAAACGGTTTCGCCCAGGCAGCCTCGGAGGCGCGAAAGAGCAGGGTTGGCCTGCCAACTGCCTGGCGCAGATCGTCGCTGAGGCAGATGGCGCACATTTCGCCGTCTTCGACCTGCACCCACTCGTGGCAAAAGATCATCCAGGGCTGGCCGTGCTCATCGACGTGCAGGGTGCCATCCAGGCATTCCCAATCGCGCGGCGTGACCGGCCCGTCGCTGTGGATCAGGTAGGGCCCCTCGGGATAGTCGGCAGCCAGGATTTGAGTACCGCGTTGGCGGCCGTCACGGGCGAAACTGGCGAAGAGGTAATAGCGGTTTTTCCACGGATGACATTCCGGCGCCCAGAACTGGGTGTTCGACCAGAAATCGGGCGGCGGGCGGAAAGCGGGGATGGGGCCAGTCCATTCCTCCAGGCCGCGGCTCTCGAAGCAGTCGAAGCCCAGGCCTGGTCCAGACCAGATATTGGGATCGGTGGAGCCGAAGAGCAGGTAACGGCCTTCGCCTGGCAGGGTCAGGACGAAGGGGTCGCGCATTTGGATGTCGGATTTTTTCATTTGGGTCACCGGGTATCCCTTTCAATTGGATAAAAAAGCCTCACTCATCCAGCGGACTTTTGACCGCCATTCCACCGCGTTGAAGGACATGGGTATAGATCATGGTGGTCTTGACGTCCTTGTGCCCCAGCAATTCCTGTACCTTTCGAATGTCGTAACCGTTTTGAAGCAGATGAGTGGCAAAGGAATGTCGGAAGGTGTGAGGGGTAACGGGTTTATCGATGCCGGTCTGCCGCGCCGCTTCCCGGACCGCTTTCTGCAGGACACTCTCATCTACATAATGCCTTCTCATCTTTCCTGAACGCGGGTCAAGCGAGCGGTTCGACGCTGGAAATATGTACTGCCAGGCCCACTCTTTGGAGGCTGACGGGTATTTACGATCCATCGCATAAGGCAGATTGGTTTCACCAAAGCCGTCCTGAAGATCTTTTTGATGGATCGTCCGGGCTTTCTTTAATTGTGTCTGTAACAGCGGAACGACGGAATCAGGAAGGATGGTCGCCCGGTCTATTTCGCCTTTTCCGTCGCGAATAATGATCTGATGGTTGCCAAAGCCCACTTCTTTAACGCGCAAACGGATACACTCCATTAATCACAACCCTGATCCGTACAACAGTTTTGCCATCAACTGGTGAACCCCGCTCATTTTTTCGATGACGGTCATGGCTTCAGGATGAGTCAAGACGGTGGGCAGGTGTTTGGGGCGGTTGGCGCTCACAATCTTTGACGGCATTGCAACCTCTTTATGCAGCACATTGCGATACAGGAAGAGGATGGCACTGAGCGCCTGGTTCTGGGTGGAGGCGGCCACCTGTTTTTCGACCGCCAGATAGGTGATGAAGGCCTGGATTTCGAGCGCATCCATTTCGGCGGGGTGGCGTTTGTCTTGAAAAAGAATGTAACGCCTGGCCCACTCGATGTAGCTCTGTTCGGTGCGGTAGGAATAATGGCGGGTGCGAAGGGTGTCGCTCATCTGGTCGAGCAGTTTCTTGGGAGGCTGGGGCATGGAAAACCTTCGAAGGTGGGGTTGTGCTATACTTTTTACGGGACTATTTTACCTCTTAGCTGTATAATTTCATAAATATTTAGGGATTTATATGGGCGGTCCATAATCCATTATATGGTTGCCGTATAAACACTAGTTAGCCGCCTTCCTCGGACAAGAGAGCGTTATGGGAAAAATCGGTTACGGATACGGAAGCGAGTGGCACTTACTGCGACACCTGGGATACCATCGTGCCTACCTTTCCAAAAAGGTCGCAGAAGCTGTAGCTGGTCAGGATGTCGAATGGCTCGACTTTGGTTTCTCTCAAGAAAATGTACCTTTGCGAGATGACAGGGAATTTGTCGGATTGGAGTTTATCCAAGACACTCAAGCCCAAGAAAGGTGGAAATCATTTTGGCCGCAAACTGGCAATGCTCAGAACTGGGACGCAGTAGGTAAAATCCATTTCGGCGAAACAGCCGAATGGCTATTGGTGGAAGCCAAAGGTCATATCGGAGAAATTGAAAGCAAATGCGGCGCGACGAGCCAAGCAAGCAGGCAGGTCATTAGTTTGGCTTTGGAAAAGACGAGCAAAGCGTTTGGCAACACTCAACAACCGATTGAGAACTGGCTTTCTCCATATTACCAGTATGCCAACCGACTGGCAGTGCTATACTTCTTGATGAGAGAGTGTTCTCCAGCGGTAAATGCCCGCCTTTTGTTTATCTACTTTTACGGTGAAAACCGAGAAGGTTGCGATTGTCCGCAAAATGAACAGGAATGGTTGCCTGCCATTCAGAAGATGACAGATTGGTTGGGCATTGAAAAACACTGCGAATTGGCACAACGAGTACATCACCTCTTCTTGCCCATCAATCCTATCGGGATTGGCGTTCGCAAGAAATCAAACGGCGGCTAACAAGCGCTTCCAGCCGACGTTGCTCCGCTGCGCTCCGCAACGCGGCTGAACCCGACCGTTGATATCGTCGAAAAAGATAGCAACGGACATGGTACTTATGGGTTTGTTTTTAATATCCCTCCTGAAATTGAAATAACGCACTTAGCCCCTTCAAATGGCATTCATCTATTTCGGGTCGAATCAGTCCAAGGATTAATTGCTTTTATGTCGGTGCATGGTATCGATGCATTATATAACTATGTGCGATCAAAAAATTACTCGGACATTACTGAAGTAAAAACGGAACCATGGGGGGCAAAAACCTGCGAAATAACAAGCCCGGATGGATGTATATTACGTTTCTTTGAATAACATATCGAAGTAATACCAACAAAGATACTTAAAGAATATGGCATAATAAACGAATGCCAAAGATAATTGATTTTACTTACACTAACCGAGACAGAACTTGAACAAATTGAACAGATCATCAAGACCTCCAAGAATAGTAGAATGGTGAAACGAGCTACCGGCATTCGCATGTTGCACTTAGGCTACAACGCAGGAGATGTCGGGCAGGCCTTGTCGGTAAGCCCACCCACAATCTACAGTTGGTTCCATCGCTGGAAGGCTGAAGGGATGAAAGGGTTAGAACATCATCCCAAAAGCGGACGACCGGCCGTGGCGGATGCAACCTATCTGCAGAAGGTGGAAGAGACGTTGGAGCAAGACCCAGGTGAGTTAGGCTATGATTTTACCCTGTGGACTGTCGAACGGCTCAACCAGCATGTCAGCCAGGTGACGGGCAAGCGGATCAGTGATGAGCGCTTACGATTGATCTTGCAGTCTCGCGGTTGGGTGTACCGTCGTCCAAAAGAAGACTTAGGCGCCCGGCAGGACAAAGAAGCACGCCAATGGGCTGAAGAATTCCTGGCAGAGATAAAAAAAGTGCCATCCCAGAGCCGTCTTTCGAGCTATTCTTTATGGACGAAACAACCATGAGCCTGCGTTTTCCGCTTAGGGCTTGTTGGATGCGACGGGGTCAGCAGAAACGCATTGCCGCTTTCCTGGCTTCCGAACCATCCTCTCACATGATGGGAGCCTATCATTGGCGCACAGGCCAAGTTTTCAGTCGAGTTGTCGAACGCAAGGACAGTCAGACTTTCATTCAGTTTTTAGAGTACTTGTTGGTGGAGTGTTTCCCCACCCAGAAAATTGTTCTCGTTATGGATAATGCTTCTTATCACCGTAGTAAACCTGTCCAGGCTGCATTGAGCCTGTTTGAACCCCGAGTGCGGGTCTTTTGGTTGCTAAATTACTGCCCCACTTTGAACCCGATCGAACGTTTTTGGCGTCATCTCAAAGACCTGGCTTGTGCAAATAAGCTTGATTTGTCTCTGGAGAACCTTGCTGATCGTGTTCAGTCCATTCTGGATTGCCAGAACTCGGAAAAACATTTGCTTAAGATTTCTTTTTTAAAGAACTTTGTTTGATTCACTGTGGTAAATCGCCGAGAGTAATATTTCTAAAACTACGAGAATTTCAGCGATTTACTTGTGCAAGGTTGCAATGACAATACGAACCTTCTCGATGGAACACCCAATTGCCACGGCCCTGACCTTGATCTTTATCGCGGGTGTCTTTCGGCTTATCGACATCTTCCTGCTTCGACTGGATGAGCGGTGGGGCGAGATCATTGTTTCCAAATCGATCGGCGTGGGCCTCCTGCTAGTGTTCTTACTTCTCGCTGGGGCACCACTGGCCGCCGCGGGGTTTCACTCGCGGGCCGCACTTCCCAGCGTGCTCCTCGGTGCCGGGCTAACTGTGGCCGCATTGTCCCTGGGCTATGCCGCAGAGATCCTCCTCCAAGCGCACCGCGGGGAAGGCCCCGTCATCCAGATCGCGGCAATCGATCCCAAATCCGGGCTGACCGGTGCTGTTCCATTCGCGGTTCTATTGATCGTCGGGAATCTCGTGAACTCACTCGCCGAGGAAGGCCTCTTCCGCGGTGTCCAGATCCCCCTCTTTAGAAGAGAACTCAGTCCGTGGTTTGCCCTGGCGCTCTCGGCTACCCTATTCGGCCTATGGCATCTCCCCTGGGCTCTCAAGACCATCGCTCTTCGCAGCCAGGGCACTTCCGCCAATCTCACGATGCCCCTAGTCGCCAATTTCCTGCCCCAGGCGCTCCTTGGAGTCGTGTGGGGCTACCTCTACCTTCGTACTGGCAATCTCTGGGGCTGCGTGGCCGCACATACCCTCACCAACTCAGCGGTGAACTTCCTCCACGTCCGAAGCTCTGAAGGCATCGACACAGCCTTGCCTCTACGCATGACCATCTTCACCATCACCATGCTCCTGGGCATGGTCGCGATCTGGTACCTGTCCAAACGCCTCCAGCTGCCAACCGTACAGCCGTGGGGCTCAGGGGCCGCCTGACAACTCGCTAGAGCGAACCTGGACGGCCCGTTGTTTGGCTTTAGCGCGATACTAGCCTTGGGCCGGCAAGGCGGGTCAGCTCGAGGGCGTTAACCTGCAGTTCATATCATAATCCTAAATAACAGGAGAGGCTATCTAGATGGATCAAAAGGATTGGATTGACTTAGCCTCAGCAGACATCCACTGCCTGCCCAGGAAGACCTTGCTGAAGTCGAACGGCGGTTTGGTGGCAGAAGCGATTATGCCAAAAAGATGCAAACAGTACGAATCGCGCAAATCGAGACGAGAAAGCAACTTTCGATCCGCCAGCGAGATGCGTTACTCGACTATTTACTTGGAGAAGCGCAGGAATTTCTCGATGAACCGCCAGTATTCACCCACTCCGACTTCTCCCACGCTCACATTTACATCACGCGGGAAACAGATAGGGTGAAGGTCAGTTGAAGATCAAGCCAGAAGTGGTGGTGGAGGTGGCGCTGCCCGGGGATCTTACGAGCTGGGCCTGAAACGGTCTGCTCAGGGCACGCCAACCGGCCGGCAGTGGCCGCCATACCGGCCGCAACATGCATATGCAGAGCCTGGGCAGCGGATTACGCTTGATTCACCATTGACGAATGGGATAGCATGGAAAAAGGTCGGATCTTGATCAACGAACGCGACGGGCGACATTCTCCAGGCCAACAACCTGAGAATAGAGATTACCAGGCTGTGACCAGATGGCGCCCTGGCCGGTGACCGTCAGGGGTGGAGAAATCAGGTCCATTTACGAATCGGCCACCGGCAATTCGAGTGGCAGGGCACGCTGGTAAGGGATGATGACCTGGTTAGGTGAGTAAGAAATTTGGGTTTTGGACACAATAATGGTATGATCCATTCTATCCAGGTCATCCTAACAAGCGGGAGGTGAATTATGAGCAAAATATTCGTCAACATTGGACTAAGCCTCGATGGCTACATGGCACCGGAAGGTATGACCATGGAGAATTGGGAGAAGCCTGAGTACAAGAACTGGGGCGCCAAGTGGGAGGCGCTGATGGACTGGGCCCTGAATAAACAGTACATCCGCGAGAACCTCAAGCTCGGACTAGGGGGAGAGACCGGCCCGGTCAATGACCTGCTTCGCAGCACCATGGAACGCATCGGTGCCAATATTATGGGCAAGCGAATGTTCGAAGGCGGCGAGCGCGGCTGGCCGGAGGAAGCCCCGTTTCACACACCGGTATACGTTCTTACCCATGAGAGACGCGAACCCTGGGTGAGCCCCGGTGGGACGACCTTTTACTTCATCAATGACGGGCCGGAGCGTGCCCTCGAGCTGGCTCAGGAATCCGCAGGCAGTCGCGATATTCGGATCTCAGGTGGAGCGGATGTGATCCAGCAGTACCTGAACCTGGGTGTCGTTGACGAGTTGGAAATCGCCCTGGCACCCGTGTTGTTTGGCGGCGGGCGGCGTCTCTTCGAGAACCTACGCGAGCCTGCGCCGCAGTTTCGCATTGACAAGGTTCTTGATAGTCCAGCCGCCACACACTTGCGCTATGTGCGTCGGTGAGGGCGGCTTAACAATCAGTTGCAGCGGACGGTCCACTAGACCGGAGCTTTAGATGTCCATGCACACTCACCTCCAAATCGGTGGCTACGAGATTGAGTTCGACCGTGACGCAACAGCCGCGTGTTACAGTCGCCTCCGTGTTCCCGGCCCGGAGGCTTGCGGTTGCGCTCAGTGCCGTAATTGGTTTATTGGCCGTGACAGTATCCTGACAGCCGAGTTCCGATGTTTACTCTCTCAGTTCGGCATCCCGACTGATGGCGAGATTGAGGTTTGGGAGTGCCCCGGACATTCGCAGCCTCATCTCTACTTCGGTTGGTATTTCATTATCGGGCTCATTCTCAGTGGCGCGCAAGGTTACACATTCGAGTTGGCAGTTTCCAGCTTTCCTTCGTCTCGGAACAGTCCTTCGCTGTGTCCGAGTTCGAGGGACAGCAGGTTTAAGAGTTGCACTTCCGCACAGAGACTCCCGAGTTTTTGTCGGAGGCTGAGTATGCAGAACCACCAAATCCAAAGATTCAAAGTGAGACTGGAGCGGCCTAACCATGCGCTGTAGAGAACCCGGCGTAAGCATCGCGGTTACAATCGTTGCGTCCAACGCAGCGAGTCGCTGAGCTTGGGTCGTTCCACCCATCCGAAGATTGAAGGAGAGTTTGATGAGCATTTTCTTTATCCCGAAGAAACGAGAAACCGGGACCATGTGGGATACATGGCTGTATTGGCATGAGGGAAGCTACTACCTGTATTACCTGGCCAAGTCTGGGCCCACGTGGGACAATATTTCGTTGGCGATCTCTCCAGACGGATTGCAATGGAATGAGGTGGGCCCGATCCTGAGTATGGGAAAAGGTGTGACATGGATGGGAACCGGCTCGACATGGAAGTCCCCGGATTCCACCAAAGGCAGACAGTTCCAGATCAACTATTCTGAGTGGGTGGGTCCCCGGCAGACAATATTCTTCGCCGAATCCGATGATCTTGTTCAATGGAGGAAACTTGGGGATCAATATGAGTTCGTGCAGGACGAGCGATGGTATGAACCTGAGGGACGCTGGGATTGTATCTGGACGATCCCCCGTCCGCACGGGGGGCTCTACGGCTACTGGACCGCCACACCCAGGCATGGTACTGGTGGCCGGTTCGGCTTTGGTCAGACGCTGGATGGCGTTACCTGGGAGGCGCTGCCCCCTCCCACAGTCCACGGAGTGGATGAAGGTGAAGTTGGCGCAATAGCCCAGATCGGCGCCCGCTACTACATGATGTTTGGATCGCATGGCACCATGGAGACGTTGGTGGCTGACAGTCCTGAGGGACCTTTTCACGTCGCCCAAAAGAACCGCACGCTCCTTGCAGGGCAAACCTATTTCTCGCGCTTCTTCCCAACGCCCAACGGAATCCTCGTCAACCACCACTCCATTGCCCCTGACGACCGAATCTACCTTGGACTTCTCAAGCGAGTGGTAATCGATGCCGAGTCCACGCTACGGCTGGGGTGGTGGGAAGGCAATGACCAGATCAAACGCAACCGCACTGAGGAGAAGATTTGCCTGGCAGACAGCGTACACTCCCATATCCGAATGCTCGATCCGGTAGATACGGCGGAGGGTGTCATTGTCGAAGGTGAAATCCTTCTGCCGCCAGATCCTTTTGCTCCCCGACGCGGACTCTACATTGAATATGAGAAAGGCCATGGCCTGGCGGTCCTTTTCGATGCCCAGGGGCGCGCTGAACTGTCGCTGATGGTGGAGGACGGAGGGGAATGCCGAGTTAAGGGGCGGGTTGACCGGGAAATGGCCTTCGGCATTCCAGCCCGGTGGCGGTTGGTACTGGAAGGATGCCTGGCCGAGCTCTACCTTGATGACATTCTGATGGAGTGCTTCAGCCTGCCGGCCTGTGCGACCGGCCGCATTGGTCTGATCGATGGTGGAGAGCTGGATGCTCTACGCAATCTCAGGAAATGGCAGTGATGTCGCAAGGATTGTTTTAAAGTCCATCCAGCCATATTCGGTTACGGCTTAAAACAGCCGTTAATCACCTTCCCTGCAAACCATAATTTCAAATGAATGCAAATATTAAATAAATCAACCAGGCGCAATTCTTCTCCCCCGCTGAATTGCACCTGGGTCGTGGATGGAATTTTTCAAAATGCGTTATTAAATTTAATTAAGGCTTCACTTCAAATGGTCCGGCATTGCCGATGGGCAACCCGAAGAGTTCAGCCCAGCATACCAGGTAAACCGGCTCTTCTTCAAGATTGAGCGTGTAGGTCTGGGTTTCACCGGGTTCGAGTTCTTTCAATAAAATCGTATCCGCCCATTCGGGAGGGCCAGATCGGATCGATGAAGCCATCAAATCCACCATGTCCTTGCCCTCAGCCAGGGTGAACAACGAGATGGCATACTTCCCTTGAGCGGTATCCTCGACGATCGCGTTCACTTTCAACTCACCTGCCTTCAAGAGCAGCGGCCCGGGTGTGGTACAGGTGCCATCCGCGAAGGTGACTTTCAGCTCTGAGACCGGCTCAGCGGTGGGTGGTGGGGTCGGCTGCATTGGCATGACTGCCAGCAGGGCAGGCTTAAATTCCGCCAAGGATTCTTCGGTCATCACAGAAGCGTATTCGGCGATTTTGCCATCCTCCACCAGAAACATTTCGACAAAGTCATTGGGCGCCACCCCCAGTTGTTCGGTAAAGCCCATGTAAGTCTTTGTGCTTGCAGTCACGACATTCCCTCTGACAGAGTCGATCTCCACCTCCCAGCGGAAGTTATCCCCTGCGGCGTAATCCCAGGCAGGACGCAGCCCCTCCGCCCCCTGATACACTTCGATACCGGTCGGCGGCATACCGATGAAGTACGATATGGCATCTTCGTTGAAATAGGCCAGCGATCCATCGACATCCCCCGCGTTAAGTTTGGCAACCATCTCCAACACAACCTTCGCCAGGGGATCTACAGCCGGATCTGGAGTAGCAATCGGTTCCGATTTGGCGATGGAGGCGGGTTCAGACTGCGGGGTAGCTTGGGCGGTGCAGCCGTATATCCCCACAGTTAACACGATGACGATGATGGACAGATAGAACAATTTGGTTTTCATGTAAATTTCTCCTTTTTAAAATTTGGTTTTTTTCACTATAGCTCCTTATTGATTGCCAAAATTGACAAAAATTGACAAAATTCCCCACTTGAATGGATTTTGTTCTATACTTTAGATGAAGTTCAAAAGGAGGGATCAGCCATGCCGATTGTCAGCACATCTCGGAAGTACTCTTCCGCCATCGTCTTGGAGCGTTTCAGCACCTTCGGTGACCTGTTAAAGTACCTGCGCCGGCGCGCCGGCCTTACCCAAAGCCAGCTTTCGATCCAGGTGGGATACTCCGATACACAAATCTCCCGGCTGGAGCAGAACGAGCGCTTGCCCGACCTGGCAACCATCACCGCCCGCTTCCTGCCCGTGCTGGAGGTAGAAAAAGAGCCCGAGGTCGCTGCCCGCCTGTTGGAGCTGGCGGCAGCCGTGCGCCGGGAAGATGCACCCCCTCCGGGCTGCCTCCCTATAAAGGTCTCCTTTTTTTCGATGAAAATGATGCTGAATGGTTCTTTGGCAGGGAAACCTTGACTGCCCAACTCCTGGCCCATCTGAACACCCAAATCACATCCGGACAGCGTTTCCTGGCAATCGTTGGCGCCTCAGGAAGTGGTAAATCTTCGGTGGCGCGCGCCGGGCTGGTACCAGCGCTGCGCTGGCAGCCAGCCTCGGCGGCCTGGCCGGTGACGGTCATGACACCGACCACCCACCCTTTGGAAGCATTGGCAGCCTGCCAGAGCGGTGAAACCAAAGCCGGGACTTTGGGCCGAAAGCTGGTAGTTGAAATGATGCGCAACCCGCGCACCCTGGGTGATACCCTGGTGCGTAGCGCACAGACTGCCGGCAGCGAGTACGCTCTGCTCATTGTGGATCAATTCGAGGAAATTTTTACCCTTTGCCAGAGCGAAAGCGAGCAATCTGCCTTCATCGACAACCTGCTGGCTGCCGCCTTCCAGCAGGAGGGCGCGGGGGTGATTGTGATCGTTTTGCGGGCGGATTTTTATGCTCACTGTGGCCGTTTTGAAAACCTGCGCCAGGCGCTGGCACAGCACCAGGAATATATCGGCCCGATGTCGCACGATGAGTTGCGGCGCGCGATTGAAGAACCAGCTCGCCGGGGCCATTGGGAGTTTGAGCCCGGGCTGGTGGAGCTGTTACTGCATGATGTGGGCGCTGAACCGGGTCGCAGTCCAGAACCAGGCGCGCTGCCACTCCTGGAGCACGCCCTACTCACTACCTGGCAGCGCCGCCGCGGTCGTACCCTGACCCTGAGCGGGTACACCGCCTCAGGCGGGGTGGGTGGTGCCATTGCGGAAACAGCCGAAGCGGTGTTCTACGACCAGTTAGAACCCGCCCAGCGCACGATCGCCCGCCAGATCTTCTTGCGCCTGACCGAATTGGGTGGGGATACGACCAACGCCGCCACCCGCCGGCGGGTCAGCTTCGAGGAGCTGGTCTCCAGGCCAGAGGATCGCGAGATGGTCCAGGAAGTGTTATTAACGCTGGTGGACTCGCGCCTGATTATCACCGATCAGGACACTGCCGAGGTAGCGCACGAGGCCTTGATCCGGGAATGGCCCACGCTGCGTGGGTGGCTGGAAGAAGACCGGGAAAAGTTACGCCTGCACCGCCGCCTGGCTGATGCTGCGCAGGAGTGGGAGTACCTGGGCCGTGACCCGGGTGGTCTGTACAGAGGAATTCGGCTGGCCCAGGCATTGGAATGGGCAGCAGGACATGCCTTCGAGATGAATTCGCTCGAACGCACCTTCCTGGAGGCTTCAACCAATCTGGCAGAGAATGAAACCATTGAGCGCGAAGCGCAACGCCAACAGGAGCTGGAAGCAGCCCGCCAACTGGCTGAGAAAGAACGCCTACATGCCGAGGCGGAACAACACGCCAACAAGCGCCTGCGGCAGAGGGCAGTTCTGCTGGCCCTGGCTTTGTGCGTGGCTGGGATTCTGGCTGTGGCAGCCATTATTTTTGGACAACTGGCGGTGAGAGCTGAGAACCTGACCGCTTCGCGCGAGCTGGCCGCAGCAGCCGTCAACAATTTGGAGATCGATCCTGAACGCTCTGCCCTGCTGGCACTGCAAGCGCTGGATCAGGCAGATACGCTCGAAGCGCGTAATGCTTTACACCAATCCCTTCCCCGGTTACACCTCCTCCATAACCTGACCGCTCATACGAATGGGGCAGTGGATGTGGCATTCAGCCCGGAAGGTGACCGGGTAGCCAGCATTGGCGAAGACCAGACGGCGAAAATTTGGGATGCATCCAGCGGGGCGTTATTGCATACTCTGAAAAGCACAGCCGGAGAAGCCAGCGCCAACATTGCATTCAGCCCAGACGGCAAAACACTGGCAACGGCCTGGGTCACCCGGGTGGAACTCTGGGACACAGGCAGTGGGAAACGGTTGATGACTCTGAATGGCGAGACGGTGGGCACCGGGCCTGGGTATAACCAGAATGTGGGACAGATCGCCTTCAGCCCGGATGGGAAACGCCTGGCAGTGGCGAATATGGATGGCGCACCGAAAATCTGGGACCTGGCAACCCAGACAATAATACTCAGCCTGCAGAACGAAGGGTCGCCACCCAAAGCCCTGGCTTACTGCCTGGAGGGGACCCGCCTGGCGACAGCCGGTGATGAGGGCCTGGTTACGGTCTGGGATGCCACGAGCGGAGAAAAAGTCTTCACAATTGAGCTGGGTGGTGTTATTCACAGCCTGTCTGCCAGCCCGGATGGCCTGTGAACCGGGCGGTTCGCCCGCCTGGCAGCCGCCAGTGAGGACGGGGCAGTGAAAATATGGGACTGTGAGACCGGTGAGGAGCAGATCAGCCTGCCCCGTTCAACCGGCATGTACGACCTAGCCTTCCTGGCAGACGGCAGTCTGGCAACCGCCGGGCAGGATGGTGTGACCCGAGTCTGGGATACGGTCAACGGGCAATTGCTGCTCAACCTGCCAGGACACGCCAGCACCGTGATCGGTGTGGCAGGCAGCCCGGATGGGACGTTGATTGCCACCTCCGGGTATGATAATACTGTTCGGATTTGGGACGCCCGACCCGGGCGCGAAGTACAGACTATTCTCGCACACCAGGGGATCGCCTGGGATGTCGAATACAGCCCGGATGGCAGCCAGTTTGCCTCCGCCAGCGTGGATGGGACAGTGAAAATCTGGGAAGCGCAGACCGGCCAGTTACTCGCCACACTCACTCCTGCTAGCGAGGCGGTGATCGGGTTCACCAGCCTGGCTTTCAGCCCAGATGGGAAACGCCTGGCGGCGGGAGGCATGAATGGCGATATCCAGGTCTGGAATAGAACGGACAATTCAACGATGGGGGTTCTGAAAGGTCACAGCAACATGGTAGTGGACCTGGCCTTCAGCCCGGATGGGAAACGCCTGGCAAGCGCGGCGTGGGACGAATCGGCAAAAACCTGGGATATGCAAACTCTGGGCGAGATGGCCACCTTCAAAGGGCATCCCGCACCGGTGATGATCTCTGGCGTAGCATTCAGTGCGGACGGTCAGCAGGTGTTTTCTGCGGCAGATGATAACTTTGTGCGTATGTGGGATGCCGTGACTGGTCAAGAAATCCGATCCTTCTCGGCAGGCGATAAGGACGCCTACGCGGTTGCAGTTCATCCGGATGGTAAACTGCTGGCGATGAGCGATCAGGATGGCAGCATCACACTGTGGAATATTGCCAGCGGCAAGAAAATCCGCCAACTCATCGGGCATGCCGGCCTGGTTTTTCGATTGGCATTCAACCAGGAGCGAGCGGAAGGGTACTTCCGACCGTTCCTGGCGTCAGCCAGCTTTGACGGGCTGGCAAAGGTCTGGGATGTCGACAGTGGGATAGAATTATTTAGCCTGTATGGCAACCCGGCTAACGTGTTTGGGGTGGATTTCAGCCCGGACGGAAACACCCTGGTCACAGCCGGAGCAGACGGCAGCCTGCGCACCTACCTGATGGATATGAAAAAGCTTGAAGAACTGGCACAATCCAGGCTAACCCGAAGCCTGACAGAGGCGGAATGCCAGAAATTCCTGCACTTGGAGAGTTGTCCATAAAGATGAAGATTTGAAAACTGATCCTTGGTTTGCTTTCGATCGTTATTCTCATCGCTGCTTTTGGGTAACTCATTACAGGACTCCTATTGAAGCATAATGCAGCCAGAGATGGTGTACATCCCAGCCTGGACAAAGCGGTTGAATCCACAATAGGCGCCGATCTGGAAGACTACAAACTCAACTTTTCCAATGTTACAGGGATCAAGATTACCCACAAAGAGATGAACAGCCCAAGCTATCCTTTTATAATGATTAACCAAGCTACAGAACCCGTAACTATTTTTGTGAGTGGACCTTTTACAAATCTGGCGCTGGCTCTGCAACTCGACCCGGCGATTAAGGATAAAATTTCGGCTGTTTACTTCATGGGTGGCGCGGTGGATGTCCCCGGCAACAAAACAGGGCTGATGCCCGACTCCGGCAACCGAGTGGCAGACTGGAATATGATAGCCGATCCGCAAGCCGCAAAGGAAGTATTCGAATCTGGCCTGGAACTTTATATGGTGCCGCTTGACGCCACCAATAAAGTGCTATTTAGCCAGAAAGATATCCTTCCATAGCGCCGAGGTGATGATAAAGCCAATATGGTTGTGGATCTCACCAACATCATGTTCAATTCTTAGGGTCTTAAGACAGCCGAGATTTTCGATCTCACCGCGGCTGTCCTTGTGGTTCAATCTGACTCGTGTAACTTTCAGCCGCTACGTCTGCCTGGAACCCAATGTTGATCAAGTCAAGCAGAACCTATATGAGACATTTTCACGATAAGAGAAGCGTGCCAACATTCCGTGCAGGCGGACGGGCGGAGGCTTTTGCCAAATTCCCGCCAGCCGCTAAAAACTGGGAAAGTGCGGTTATGAGCTATGACTGATGATAATAATTACTTCGTTTGGTTAGCAAAAGGCGGACATATTCGCACCAGCGCTCGGGCCATTATTTTCGACCAGAGACGAGAGCAAATTCTGGTAGAGAAGAATATGGAAATCCATAATCCATTCTATAATTTCATTGGGGGTGGCGTTGAAGCGGGCGAGACCTTGATCAAGTATATTGAGCGCGAACTGTCCGAAGAAACCAATGCTGGTATCTCCGAAGCGAGAAATCTATTCGTTGTTGAAAACTTTACAACCTACGAAGGCGAAGTTCGCCATGGCTTAGAGCATTATTTCGATGTTAGGCTCGATCGGAGTGATATTGTGCCAACCAATCCAGGTTTGCTATACGAGTGGATCCCAATCAACATGCTTGCTCAAGTTGATCTTCGTCCAGCCATTGTTCGCGATTGCATCAACGATGGCTCGTACCAGTATGTATGCCATCTTGTCTCAAACAATGATGGTACCTGAAACAGCGTGCACAGACCGGCAGGGACTCCGTGCGTTTTTTGATTTTTGGTGGTTTAATGAGAGATGACTGCATCAGAAAAAGGCAAAATGAACCCTATATCCTTCCAATTCATCTCGGAAGTACCGGAAGTACCCTTCCGCATCTTCCGCGAAATACTTCCTGACCTGTTCGTCTACCGTGGGGCAGTGAACACCGGCATCCTGAAATGGGGGGATCGTGCGATCCTGATCGACTGCGATGATACCCTGACGCCGGTGCGCCTGGCAGAGCTTGGGGTTACCGCGGTAGAATGCATCTACTGCACCCAGCATCGCCGGCCCAATACCGCCGGGATCTATGCCTTTCTCCATATACATGATCCAATATATCAGGCGGGCAACGATCAGTCTGAAAGCGCGATCTCAACCGAACGGCCGAAGGTATTCGCCCCGCAAGGCGAGCGGGTGCAGTTTGAGGCCGCCAGCGCCTACTGGCAGGACTGGCGCAACCGCTGGCATCTCTATCACTGCCGGCCGGGCCTCCAAGCGCCTTTGTGGGATATCCCGCTCAGCGGGACGGTCAGCGAGGGCGACGGGATAGAATGGGGCAGGTTTACAATCCGCGTCCTGGACACGCCCGGGATGACAGACGGGGCGGTGTCGTATGTGGTGGAATCCCACGGGATTACCGAACCGAAACAAGTGGTGATCTTCAGCGGGGATGTCCTGTATGGGCCAGGGCAGGTGTGGGATGTGCACTCGTTGCAAAAAAACAATGGCGCCTGGTCGGATTACCACGGCTTCCTGGGCGCGGCCAGGACCCTGATCGAAAGCCTGGCAAACCTGGCAGACACCCAGGCAGATACCCTGATCCCTTCGCATGGGGATCTGATCAGCGATCCCGCGGCAGCGGCTCGCCTCACCATCCAACGCCTGGAGCAACTCTACCGTAATTATGCAGCCATCTCATCCCTGAATTTCTATTTTCCGCATATGTTCCAGGAATTGGCCACAGATCCCTGGCGGATGGTGCCTGCCGAGACTGCCGATTTCCCGGGCTTCATCCGGCCAGTCTCAGCCACCAGTTTCGCCCTTTGTTCGGAAAGCCGGGCGCTGTTCCTGATCGACTGCGGGTACGACAGTGTGCTGGAAACCCTCAACACCTGGAAAGAAGAGAGCCGGTTCACCCAACTGGAGGGCTGCTGGGTGACGCACTACCATGACGACCATGTGGACTCCTTGCATCATTTGGAAGCATCGATGTCCACTCCGATTTACACAGACGAAGGCATGGCTGAGATCCTGTCTCATCCAACGCGCTTCTTCCTGCCCTGTATCTCGCCGGCCGCCGCGCCGGTCACCCACGTCACCAGGGATGGCGAGACCTGGCAATGGCATGAATTCGAGCTGACCGCCCTGCACTTCCCCGGGCAGACCCTCTATCATGGCGGGCTGCTGGTGCGCGGTCAGGGCATGAGCATATTATTCTGCGGCGACTCCTTCGCCCCAACCGGCCTTGACGATTACTCCGCTGGCAACCGCAATTTCCTGGGGGCAGGTAAGGGCTTTCGCCGCTGCATCGATTTGGTGCGCCAGCATCACCCTGACCTGGTCCTCAACCAACATCAAACCCAGGCTTTCCGCTTCAGTGATGAACAGTTGGATTATATGGAACAGATGCTCATCACCCGTGAAGCGCTGCTGGCGGAACTGCTGCCCTGGCAGCACCCCAATTACGGCACGGACGAAGGCTGGATCCGGGCATACCCATACGAGGTCGATGCCTGGGCAGGAGGGACCTGCACGGTCGAGATACGGGCGACCAACCATACCGGGAAGCCGGTGATATTGACTGTCGAAGCTGTCACACCCGCAGGATGGAAGCAAGATCTCCTCTCATCGGAGACAGAACTTTCAGAATTGCTGCCCGGTGAACAGATCCAGCGAGCCCGGGTGGCAATCAACGTTCCGCCAGGTACAGAGGCGGGTGTCTACCCTGTCGCCTTCCGGGTCACCTGGGGGGATCGATACCTGGGCCAGGTCTGCCACTGCCTGGTCAAAATCCTGTAAGAGAAAGGACATCCATGCGCATCACCCCGATCAACGAAGCAGAAGCCATCCTCGAGCCTTACTGGGATGGCGGTTCGAGCGAGCACCCCACCGACAAGTTCAGCCTGCTCTCCGAATACACTATCCACATCGCCCCCTCCGCCCGGGCAACAGTTTCCCAGGGATGGTGCTCAGTTGAGGTCAGGATTGACCGCGCCACGCCTGGCCAGCCTGCGGTGGTGATGGAAAGGAACTGCGATCTGGATGTGAGTGAGTACGACATCTTGCGTCT
>CAYNCT010000023.1:0-33932 GCA_964396005.1 uncultured Verrucomicrobiota bacterium | reverse complement strand
CGTCATCTCGTTTTTCACTCACTCGCCTGACCAACTGCTGATGACACTTGCCCGGCGGTGTTGACAATGTGATCGGCCGGGATCAGCGCTCCGGGTTCATCGGCGGCGGCGCGCGGAACGAGGTGCAGCAGGACAACCAGCACGCGGTCATCGTTGGCGGCCGCGACAACCGGATCGGCACCAACACCGTGATCAGTCTGGTCGTGGGCGGAGGCGAGAACCGGATCGCCAACAACGTGGACGGCGGGCTGATGATCGGCGGCTTTCGCAACGATATCCTCGGCTCAAACAACCCCAACCGGCGCGAGATCGCCCCGGTCCTCATCGGCGGCTCGGACAACGAAATCGGCCGGGAAAGCAGTTGGGCGGTCATCCTGGGCGGCGACAACAACCGCGTCGGAACCAACTGCGCCAGCACCATCATCCTTGGCGGCACCAACAACATCGTGGCCGACAACGCCAGCCATTCCCTCGCGGCCGGGCGCCGCTGTCGCGTGAACCACGTCGGCGCCTTCGTTTTCTCCGACAGCCAGAATGCCAGCTTCGCCTCCGCCGGGGTTAACACCTTTAACATCCGGGCGGAAGGCGGCATCCACGTCAACACCGACACTTCGATGCACTTCGGCGCGGCTGTGCGCCAAATGATCAACCTCTGGAGCGACAGCTACGGCATCGGGGTCCAGTCCGGCACCTTCTATTGCCGCACCGATTCCGCCGGCAGCTTCTCCTGGCATCGCGGAGGCACCCACTCCAACAACGCCAATTCTCCGGGCGCCGGTGGCGTGGAAATGATGCGTCTCAACTCGGGCGGCCTGCGGGTCAATGGCACGTTTGTCAGCGCCAGCGACCGCAACGCGAAGGAGAACTTCGAAACCGTCGATGCGCAGGCGATACTGGAGAAGGTCGCCGCCCTGCCCCTGGCCCGGTGGAACTACAAGGACGATCCCACCTCCCGCCACGTCGGCCCGGTGGCCCAGGATTCTCACGCCGCCTTCGGCCTGGGCGCGGACGACAAACACATCGCCACCGTGGACGCCGACGGCGTGGCCCTGGCCGCCATCCAGGGGCTGAATGAGAAGGTCGAAGTCCGAAGTGCGAAGTCCGAGGCAGACATTCGGGCGTTGAAAGCCGAGAACGTGGCGTTGAAAGCGCGTTTGGAGAGACTGGAGCGCCTGCTCCAAAGCCAACTGGCTGGAGGTGCCCAATGAAAAGCCCGAAGCCCGAAACTCGCATGACCCACGCCCCCCGAAGCTCCAGCCCGGAAATCGGCCTTCGCACCGCGCGCAGCGTCTTGGAGTGCCGTGGCCAGCGCAGTTCAACACCGCTTTGGCCGCGGACCCGAACAGAAGCAAACGAAACGAACGCAGGCTCTGCGCTTCGTTTCCTTGGTTGCCTTCTGTCGAACCCCTCCGAGCGCAAGCGCCGTCGTCGCAGCGTGCTGCCGAACCAATCCAGAACCTGGCGGGCGTTGTTTGTCAGCGGCACTCTGAGTGCCGGCTTCTGCCTGCCGGCCCTGCCCCAACTCGCCCTCCCCTGGCACACGATTGCCGGCGGGGGCGGGGTCAGCACCGGCGGGGTGTTTCGCGTCAGCGGCACCCTCGGCCAGGCCGATGCCGGCGAGCCGCTGACCGGCGGCCCGTTCACCGTCACCGGCGGCTTCTGGGCCCTGCCCCAGGTCGTGCAAACCGAGGGCGCGCCGACGCTCTCCATCACCGCCGCCCCGCCCGGCTTTGCGACGCTCTGGTGGACGCCGGACACGGGAACCCGGTGGGTGTTGCAGGAAGCGACCCGCGTTTCGCCGCCCAACTGGACCAATTCCCCCAGCGGCGCGACCAACCCGGTCACCGTCCCGGCCACGCTGCCCAGCAAGTTCTACCGGCTGTACAAGCCGTGAAATTCCGGCCCGCGCGCGGGCTTCCGAAGCCGGCCGCGCCGCAGCGCAGCCCTACCGCGCGCGCCAGCGCATGGAGTGCGGTACCTCGCCACCGTTTCTCCGCTCCCGAGCGCACGCCAGGTTGGCCCTGGCGCGCTGCCGATGGCGTCAGCTTCGAGTTCCGCCTTTGACGCCCAGCGGGCCGGGGGCAGGGGCAATTGGCTCGGGATCAACTGAACGCCGCAGCCGCTCGACTTCACCCTCGAACCGGGCTTGCCCCGCCCGTGGCTTAAGTGGCCGGACAACCTGCGCAGCCCCTCGTTCGGCGCGGGCTTCGATTACAACGTTCGCATCGCGGGCGGGGAGGCAAGACTGGAGTCGCCGGTCACGATCAGCAGTTTGGACATTGGCGGTCACGGCGAGTTGGAGATCAACACCGGCGGGACCCTCAGCCGGAACGACTCAATTGCATGCGGGGCGCAACAGGTCAACGGTCCTTTCGGTCGGGCGACCCGCCCGACCGTCGAACGCGCGAGGCTGCCACTGAAGGGGGTGCGGCTTCCGGGCGCACGGAGTTCGCGGATGACACTGCGCAACTTGCCGACCCGGACTGCCCGCCAGCAGGCAGATGTCCACCGCATCGCGCGTTCAGCCCTGCCGGTCATCGAACCAACCGCGGCGCGCGGCAGGCATTTTCCGGCGCGGCGGAACAGCTCGGGATCCAGTAAGGATTCAACCCGCGCCGCTGGTTCGCCGGAGCGGGCCCGTGAATCGGCGTTCAAATCGTCCGGCGTTAGGCGCAAGAACCGCGGCCCCAATCGCTGGCCCTGCGGCGGAGTTGACCGAGTCAGGTCCGCTCGAGAAACCGCCGAATGCCCTCGTGGAAGGGTTCGAGCCGCAATCCAAACAGCTCGGCGGCGGGCGTGGGATCGCCAACGTTGTCCTCCTCCAACATGAGGAGTTGATCCCGGTTCAGCGGCGCCGCGCGGCCGAGCAGACGAGGAAAGACCCACTCGAGCGCGCGGGCCTGTGCGCGAGCGACCGGCATCGGCACGCGCAGCAACAGCCGCCGCCGCCCCAGCACCTCGAGAATCGCCCGAAGCATTTCCACGAAAGTCAGCCGGTCCGGACCGCAGAGATCAAGGGTCTGCCCCACGCTCCGCGGTTCCTCCAGGGCGCGCACGAAACTGTGGGCAACAGCCTCGACGGCGACCGGCTGCAATCGGCCGCGCCCGGAGCCCATCACCGGCAGCACGGGCGACCAGCGACTCAGCCGGGCGAACAGGCTCACCAGGTGGTCCTCAGCGCCGTAAATCAGAGAGGGGCGGAGGATGGTCCACGCCAGTCCACTGCCGCGGACGGCCTCCTCGGCCGCCCACTTGGTCTGATGATAACGGGAAACGGCGTCCGGCCGGGTGCCCAGGGCGCTCATTTGCACGTAGCGGCCCACGCGGGCCGCTTTGGCCGCGGCGACGACGTTCTGCGTGGCGACGGCGTGCGCGTTCTCGAAGGTGTTTCGCCCGACCTCGCTGATGATGCCCACCAGATGGATGACCGCCTCCGCGCCCGCAAAAGCGGCTGAGAAGGAAGACGGCTCCAACACGTCGCCGCGGAAGAGTTGCACCGGGAGCCGTTCCCGCAGACCGCGCGCCGGCGGAGCGTCGGGGCGCCGGACCAGCAATCGAATCCGATGGCCGGCGGCGTGCAGTTGTCGAACCAGTTCGCGACCGACAAAGCCTGTTGCTCCCGTCACCAGGACTTCCATGACGGCAAGCTACCGGCGGACCGCTGCGGCGCAAGCGGCGGATTTCCCCTTCGACCCGCGGCGGAGTCTTGGTAGCGTTCTGCCCGGATGAAGAGCGCCAAAACCTCTGCGCCCGCCCCGGTCTGGCGGGATATTGATTTCACCGCATTCAACGCCGGCTACCGGGAGTATCCGGAACTTCAACTGGCTACCGATGTCGGTTGCGTCGGTTTCCCGAAGGGCTATTTCGAGACCGCCCGGGTCCGCGGCCTGCTGGCTCGCGCATTTGACCACATGGCCCGGCTGGAGGCTGGCGAGAAGGTCAATCGCGACGAGCTGGACGATCAGGGGCAGCCGGGACGGATGGTGGGTCATTACTGGCTCCGCGCGCCGGAACTGGCGCCCAAGGACAAGCCCGAGCTGGCTGAGGCCATCCGGGCCACCCTAACTTCGGTCAAACGCTTTTCGCGGTCGGTTCTCGCCGGCCGACTGACCGGACAAAAAGGACGATTCAAGAACCTCCTGGTGATCGGGATCGGCGGGTCGGCTCTTGGACCGCAGTTTGTTGCCCGGGCGCTGGGAGGGAACCGGGCAGGCGCGCTGCGCCCATGGTTTTTCGACAACACCGACCCGGACGGAATGGACCGGGTGCTGGCGGAGGTTGGTCGCGATGCGGCGAGCCTCGGCGTGACCCTGTGTGTCGTGATTTCAAAATCCGGGACCACGCCCGAGACCAAGAACGGTCTGGAGGAGGCCAAAGCGGCCTACGCCGCCGCCGGTTTGCAGTTCGGCAAACACGCCGTGGCCATCACGCAAGTGGGCAGCCGGCTCGATCGCGACGCGGCAGAGGCCGACTGGTTGGCGCGTTTTCCGATGTGGGACTGGGTGGGCGGCCGGACCAGCGTGACTTCGACGGTCGGGCTGCTCCCGGCGGCCCTGCAGGGGACTGATATTGACGCCTTGCTGGCGGGGGCAGCCGCGTGCGACCGCCTGACCCGCCAGCCCGACGGGGCGAACAACCCCGCCGCGTTGCTGGCGCTGGTCTGGTACTTCTGCGGGCGCGGTCACGGCACCAAGGACCTGGTGGTCATCCCGTACAAGGACCGCCTCGAGTTGTTCTCCCGCTACCTCCAGCAGCTCATCATGGAATCGCTGGGCAAAGAGCTGGACGCGACCAATCGTCAGGTCGTCAACCAGGGCCTCGCGGTGTACGGAAACAAAGGCTCGACCGACCAGCACGCCTACGTTCAGCAACTCCGCGAAGGACTGAACAACTTCTTCGCCATCTTCATCGAGGTGCTCAAGGACCGCGAGGGCCCCTCGTTGACCGTCGCTCCGGAACTGGGCGCGACTTCGGGCGATTTCCTCGCTGGTTTTCTGCTCGGCACCCGCAAGGCGCTGAAAGAGAAGAACCGGGCCTCGATGACGATCACCGTGGACGAGGTTTCGCCGTTCACGGTGGGTGTGTTGATCGCCCTTTTCGAGCGCGCCGTGGGGCTCTATGCCTCGTTCATCGGCATCAACGCCTACCATCAACCGGGAGTTGAGGCGGGCAAGAAAGCCGCGACCGAGGTGCTGAAGATCCAGCAGGCTGTGGTGACCCACTTCGCACGGCTGCGCGAAGCGAAACGCAGCGTCAAAGCCACCGCGACCGCTATCGCACAGGCCATCGGCCAACCGGACGCCGCGGAGACCGTGTTCAAGATCTGCCAACGGCTGAGTGTCAACGGTGGTCGCGGCCTTCGCCGGGTGGGCGGAAGCACCCCCGCGGATATTGAGTTCGCGCCGGAGCCCTCGGGCGCGAGATAAGTCCCGAACGCAGCCAAGCCAGAACGATGCAATTGAATGCGGGGTGGAACGGGCGACTGCTGCGTTCTCTCGGGCGACTGGCCCGACCGTCGAACGCACGCGGCCGCCACGGAACGGGGTGCGGGTGCCGGGCGCACGGCTGGGCGGCAAGTTGCCGCCCAGAACGGCCAAGTTGGCCGTTCCACCCAAAACCTACTGCATTCGTTCCGGCTATGACCCCGCGGGTCGGATGACGGCCACGACCGCCGCTTCGGGACGCAGGTGGGCCGCGGCCGCGCGCTCCACCTGGTCGAGCGTCGCGGCTTCGTATAGCGCATCGCTCCGTTCCGAGTGGTCGAAGCCCAGGCCATAGAGTTCATCGAGCGCGGCGGTCATGGCCTGGTGCCCGAGTTCCTGGCGGGCGATTTTCCGTTGGCCGACGACTTTCGCCCTCGCCCGGGCCAGCTCGTCGGCGGTCAAGCCTGTTTGGGCCAGACTGGCAGCCTGCTCGACCAGCTCCGCTCTGACCTTTCCGGCCTGCTCCGGCTCGGTGCCCGCATAGAAGCTGAAGTAACCGGGAAGCAAGCCCGCGAAGTGCTGGGCGCCGACGTAGTAGGCCAGCCCCAATTCTTCCCGGATCCGCAGGAACAGGCGCGACCCCAGGTCGCTGCACGCTTCCTGGATCAGGTCCAGCGCGACCCGATCGGGATCAGTCAGCGTCACGCCCGGGAAGCCGAGCACCACGACGGCCTGGCGTTTGTCGCGCTGCTCCTGGACTTCGCGCGGGCCGCCGGCGGCAAAGGCGGCGGGTGTGGGTGCCAGCGGCGTCGGTCCCGGTCGCCAGTCGCCAAAATGCGACTCCACGGCGGCGAACAGCGCGACCGGCTCGACCGCGCCGTAAATGGCCAGCACCGCGTTGCCGGGGACCACCAACCGCCGGTGGAACTCGACGATGTCCTCCCGGGCGAGGCGCGCGAGGCTTGCCTCTGAACCGATCGGATCCAAGCCGTAGCTTTGGCTACCGAAAAGAGTCTGGCGCATGAGCCGGCCGGTTTGCGACAACAACTGGTCGCGTTGAGTGCGGAGCAGCTCCAGTTGGCCGGTGCGCTCTCGTTCGAGTTCGGCCAGCGGAAACGTCGGCTGCAACACGACCTCGCGGAGCAGGTCCAACCCCAGGGGCAGGTCGGGGGCGAGGACCTCGAGGGAGACGCCGAAGCTGTTGTTGCCCGCGTAGCTGTCGAGACTGCCGCCGACCGACTCGATTTCCGTCGCGATCTGCGCCGCCGTCCGCGTGGGCGTGCCTTTGAGTAGCAGTTTCGCGAGGAGGCCGGTGATGCCGTTGTTGTCGGCCGTTTCGGCCAGCACGCCACCCAGGAAGACGAGGCGCAGCTCGACAAAGGGGAGCCGATGATCGGGCTTGACCAGCAGGCGCAGGCCGTTGGGCAGTTCGAGACGGCGGACCGGGAGTTCGGGCGAGGTAGCCACCCGCGTGGCGGCCCGTGGCAGGGCGCCAGCCGGCAGGAGCGCGCACACGGTGCGGTTTTCGACCGTGAGGTACTGCCGCGCCACTCGCTGGAGGTCTTCCGCCGTCACCCGGCCGACAGCGGCGAGGTAACGGGAGGAGAAGTTCAAGTCTGCCGTGGCCAGCCAGGCCCCACCCAGGTCTTGCGCCTGCCCCTGCATGGTCTTGCGCAGCCCGAGCGTAGCGGCGGTGAACTGCTTCACTGCTTTGGTCAGTTCGGCCGGCGCGACCAGTTCCTGCTGGAGCCGCTCCACTTGTTCGAGGATCGCAGCGCGCGCGGCGGTGAAGTTGCCGGCTTCCAGGACCGCGCTGACGCCGACCAAGCCGGGCGCGCCGGGGTTGTACGTCCACGCATCCACGGCCGTGACGAGGCCGCGCCGCTCGCGCACCTCCTGATACAGCCGGGAGCTGCGGCCGCTGCCCAGCAGGAGCGCCAGCGTGTCGAGTGCCGGCAGGTCCGGATGGCGAATGTCCGGGATGTGCCAGCTCAGGTGCAGGTGAGCCAGTTGGATCGGCGCCTCCTCGAGGCAGACCCGCTCGGCGAGCTGCCGCGGTTCCTCGGGCAACACTCCGTCGGGCACCGGCCGGGCCGGACTGTCCTTGAAGGCTGCGGCCAGTTGCGCGACGACCTCTTCCGCAGACACGTCGCCCACGACCACGAAGAACAGATTGTTGGGCGCATAGTGCTCGGCGTAGTAACCCACGATGTCCTCACGGCGCAGCCGGTTGAAGATGTCGGGCAGGCCGATGATCGGGAAGCGATACGGGCTGCGCGTGTAGGCCACCTCGAACAACCGGCGACTCGAGCGCCGGCCGGGGTCGTCGTGGCACATGTCCATTTCGCGCCGGATGACTTCCATCTCCTTGGTCAGCTCGTCCGCGGGCAGGGTCGCGTGCTGGGCGATGTCCGCCAACACATCGAGCGCCACGCGGGCCCCGGAGTGCGGCACATTGATCCAATAGACCGTGCGATCGAACGACGTGTACGCGTTCATGTACCCGCCGGCGGCCTGGACCTCCTGATCAATGCGGCCGGCACCCCGCGTGGTGGTCCCCTTGAACAGCATGTGTTCCAGAACGTGCGAAAGCCCGGCGCCCAGCCAGCGGCCTTCGTTCACGCTGCCGGCGCGGCACCACAACTGGGCACTGACCACCGGCGCGCTGCGATCCTCGCGCACGATGATCCCGAGGCCGTTGTCGAGCGTGACGGTGCGAACCCCGTCGGGCGCGTCAGGGATGAGCCCGGGTTCCGCGGGTGAAGTGATGCCTTGTGAACACATGAGGGTGTGGTGAATTGAGCGCAGCGCTCCGGCGGGAACGCGTAACCGCCCGCCGGGCGGGGTGTTGTTTCCGCGCTCCCCAGCAAGCCCGACGGTCCCGAGGCTGCAGGCGGGTCATTGGCCCGCCTTGGCGGCGTCGGTCGGCCGGGCCGGCTTCCACGGGCGGGTGGGCAGAAACGGCTTCCGGAACGCTTCCTCGAAATCGTACCCGCCCTCAAAGTCGGCCCGTGAATCCGCCTCGGTCTTGGAGAAAAGCCGGGCCTCGACCAGGTTGAACACTAATTCACCGATATCTTCGCAGCGGCGGATGCCCCATTCGTGAAGCAGCGTCAGCGCCAGGGGGCCGTACTGCTGGAGCGCATAGGCGCGCGCGCCGGCCAGCAACTCCTGCCCGGAGATGTGGCGCAGCCGCCCCTTGTTCGCCTTGCTGATGGCCTTCTGGGTGAAATCGAGCGCTTCGCGCACGAACTCGTACGCTTCCCGCGGATACCGCGGGTCGCGGGCGACGATCATCTCGACGACTTCGTCAAAATCCTGGGATTGCATGTTCCTGGACAGTCGCGGGGGTGGGCTCGCCGAGCGGCCCGGGATGAGCGGTCCGCCACGCCTTCACGGCCCAACCGACCAGCAACAGGGCGATCACGACGCACACGACCAGTTGCTCTTGTTTGGTCAAACGCGACACCCGCCCAGCTTAGCGGAAGCGCTAGGAAACGGCAATGTTGACAAGCTTGCGGGGCACCACGATCACCCGGCGCACCGTCTTGCCGGCTAGGAACGGCTGGACCTTGGCTGCCGCCAGGGCTGCCCGCTCGAGCTCGGCGTCGGAGGCCCCGGCAGGCACGGTGATCACCTCCCGCAACTTGCCGTTCACCTGGACCGGGATTTCCAGCGTAGCCTCGACCAGCAGGGCCGGGTCGAAGGTCGGCCACGGCGCGTAACTCAGCGCCGTCGCCGGCAGCGCGAAGGTCGCGTGCAATTTTTCCCACAATTCCTCGGCCAGATGCGGAGCGAAGGGCGCCAGCAACTGGAGAAACGTCCGCATCACGCTCACCGGCCGCTCCGGCCAGGTCATCGCCTCGTTGAGAAACACCATCATCGCCGAGATCGCGGTGTTGAAGCGCAGCGCCTGAAGATCCTCGGTGACCTTTTTGATGCAAACGTGCAGGGCCTTCAACTGCGCCGGCGTCGGATCGCCGGTCACGAGCGCGCGGCTGAGTCGAAGGTCCGCGAGGAACTCAGCCGCCCGCGCCGGCTCGGCAGTGCATCGCTGCTCGAACTCCGTCTCGCTGGTCTCGTCCACGAAAACGCGCCAGACGCGGCCCAGGAAGCGGTACACGCCCTCGACTCCCTGGGTGTTCCAAGGCTTGGTGTCCTGGAGCGGCCCCATGAACATCTCGTAAAGGCGGAAGGCGTCGGCGCCGTACTCCTTCAGGATGTCATCTGGATTGACCACATTGCCGAGGCTCTTGGACATTTTGTAGCCGTCGGCGCCGAGAATCAGGCCCTGATTGACGAGCTTGAAAAACGGCTCGGGCGTGGAGACGTGGCCGAGGTCATACAGCACCTTGTGCCAGAAGCGCGCATAGAGCAGGTGGAGCACCGCGTGCTCCGTGCCGCCGACGTAGAGGTCAACGCCCGGAGTCGAGGGGCGGGGGGCGAGGGGCGAAGGCTTGCCGGGGTCTGGCTCGCGACTTTCGCCTTTTGACTCTCGGCCAGCCACTCCCATCCAGTATCGCTCCGCTTCCTTGCCGACGAACGCGTGGGCATTCCGAGCATCGAGGTAGCGGAGGTAATACCAGCAGCTCCCCGCCCATTGAGGCATGGTATTGGTCTCGCGCGTGGCACCATCGGGGAGTTGGAGCCAGTCGGCGGCGCGGGCGAGGGGCGGCTGGCCGTCGGGGGTGGGCTTGTAGTCCGCGAGGTTGGGCGGCAGCACCGGCAGTTCCTCCGCAGGCACCGCCTCGTGGTAACGATTCCCGGCCGCGTCTCGCTTCCAAACGATCGGGAACGGCTCGCCCCAGTAACGCTGCCGGCTGAACAACCAGTCTCGGAGCTTGTAATTGACGGTCTTCTTACCGAGGCCCTTCGCCTCCAGCCAGGCGGTGATGCTCGTCTTGGCTTCGGGGGTGGCCAGGCCGGTGATGAAGCCCGAGTTAATCGCCACCCCGGCCTCGGTAAAGGCCGAACGAAATTCCTTCACCCGCTTCGCATAGCCTTCGATGGCCTGGGCCGCGAAGCTGCCTCCCTCTTTCGCCGCCACCCCGGCCAGCTCGGCGAAAGTCCAGGTCAGTTTCCGGCCCTCAGCTTCCACTGCGACCTCGAGGTGGGCGCCGTTCTCGGCCAGCCATTCCAGCGTCGGCTTCACCACGGCTCGGACGGGCAAACCGAAGCTCAGAGCGAACTCAAAATCCCGCTCGTCATGCGCCGGCACCGCCATGATCGCGCCGGTGCCGTAGGTCGCCAGCACGTAGTCGGCGATCCAGATGGGAACCTTCTCGCCGTTGACCGGATTGATGGCGTGGGCGCCGGTGAAGACGCCGGTCTTCTCCTTGGCGAGTTCGGTGCGCTCGAGATCGCTCTTGCGCGCCGTGCGCTCGCGGTAGTTCTCGACGGCGGGCCTTTGCTCCCCGGTGGTGATTTCGTCCACTAGCCGATGCTCCGGCGCGAGCACCATGTAAGTGGCGCCAAACAACGTGTCCGGCCGCGTGGTGAACACGCGGATGACTGCGCCGGACCCATCCACGCGGAAATCCACCTCCGCGCCCTCGCTCCGCCCGATCCAGTTCCGCTGCATCTCCTTGAGCGAGTCGCTCCAGTCAATCGTGTCGAGGTCGGCGAGCAGGCGTTCGGCATAGGCGGTGATGCGGAGCATCCACTGGCGCATGGGCCGGCGCACCACGGGGAACCCGCCCACTTCGCTCTTGCCGTCAATCACCTCCTCGTTGGCCAGCACGGTGCCGAGCTCGGGGCACCAGTTGACCGGGGCCTCGCTCACGTAGGCGAGGCGTTTCGCATCGCGGTAGGCGCGCCGCTCTTCCTCGGTTTCGCAGCCGGCGGGATACTTCAACGTGCTGATCGGCTCGGCCCGATTGGTCTGCGGGTTGAACCAGGAGTTGTAGAGCTGCAGGAAAATCCACTGGGTCCAACGGAAGTATTCCGGATCGGTCGTGTCCACCTCGCGCGACCAGTCGTAGCTGAAGCCCAGGCTCTGGATCTGGCGTTTGAAAGTGGCGATGTTGGCCTCGGTGGTCTGGCGCGGGTGCCGGCCGGTTTTGAGGGCGAATTGCTCCGCCGGCAGACCGAAGGCGTCCCAGCCCATGGGATGCAGCACGTGCCGGCCGGCCGCCCGCTGGTAACGCGCCAGGATGTCGGTCGCCGTGTACCCCTCCGGATGGCCCACGTGCAGCCCGGCGCCGGACGGGTACGGAAACATGTCCAGGATGTAGAATTTTGGAGGCAATTCGTCGGCGGTGGGCCGCCGGCCGGCCAAACCGTGGCGGAGGCCGAAGGGATGATCCGCCGGAATCGGCTCCCCCGGATTGAACGCGCGGAAGACTTGTCGGGCCTCCCAATGCGCCTGCCATTTCGGTTCGATCAGGTGGAACGGATAGTGTCGCCGAGCCATAAAGCCGCGGAGTCTGGCGAATCACCGCGGCCGCCGCAACGCCCGGGTTCCCGGCCGGGCATTGCGTGTCCGCCGCCGGAGGGGCACTCTTCCGGGCGTGGACTGGCAACAACTCATCGCCCTGCTGATCGTGGCCGGCACCGTGTCGGTCCTGGTTCTCCGCGCAGTCAAACGGCGCCGGCGTGGCGGCGTCGGGCAATGCGCTGGCGGCGGCTGCGGTTGCGGCGGGGCGACGGGCGAGGACAAGCCAAGGATCATCTTCCACGCGCGCAAAGGCGAGCGCCCTGAAGTCATCATCAAATCGCCCTGAGTGCGCCCGGCACCCTGACGGCTTCTCCCAGCCGCCGCTCCGCCTCCCCCGCGCGCCTGCCCCTCCGCCGCCCCCGATGAACCTCTTTTCACGACGCCGACTCCTCCCCTTCGCGGCTGCTGCGGTCCTCGCGCCATGCGCGCTCGCCACGCTGGCCCTGGCGATTCTGACCAGTTGCCGCACCAGTGCCGAGGCTCCGTCCGCTCTGCGCCTCCGCGTGATGACGTACAACATCCATCACGGCGAAGGCGCCGACGGCGTGGTGGACCTGGCGCGAATTGCCGGGGTCATCCAGCGCGAGGCGCCGGATTTGGTGGGCTTGCAGGAGGTGGACAAGGGAGTGGCCCGCACGCAGGGACGCGACTTTCCGGCGGAATTGGCGGCGCTGACCGGCATGACGTGCGTGTTTAGCAACAACTTCCACTACCAGGGCGGCGACTATGGCAACGCGGTCCTCACGCGCCTGCCGATCGAGCGCTGGACCAACACCCACCTGCGCATGTTGCGGCCCAACGAGCAGCGCGGGGTGCTGCAGGTCGTCGTCCGGGCGGGCGCGCGGCACTTGTTGTTCATGAACACCCACATTGACTACCGGCGCGACGACGCGGAGCGCCTGGTCAATGTCGCGCAGTTCAAGGAAATCGTCGCGGGATACGCGGGTCTGCCGATCGTGTTCGTGGGCGACTTCAATTCACTGCCCGACAGCCGGCCGCACGCGGCAATGTCCGAACTGTTTGATGACGTGTGGCCGCTGGTGGGGGCGGGACCGGGCTTCACGATCACCAGCACCGCTCCGCACAGCCGGATTGACTACGTCTGGCTCTCTAGGGCTGCCCCGCTGAAACCGGTCCGCGCCTGGATTCCGACCACCACCGCATCGGATCACCTGCCCCTGGTGGTGGACTTCGAGTGGCCATGAGGACCGGCCGCATGCGATCACCGCCCGCCGGCCAGTTGCGTGGTCGCCGTCCCCGGTTTCCCGCCGCTGCTGCTGGTCCCGGACCGCGCCGGGGCTACTTTGAGGGTGTTGGAGCACTCACCAATCTCGCCCGCCGCGGCCGGGCAGGTCGCTGCCCCAAGGGGTGATTCCCGCGAAGGTGGAAACGCCCGTCTTTGATCCCGCGCTCGTGCGGCCGGTTCTCGCAAAACTGGCGGCACGGGGAGTCTTCGTCGGAACTTCGTCCTGGAAGTACCCGGGCTGGCGCGGGCAACTCTACAGCGACGATCGCTACGTGTACCGCGGACGGTTTTCGGAGACCCGCTTCGAGCGGCAGTGCCTCGCCGAGTATGCCGAGGTCTTCAGCACCGTTTGCGTGGACGCGGCGTACTACAAGTTCCCGGACGAACGCTACCTGGCCGGCCTTGCCGAGCAGGTGCCCGCGGAGTTCCGTTTCGCCTTCAAGGTCACCGACGAAATCACCCTCAAGCGATTTCCCAACCTCCCCCGATTCGGCTCCCGCGCCGGCCAGCCGAATCCGCGCTTCCTCGACGCGGAGCTGTTTGTCTCGGCCTTTCTGAAGCCATGTGCGCCGTTCCGCTCCCGCGTGGGTCTGCTGATTCTCGAGTTCTCGCGCTTTTACCCGTCGGACTTCGCCCGGGGACGCGACTTCGTGGAGGCACTGGATGGGTTCCTCTCGCAGTTGCCCGCGGACTGGCCGTACGCTGTCGAGATTCGCAACCGACATTTCCTCCAGCCCGAGTACTTCGCCACCCTGGGGCGGCATGGCGTGACGCACGTCTTCAACAGTTGGGAGGCGATGCCGTCGGTGCCGGAGCAGATGGCGCTGGCGGGCAGCCGCCCGACGCCGGATCGGCTGGCCGCGCGGTTCCTCCTTCGCCCCGGCCGCGCCTACGAAGAGGCGGTGGCGCGATTCAGCCCCTACGCTCGCCTCCAGGATCCCTATCCCGAAGGACGAGCGGCGGGTGCCGCCCTGCTGCGCGAGTCGTTGCAGGAAGATCGGCGCGGCGCGTTTCTTTACGTGAACAATCGGTTCGAGGGCAACGCCCTCCAAACGATCGTCGCCATGCTCGCGGAAGCCGGGTTGCTGACCGCGTAAAGGGCCGCCAGACTCTGTCCGCATGACGCTGCTGCCAATCGTCGAACGCGAACTGCGGGTGGCTGCACGTCGGGCGGGTTCTTACCGCGGGCGGGTGGCCGCGGCGGGCATCGCCCTGCTACTGGCGGCGGCGGTGTATTGGATTGACCGGTCCCTGCCGGCCGCAGAGTTGGGTCTGGCGCTGTTTGTGGTGCTATCTCTCTTGACGCTGCTCTGCTCGTTGCTGGCGGGAGCCATCTTCACCGCCGACTCGTTGTGCGCCGAGCACCGGGAGGGCACGCTGGGTCTCCTTTTCCTCACCGACCTGAGAGGGCATGACGTCGTGCTGGGAAAACTGGCAGCCGCGACCGTGCCCGCCTTGTTTTCGCTGCTGGCGATCTTGCCGGTGATTACCCTCGCGGTGCTGTTTGGCGGAGTGTCCGGAACGGCCGTGTGGCAGGTCAGCGTGGCGCTGCTGGCCGCGCTGCTGTTCTCGCTGTCGCTCGGCATCAGCGTGTCGTTGTGGTTTTGTGAGGCGCCCAAGGCGTTGGTGGCGACACTGGCCCTGACGGCCTTGGTGGTTCTGGGACCGTGGTTGCCCCTCGCGTGGGTTCAGGGTGGGCTTCAGTTTGGGTTGTCGCCGCACCTGTTGGTCTGTCCGGTGGTGCCTTTTCTGGGCGCGCTCGAGAACCTGTTCCGCCCGATGATACGAGGAACGGGCCCGACCGTGATCGCTCACCTCTTCTGGCCGTCGGTTGCCGGCCTCGCGGTCCTGTCTGGCCTGCTGCTGGCCCTGGCCGGGGCCGCGCTGCAATGGTCGTGGCACGAGCACCCCGGCGCCTGGCAGCGATGGTGGCGAACCCGCCGCAGTCTCCGGCCCGCCCGCCGCGCGCGGCAACAGCGCGCCCGGTGGTTGGAGGACAATCCGTATCTCTGGCTGAGCCTGCGCCGGCCGGGACGGGTGGCCGCCGCCTGGAGCACGATTGCCGTCGTCGTCGCCGCGGCGGGGTACGGTTACCTGGCTCACGACCGAACGTGGGATTGGGATGGTCAGGCATTCATGCTCTCCATCCTTGCCCACCTCGGCATCAGCGTCGCGTTGGCCCTGGCAGTCGGGAACCAATTAAGCGAGGACCGTCGCGGAGGTGGGCTGGAGTTGCTGCTGTCCACGCCTCTCGCGGCCCCGTTGATCCTGGACGGGCAGATGCGTGCCATGCGTCGCCTGTACGGTGGCCCGGTGGCGGCCATTCTCCTGGGCGACCTTGTGCTCGTTGCGTGGGTTGCGGACGACCTGTTCACGGAACCGGTCCCTGCCCTCTTGCTGGTGTTGGGGAGAATGACTCTGCTCGTCGCTGATTGCGTCGCCATCACCTGGCTGGCCACCTGGGCGGCGTTGGGAGGCGGCGGGGTGTTGCGCGCCGCGGGGGCGGCGCTGTTCCGCGTGTGGCTGGCTCCGTGGGGGCTGCTGCTTCTGCTGCTGGTGCTGGCGAATGTTTTCGATTTCGAATCTGCTCTCAGCGAAACCGTGGTCCTGGCGGTCTGGCTGGTCGTCCGACTCGGCAACAACGTCTTCTGGCTGCGGCTCGCGCGGCGACGAATGGCGGCCCGGTTCAGGGCCGTCGCAGACGGGGAGCCGGGGGGCGAAAACTGGCTCTGGCGCTGGGTCACGCTGCGGTAGTTCCCGGTGGCGACCGCAGGCCACGGCGAACCCGCGCGTTGCGTCTTCGGCCGGACCGAAGTCCAGCAGTGGGCTGCCCGCTCAGCCGGAGTGTTGAGCGGCTGGGTGGCGAATCAGCAGTTCATGGGCCCGGCGCCGGGGCGTCGGCCGAACCGGTTCGCCATAGCCGATCCGCAGCAGGATTTGCGGGTAACCACCCACGCCGGCGGCGGCCGCCACCTGGGGGCGGAGTTCCTCGACTTCGATAGGTTGGTTCAGATGCGAAGCGCTCAGCCCCTCGCTCTGCGCGTGGAGCAAGACACTCTCGAGGGCCTGACCGGCCTGCATCCAGGTGAGCGGGTCATCGGTGTTGGTGCCCAAAAGCACCAGCACGGGCGAATGCTGAACGATGTCCAGGTCGTGCGCCGCCTGCCCCTGGCCCCGGTTGAAGGTTCGGACCAGCGACGGCCCGGCGAAGGACAACCAGTCCTTGATGCCCAGATCGTGTGCGGGAATCCCGTCCGCGTGGTGCTCGGCATCCGTGCGCATCCACGCGGCCAGCTCCCGGCGGAACGCTTTGTTGGCCCATTGCCGCCGGTCGGCCTCAGCCACCAGGTCACCGATGGCCTGGCGCGCGGCATCGCCCTCCACCGGAACCAGCCAGGCGCCTTCGCGGCCGGCGGCCTCGATGAGCTCGGCCAGCACCGGGGCGGGCACCGGATCCGATCGGAATGGCTGGCGGTTGGTCCGGCGCTGGGTGATGGCTTGAAACAACAGCACGTCCTCGGTCGAAGTTTCGCCGCACAGACCGAGATGCAGCCGGGCGGTGAGATTGGGGTCGTTCGGCTCCGGCCACAGTTCCACGCGGTACTGGTGGCCAAAATATTCGGCCGCCACGCGCAGATTGAAGAGCGCCGCGCCGCAGCTCAGGGTCAGTTCCCGGTCGTACGGATCAATCACCCGAACCGCGCGCGTGCGGTCGGCGTAAATCTCGACGTTGGCGACGTTGATCTTGAACAGCCACGGCTGGGTGTTGTGGTTCGAGGGCGCCAGCACGGCGTAGCTGATGAGGAAATCGAGCTGGTCCGAGGTGTAGCTATCCGCCGGGAAATCGTCGGCCGCAATGTTCCAGGGCGCGAGATGCGGATTCATGGTGAGTGGTGTGGCGCTTGGACGCGGCTGAGGCGGGGCCGCTTCAATCCCCCGCGAGCGCCGCGCTCAGAGCGACCAGCCGGCGCGATACTCGTGCTGAATGAATTTGTTGGCGGCAGAGTCGTTCCGCGCGATCAAGCGCTCCGCGTCCCACTCGATGCGCCGGCCCGCCCGATAGGCGACATTGCCGAGCAAGGCGGCCTCGGTCAGCGCGCCGGAGTAGTCGAAATTGCAGGTGGTGCGGCCGCCGGTCCGGATCGCCGCCAGCCACTCCTTGTGATGCCCGATCGAGTCCGGGAGGTACGGCGTGGGAGGCCGGAAGTCCGCAAAGTCCTGTTCGGGCCGCAACTGATGGCGGCCGTAATCGGCCAGCAGTTCCCCTTTCTCGCCCACGAACAGCACGCCGCTCTTGAAGTACTCGCGCGGCTCGCCCGTGAGGCGCTCCGGCTGCCGCCCCCCGTGGTACCAGGTGAGCGTCACGGGCGGCAGCGTCTGGTGGCTGTAGGACGAGAGCCGGGCCGGATACTGAAAGCGGACGATGGCCCAAGGCGGCACCGACTCGGCGTGAACGGGCGGCCCGTCCACCGGTTCCGCCGCGAGCGGATATCGCAGCTCGAGCGCCCAGTGGGGCAGGTCCATGAAGTGACAGCCGAAGTCGGCCAGTGAACCGCCACCGAAGGCCCACCAGTGCCGCCACGCGAACGGCGCGTACTGGGGGTGATACGGGCGGAAAGGCACCGGCCCCAACCAAAGATCCCAGTCCAGCCCGGCGGGCACCGGTGGCGTCTCGGTGGGACGCTCCATCCCGCCATACGTCGCCCCCACCCACACGTGAACTTCACGAACGGCGCCAATGACGCCCGTCTGCACCAGCTCGACCACCCGGCGGTAATTCTTGCCCGCGTGAATCTGCGTTCCGAGTTGCGTGACCAGCCTTCGTCGCGCGGCCAGGTCCCGAACGGCCCGACACTCGGAAATCGTGCGGGTCAGGGGCTTTTCGCAATACACGTGTCGCCCGGTCTTAAGCGCCGCCGCGCAGGCCACGGCGTGAGTATGATCGGGGGTGCTGACGACCACCGCGTCCAGATCCTTCTGCTCCAGCATGGCGCGGAAGTCAGCGTGGGTTCGAGCGGCCGGGTGTTTGGCGGCGGCAGCCGCCAAGAGATTGGCATCCACGTCGCAAAGAGCAGCCACGTTGACCCACTCCTTGACCCGGGCGACCTCCTCCAAATTGGCCGCCGCCCGATTGGCGACGCCCACAAAGCCCACGTTGAGTTTCGAGTTGGCGGACGACTGCGCGAAATTCACGCGCGCCGCCGTGAACGTCACCACGGCGCTGGTCGCGCCAAGCCGAAGAAAGCGACGGCGGGGCATTAGAGAATTCATGCGGCGAGTCAAGGCAGGCGACCTCTAGGTGTCGAGTGAAAAGCCCGGGCGAAAGGGCGGGCGATCGGCGAAAATGAAGCAGCGGGCCGGCCAACCAAAAACCGGCCCGCTGCCCACCCTGGATACCAACCACTAACCGCCAACCAACCACTTCAGCCGGATCGCGACCCACATCGCGAGCGGTCGGTCTGAAGAACCAAACCAGACTCTCTACGAGTCAGCAGGGGCGGTGCCAGAATACGACTCGCGCCGGTGGCTGGTTTCGTCCTCGGAAGCCCCGAGAACCGCGGTGCGAATCTTCCGTTTGGCCCCGCGACGACCGGCTACCCTTTCCCGCCCGTAAGGCCAACGGCCGACTTTCGCGTTCGGGCAACCGGAGGTATCGGTTCGCGGGCAGGGATGGCGTGTCCCGGAGGCCGTCCAGCCAGCGGTTGCGCTTGAGTCCCGCCGGGGGTGAGCGTACTTATCGCTCCATGAAGCTTCTGAACGGCGCGGCGATCGTTCTGGCGACCCTGAGCTGCCAGGCCCAGTTCGCAGGCGGCAGTGGGATGATGGGCGGCGGCTTGTCCGGCGTGGGCAGCCGGTCTTTCGGCGGCGCGGTGATCGCACGGGTGAACGTGGCGCCCAATGGCGGCGGCTTTCAAGGAGCCGGAACCGGATTTCAGGGCGGTGGAGCCGGTGGGCTCTTTGGAGTGACGCGGCCCTCGCTGATGGCCGTCCCGAACACTCAGGCAGCCCAGTTCCTCCGCAGCGGCGGCATCAACGTCCCGGTTCGTGCGACGGCTGAATTCGGAAACGCCGCCGGCACGGGAATGTATTTGGGGGCTCAGTCGTCGCCGCGAACGCCCGGGACGGGCCTGCTGGCCGCAACGCCCGCGGCGGCCGCGGCAGAAACCCCGGAAGCTTTGCCAGAGGTCCCGTTCGCCCCGCCGCCGCCAACGCCCGTTATCGCGGCGGTCCCGAAAAACGCTTTCGCCGGCGGGTCGTCAACCCGCCCGGCCCAGGCGGTGACGACCAGCCCGGCCGCCCGTCCCGCTCAGCGCGATGCCGTGGTGCCGGCCGCGCCAATACAGGCCACCTCCGGCAGCGCCCAACTCGACGGCCCGTCCAACGGCTGGCGAGGGCCGGCGAGGCGCGCGCGCTAATTGCAGCGCAGCCGAACCTCCCGCTGCCGGTTCGGTCGCCGAAGTGGCCTCAACCCCGAAGGAAGCTCTTCAGCATCCACAGCGTCTTCTGGTGGAGCGTGATCCGGGCGATCATCAAGTCCTGGCTTTCGGCATCGTTCATCTGACCGGCGAGATCCCGCGCACGCGCGGCGTCCGCCAGCAGCTTCTCGTTCGCGGCAATCAGTGCGCGCACGTAGCCCTCCTGCGGCAGGGGCGCCGTGAACTCCGCCATTTGCGCGGCGCGGGCAAACGTTGCGAGTCCCCCGATGGCATAGGCGCCGAGGGCACGGATGCGCTCGGCGATTTCGTCAATCGCCGTGAACAGTTCCTCGTACTGGGTCTGAAACGCCGTGTGGAGCGCGAAGAAGCCAGGCCCCTCGACATTCCAGTGCGCCGAGTGGGTCAGCGCCAGCAGGGCGTAGGAGTCAGCCAACACTTGATTCAGGCTGTGGGTGAGCTGTGTCGCGGTCGCCGCGGGGGATGGTTTTGATCGTTTCATAGAGGTGCTCCATCTTGACTGGGAACGTGTGTAAGCCCGATCCCCCGCTTCGTCAACCGCCCCGACCCACCGGCAATTATGCCCGGCGGCTGGCCGCGAGCCTGCGCGCAAGTTGCCGACCGCTGACCTTCCCGGTCGGCGTCGCTCCCGTGGCACGGGACACCGAACCAATGCGTGCTTCGAGAGATTCGATTTCGCGCGCCGGCTCGCCGGTGCTATAACCACGCGACGACGACGACGGGGCGGGTTCGCACTTGTGCCACCCCACCGCCGCGTCAAACCTTGGGGAGCCGACCATGAAAGCGTCATTCAACCACCGGAGCGGCGCGGAGGACGCGGGCGCCGCTGACCGGGCGAGTCACTTGACCCGCAGTTTCCTGCGGGTGCTGCTGGCTTTGGTACTGAGCGGCTGTTCGGTCAAACGGTTCGCGGTCAACAAGGTGGGGGACGCGCTGGCGTCCGGTGGCACCACCTTCGCCAGCGATGACGATCCCGAATTAATCCGCCAGGCAGTGCCTTTCAGCCTGAAACTCATGGAAAGCTTGCTGGCGGAAAGCCCGCGGCACAAAGGGCTGCTGTTCGCCACCGCCAGCGGCTTCACCCAGTACGCCTATGCGTTTGTGCAGCAGGACGCCGACGAACTCGAGGATTCGGATTTCGCCGCGGCGGAGGCCATGCGGGCGCGGGCCCGGCGATTATACCTCCGCGCCCGTGACTATGGTCTGCGCGGACTCGAGGCTCGTTACGGCAACCTTGGCACCGCGCTCCGGACAAACCCGACCGAGGCGGTGCGCGTCGCCACCCGGCGGGATGTGCCCCTGCTCTACTGGACCGCGGTCTCGTGGACCGCCGCAATTGCTTTGAGCAAGGACGATCCGCAGCGGATCGCCGAGGTGCCCCAGGCCGAGGCCTTGATTGACCGCGCCGCGCATCTGGATCCGGATTGGGATCGGGGGGCGATCCACTCCTTCCTGATCACCTACGAAATGGCCCGCCAAGGGGCCGGCGGGGACGCGGCGGAGAGGTCGCGCCGGCATTTCGAGCGGGCCGTCGAGTTGAGCGCCGGCAAGCTGGCCGGCCCGTACGTGGCGTTCGCCGAGGCCGTCTGTCTGCAAAAGCAGCACCTCGCTGAGTTCGATGCGCTCCTGAACCGGGCGCTGGCGATCAACCCGGACGAACAACCGGAAAACCGCCTGGTGAATCTCGTCATGCAGCGCCGGGCGCGCTGGCTGCTTTCCAAACGTGATGAACTGTTCCTCGTGCCTGAAACCGACCCGACCCCTTGAACCATGAAACCGTGCCACCGCTCGCTTCCGTTACTGCTGCTGCTCGCCGCGCTCGTCTGCTCCCAGTGGTGGTCACCGCGGGCGGCCGAACGCATCCGTCTGGCGACCCTGGCCCCCACCGGCAGCAGCTACCACAAAAGCCTGCTGACGATGCGCGAGGCGTGGCGCAAAGCCTCGAACGGCCAGGTGGACCTGATCGTTTTCGCCGACGGCAAGCTCGGCGGTGAGGCGGACGTCGTCAGCTTGATGGGGCTCAATTCCGTGCAAGCCGCCATGCTCACGGCGGTTGGTCTGGCGGAAATCGAGAAAGCCGTCTCCGGTCTGCAAAGCATTCCGATGGGCTTCCGGGATTTCGACGAGGTGGACTATGTGGGCGAAAAACTGCGGCCGATGCTCGAGGAGCGGCTCGACAAGAAGGGGTTTGTCGTTCTCTTCTGGTCGGACGCCGGCTGGGTCAGGTTCTTCTCGAAAAAGCCGGTCCTGGTCCCGGACGACCTGCGGCGGCAGAAACTCTTCAACTGGGCCGGTAACCCGGAAGAACTCCAGATTTACCGGGCAGCCGGCTTCACGGCCGTTCCCCTCGAAACCGCCGACATCCTGCCCAGCCTGCAAACCGGCTTGATCGAAGCCACGCCCGCGCCACCGGTCTTTGCCCTCGCGGGGCAGATTGACACCCGCGCGCCCCACATGCTGGAGATCAACTGGGCCCCGCTGGTGGGCGCCTGCGTGATCCGCAAGGCCACGTGGGAGAAAATCCCTGCCGCGACCCGGGCCGACTTGCTCAAGGCCGCTCAGGAGGCCGGCCGCGAAATCAAGGCCAATGCCCGCAAGGAGAGCGACGAGGCCGTGGCCGCCATGATCAAGCGCGGACTGAAGGTGACCAAGCTGACCCCGGAGGCCGAGGCGGAGTGGCGGCGGGTTGCCGAAGAGGCCTACCCGCGCATTCGGGGCACCATGGTTCCGCCGGACATCTTCGACCAGGCGCTCAAGCTCATCCAGGAGCGCCGCGCGGCGCGAGGTTCCCAGCCGTGAATCCGGAACTTCTGCCGGCCGCGAGCGCCCCTGGCGGCCCGTCGTGGGCGCGGGCGCTGCGGCGCGCCGAAGACGCGCTGACCGTCCTGGCGCTGGCGGTCATGGTGGCTCTTCCCTCCGCGGAAATTGTCGCGCGCAAATTCTTCGGTGCCACGGTCCCGGCGTCGTCCGCCTGGGTGCAGCACCTGGTCTTGATGGTCGGGATGTTGGGTGGGGCGCTCGCCGCGCGGGACAATCGTCTCCTGTCGTTATCCACGCTGACCACCTTCTTCCCGCCCCGCGCCAAATCCGGCGCGCAAATTTTTGCCAACGCGGTGGCGGCGACCGTCGCCATCGGCCTGTGTTTGGCCAGCGTGGACGTGGTACTCGAGAGCCAGCGGCGCGGGCGGATTCTGGCGCTGGGCATCCCGGTGTGGGTGATTCAGCTCGTCCTGGTGCTGGGCTTCGGCGCCATCGCGCTTCGCCTGCTCTGGCACGGTGGAACCACCTGGCGCAGACGTCTGCTGGCCCTCGCGCTGGCGGCCGCGCTGCTTGCGTTGCTCCGCTGGCTGCCCGTGGATCCGGCGCATCTGCGTTTGCCGGCGCTGGTCATTTTGCTCGCCGCTGCCGTGTGCGGGCTGCCGGTGTTCAGCATCTTGGGAGGGGCGGCCCTGGTGTTCTTTTGGTCCGGAGGCGACCCGATTTCGACCATTCCCAACAAACACTACACGCTAACGGTCAATCCCACGCTTCCCAGCATCCCGCTGTTCACACTGGCCGGCTACTTTTTGGCCGAAGGCGGCGCGGCGAAGCGCTTTGTGGCGTTGTTTCGGGCGTTGTTCGGCGGGATGCGCGGCGGGCCCGCCATCATCACGGTGCTGGTCTGCGCGTTCTTCACCTCGTTCACCGGCGCTTCCGGTGTCACCATCCTCGCGCTGGGCGGCCTCCTGATGCCGATTTTGTTGTCCTCGGGTTACTCGGAGCGGACTTCGCTCGGTCTGCTGGCCGGCGCCGGCTCGCTGGGGCTGCTCTTCCCGCCCTGCCTGCCGCCCATCCTCTACTCGATCGTCGCGAGCAGTGGCGGCGCCGCGAGCATTCGGATGGAGGAAATCTTTCAAGGCGGCCTGGTGCCCGGCCTGCTCTTGATGGGCATGACCATGGCCTGGGGCATCTGGAAAGGGTCGAAGCAGGCTGCGAGCGAACACCGCTTCGACGCGCGGCTGGCCTGGCAGGCGATCTGGACGGCCAAATGGGAGCTGCTCATTCCCGTGGTCGCGCTGGTGGCCTTGTTTGGCGGGTTCGCCACGCCGGTTGAAGCGGCCGCGATCACCGCCCTGTACGCGTTTGTGGTCGAGACCTTCATCTACCGCGACCTCCGGCTCTTTCAGGACGTGCCACGGGTGATGACCGAGGCCGGGCTGCTGATCGGGGGCGTGCTCCTGATCCTGGGGGTGGCCCTGGGCTTCACCCATTTCCTGATTGTCGCGCAGATCCCGGACAAGGGCGTCGAGTGGGTCACGGCCACCATCGAATCCAAGTGGCTGTTCCTGCTCGCCCTGAATCTCGTCTTGTTGCTGGTCGGCTGCCTGATGGACGTGTACTCGGCGATCGTGGTGGTGGTGCCCTTGCTGATCCCCGTAGCCAACGCCTTCGGGATAGACCCCATCCACCTCGGTATCATTTTCCTGGCGAACCTGGAGCTGGGCTACCTCACGCCCCCGGTTGGCATGAATCTCTTCCTCGCCTCGTACCGTTTTAACAAGCCTGTGCCCGAGGTAGCCCGGGCCTCTCTGCCCATGCTGGCCGTTTTGGCCGTGGGTGTCTTGCTGATCACGTACATTCCCGCGCTCACCACCTGGCTGCCGGCGCAATTGAAATAGCCCGGGGCCGGCAGGGCCGGCGACCGCGAAAGCCCGGTTGAGCCCGCTGGCGGCTTCAGCCGCGAACGTCCGGGATTTTCTCGTCCGCCACGCGGTCTCAACTTGTCGGCCGCGGGCGGCTCGAGCATCCTGCCCGCATGAATCCGATCTCACGACGTCGTTTCCTCGAGGCGTCCACCCTGGGCGCAACCCTGGTCAGTTCCCTCCCGGCGGTGTTGCAGGCCGCGGAGCCGGACCGGAAGTTGAAACTCGGTCTCATCGGTTGCGGTTGGTACGGAATGGTGAACGTCGAAGCCGCCTTCAAAGTGGGCGGCGTCGAGGTGCTCGCCCTGTGCGACGTGGACAGCGAGCATTTGGAACAAAGCGCGCGCAAGGTCGAGGCGCTTCAGGGCAGCCGACCGAAGACCTTCAAGCTCCACCGCGACCTGCTGGCGGTGGAAGGATTGGACGCAGTGATCATCGCCTCGCCGCCCCACTGGCACGCGCTGCATCTGCTGGACACGTTGGCCCGCGGAGTGGACGTCTATTGCGAGAAACCGCTGGCGTACGACATCCGCGAGTGCCGCGCCATGGCAGACGCGGTCAAACGCAGCGGCCGCATCGTGCAGATCGGGTTTCAACGCCGGCAAAGCCCGGCGTTTCAGGCGGTGCGCGACCACCTCCAAGCCGGCCACGCCGGCCGGATCGTCTGCGCCGAAGCCACGATCAACTACACCGCCGGCACCAAAGATCCCACGCCCCAGCCGCCGCCCGCTTCACTCGACTGGGACCTCTGGTGCGGCCCGGCTCCCAAAATCCCGTACAGTCCCCAGGTGGGACATTTCAACTGGCGTCTCGAGCAGACCACCGGCCACGGCCACCTGGTGGACTGGGGCATCCACTTGATTGACGCGGCGCGGATGATCCTGGGCGAGGGCGCCCCGCGCACGGTCGCAGCCAGCGGGGGGCTCTACCATCTCGAGGGCCGCATCACCACGCCCGACGTGCTGACCGCCCATTTCGAGTTCGCCTCCTGTCCCCTCACCTGGCGCCATCGCCTGTGGGGCGCCGAGGAATACACGCCGGAGGTTTCCAACGGCCTGTTCTTCTATGGCGAGAAGCAGACGATCTTTGTCACGGACGACCGCTGGGTCGTAATTCCCAAGGGCAAAAACGCCGACCGGCAGGTGAACAGAGGCGGTGCCGATACCGGCCGGCTGCACATGGCGGAGTTCCTCACCGCCGTGCGCCAACGGGGGCGGCCGGGCTGCCCGGTCGAGGAGGGCGTGCTGTCCACCACCGCGGTGAAGTTGGCCATGATCGCATACGAGACGGGCGCCAAGGTGGGCTGGGACGCCAGCCAGGAAGCCATCGAGGGCCCTCCGGCCGCCACCGCGTTGTTGAAGCGCGAGTACCGTCAGCCCTGGCGGCATCCCTACGCCGGCTGAGGCGGTGACCGACCCCGCCGTGCCGGCCGGCGGCCGCAACGGACAACACCCCGGCCGGGGTTGCCGACCACGCTCGCCAGCCAGCGCGGACGCAGCAGCGAGAAGCCATGAGAGCCCTGATCGTCGCCAGTTGCCTGATGTTGGGCCTGACGGCCGGTACCGCAGGGGCAACCACTCCGTCCGGTCCGGCCGGATTCTATGTGCCGGAGAATCCCGACTACACCATCGTGGCCTCCGTTCTGGACTCGCTGCGATTCACCGTGGACAAGACGTTGAAGCTCGAGCGCTGCGGGCACTGGGTTTCGATCTCCAGCTTCGTGAATCCCGAGGCCGAGATCATGGGCTGGCACGACTTCGGGAATCTCGAAGGCCCCGGTTGGGCGGCAAACGCGGTCGGAGGCGCCTGGGAAATCTGGTCTTGGGGCCGCTTCCTCGGCGACGCCGCCCGCCAGCGCAAGGCCCTGAGCATCCTCGACCACGTGCTGGATTGCGGTTTCCTGAATGAAGGCACCGGATTCATCCGCGGCTATCGCGAAACCACCACGGGCCGATCCGCGCTCAATTACAAGCACCACTCGGATTGGTTCTGTCCGGGCTCGATGGCGAAGGTCGCGTTTCAATTGCTCCGCTTCGCGGACGACCTGCCGCCGGGCGACGGCCGGCGTGAGCGCCTGCGCCGCATGGCCACGCGCACGGCCGAATGGATTGCCACCCACGTTGAACCGGTCCCCAACGGCTGGTTTCCCCGCCGCACGACCGTGGACGGCAAGATCGTCCGCCGCTCGCCCGACGGCGGGGAGGACCCGTTCTGGCAGACGAGCGCGGACGGCTTGTTCATCCTGCAATTGCAGGCGGCGCTGACGGAACGGCGGCTGGCGGATTACCGCCAACCGCTGCGCGAAAAGCTGGCGGTGTTCGTGGCGGCCGGCGGCATCTTTGGCAGCATCAACCACGACACCTACGACCCGCACGAAAACGTCGCATACTCGGTGGCCTTTCGGACTCTGCTGGCGGCTTCGCGCGTCTTGAACGACCGGACGCTCCGCACCTTCGCCTACGAACGCTGTCTCGCGGGACTGGACCAGTTCAAAATGGCCGAAGACCGCAATCAGGTGGCGACCAAGGGCCTGCTTTACATGGAGAAATCTTGGGACACGGCGTACCTTTGGGAGAATGCCGAGGCAGCGCTGGGCTATTTCGAGGCCGCGCACGACTCCCGCCGCGACGGGCCCCGGGCGCGGGCTTTGGCCCGCGATGGGCTCACGATTCTGCGGGCGGCGGCCAGGCACCACTACGGTCCGCACGGATTCCTGACCGAGGGGGTGGACTGGAACGACCACGTCGGACAGCAGCACCACATCGGACAGCAGAAGTACGGAGCCATTCAGTACACGGAGCCCTTCCTCAACAACCAGCACATCGCCGAGCCCACGCTGTTCTACCTCGAACATCTGGCGACGCGCCGCCGGCGCGGCGACGCCACCGAGTGGCGGGACCACGAGGGCAACGTCCTCTGGCGACAGTCTCGCCGCTGACTCCGCAGCGGCGCGGTCGCAGCTCGCGGTCGGCGCGATTGCCGGCCGGAATTCGGGCTTGTCGCCCCCGGGAAGTTCGATCATCTCTGCCGGGCCATGTCTGAGAAAATCTACCTTGCGATTGACCTGGGCGCGGAGAGCGGCCGCGTCATCGCCGGCCGCTGGAACGGCAAGACCGTCCGGCTCCAAGAAATTCATCGTTTCCCCAATGGACCGGTTTATCTGGGCGAGACGATGCGCTGGGATGTCTTGCGGCTTTGGGGAGAAATCCAGGCAGGTCTGGCGCTGGCCGCCCGGCAGTTCGGACGGAAGATTGTCTCGGTGGGCGCGGACACCTGGGGGGTGGATTTCGTGCTGTTGAGCCGGCGCAACGAGTTGCTCGGGCTGCCCTACCACTATCGCGACCCGCGAACCAACGGCGCGCTGCGCCGGGCTTTCCGGGTCGTTCCGCGCCGCGACATCTTCGCGCAGACCGGCCTGCAGTTCATGCAGCTCAACACCCTGTTTCAACTGCTCGAGTTGAAACGGCAAAGCCCGGAGCTGCTCGAGCAGGCCGACGTCCTGGTGATGATGGCTGACTTCTTTCACTGGGCGCTTTGCGGCGCGCGGGTGGTCGAGTTCACCAACGGTTCCACCACCCAATGCCTGAACCCCGTGACCCGCCGATGGGCCAGCGAGCTGCTTGCGCGTTTCGAGCTACCGGCGGGCATCTTTCCCAAGATCGTTCCCCCTGGCACGAACCTGGGCCGGCTCCGTGAGTCCGTGGCAACCCGCACCGGGCTGGGGCGGATCCGGGTGGTTGCGCCGCCGACGCACGACACCGCCTCCGCCGTGGCGGCCGTGCCCACGCCCTGCACCGGCCGCGCCAACTGGGGGTACCTGAGCTCGGGCACGTGGTCGCTCCTGGGCACGGAAATTCGTCAGGCGTCACTCGCGCCCCGCACCTTGGCCCTCAACCTCACCAACGAGGGCGGCGTGGAAGGCACCTACCGCTTACTGAAGAACATCATGGGACTGTGGCTCATTCAGCAGTGCAAACGGTCGTATGACCAGGCCGGCCGAACCCACACCTACGCCGAACTGGAACAACTCGCGGCCGCGGCCCGGCCGCTGCGAAGCTTGATCAACCCCGACGATCCCCGCTTCCTCAATCCGCCCGACATGCCGCGGGCGATTCAAGATTTCTGCCGTCACACCGGCCAGCCGGTTCCCCGTTCCATCGGCGAGCTGGTACGCTGCGCCCGCGAGAGCCTGGCTCTGCGCTATCGCCAGGTGCTGGGTTTTCTCGAGGAAGTCACCCGGGAAACGGTCGAGGCCATCCACATCGTCGGCGGCGGCTCCAAGGATCGGCTGCTGAACCAAATGACGGCGGACGCCTGCCAGCGGCCCGTACTGGCCGGCCCCGTCGAAGCCACTGCCCTCGGCAATCTGCTGATGCAGGCCAAGGCGGATGGCGAGCTGGGATCGTTGACGGAATTGCGGGCCGCCGTGCGGGCGTCCGCGGAAGTCACGCGATTTGAGCCGGCCTCGCCCGCGCCGTGGGACGAAGCGGCCGCCCGAATGCCGGCCGGCTAGACCACCGGCCAGCGCTCGCCGCGGACCAACGGCTACCGTTCGCCCACTGCGATTCGTCGCGCTGCCGCGCGCGCCCGTGCCGGCTGCAATCGGTCCTCACGCGGCGCGCCGTTCGCCTCAGGAACCGGTCGCCGGGCGCCGGCGGGCCTCACATTTTGTCAAACAGCCGTAACCGCACCTTTGCCAGACCTTAACTGGTCATGGCCAGTGCTCATCTTATCCTCGCGGGAATTGAATGAGGCCCAACCCGCGAGGATGGGACAACAACCAGCCGGCGACCACGGGGAAATGCGAGTCCGCTCCCCGCACCCGCCGGAGTCTCCTGGCGGGACTCGCCGCCCTCGTTCTCTCCGGGTGCGCGCAAGCCCCACTGCGTCAGGCGTGGATTTGCCCGGCAGCAAGCGCTCCGGCCTCGACGCGTGGCATTGAGGAGCGGCTGCTGTCCCCCCGCGACCCGATTGCGAACTTCCCCAACCACTCAACCAGCGCCCCACGCGTTGCCGCTCTTAACCTCAACACCACCATGCTGGCGACTGCTTCCGTCCTGTCGGTCGAAGTTCAAGCTGCGAATGGGCCGGTCACGGATGAACGTGCCGAGGCCGGAGCCTCAACCCGGTTGGAAGTGCTGACGTACAACATTCACGGGCTGCCGCGCTGGCTGGGAGGGCCGCGGCCAGGGCAGTTCGAGCGGATCGCCGCAGCCATCGAAAGCGAGGAGGCTCACCTGGTGCTGCTGCAGGAGGCCTGGACCTCGGCCGCGCGGAAGGCCGTGCCCCGGAATGGTGACTGGAGCGTGGCGACCGGCCTGCGTGCCGGGAACCTGTTTCAGCAGAGCGGTCTGATCACCGCGTCGCGGCTCCCCATGATCGGCGGCGAGTTTCGGCGCTTCGGCCGCGCGAGCCTGCCTGACTCCTTGGTGGAAAAGGGGGCGCTCAAGGTCACGCTCGAACTGCCCGACGGCCAGCGGGTCAATGTCTGGAACGTCCACCTCCAAGCCGGCCGGGCCGCAGAGGTCCGGGCGCACCAGGTCGCGGAGTTGATCCGCTGGGTGCGGGCTGCGGACGACGGCCAGGTCATGGACCTGGTGGGCGGCGATTTCAACTGCACTCCGGACAGTGCCGAGTATCAGCACATGATCGCGCATTTGGGCACGGACGTTCGGCACCTGGCGCGCCAACCCCATGTGCCCACGTTCCCGGAGCCCGGGGCCAGCGCCAAGAGCGGACGCACCCTCGACTACGTGTTCTGCTCGCCCCGCGAGCGGGCGCGAGTCACGTCCGCGCAGAGCGAGATCGTCTTTGATGCTCGACGTGCCGCGGATCGGCTGTCAGACCACCTGGGAGTCCGCGTCTCACTCGCGGTGCAGATCCCGCCGCCGGTGGAGCCGGCGCTGGCGTTCGCCTTTGTGGGCACGGAGCCCCGGCCGCTAACCCTGCGGCGTCAGCTTGCGCCCTGGCACCCCTTCGAGTGAAGGGCGGATGAGCACAACCGTCAGAGCAGGCGCGCGGCAGCGCTGGCGAGTTTGACCGTGCCCAGCCCGGTCAGGAGCACAGCCAGGGCGTGTTGCACCCGTGCCAGCGTCACTTCGTTCGCCCCGGCACCCCACCGGCTGCAGGCGCGGGCCAGGGCCAGCCACAGTAAGGCGCCACCCGCAAAAACGGCCGCCGCCACGCCCCAGTTACCGGCGCCGCCGTGCCCCGGATTAAGCCCCACCCACCAGATGGCCGCCGCCACGGTCAGCAGCGTCGCGGGATTCAAGCCCACGAGGACGAGCGTGGGTGCGAAACCACGATCCGCCCGGCCGGGACGGTCGAGTTTGGCCCCGCGGCCCCGCGCCAGCCGCCAGGCTCGGAGGCCGAGGGCCAGCAGCAACACGCCCAGCCCAGCCTCCAGCGGCCGCTCCCAGGCAGCCAGCCCGGCGCCCAGGACCTCCCAATGGCCGATCGCCACGCCGCACCACAGGGCATGGGCGACGACGATGCCCATCGCCGACGCCATGCCTGCGCGCTCGCCAGCGGTCAGTGTCCGGTGAACGCAGAGCATCCCGGCCGGCCCGAAAGGCAGACTGCAAAGCGCCCCGGCGGCGATTCCCTTCAACGCAAGGATCAGCATGATGAACGCACTCCCGCCCGCCACCTCGGGTCTTCACCCAACCGGACAAGCGGGCCGGCGGGCGCGAGTAACCGGACTTCCTCCGCGGGACACAAGCTTCCCTCGGTGACATTTCGGTGACACACGCTCGACGACCGACTTCTGGCGCCGTCGTGGCGTTGCCAGGTGTCAGAATGGTGACGGCCGGGTAACAGTTTCGCGTCCTCTGCCGGTTTGGCTTGAGGCCGGCAGGGGCGAATTGCGAAGATTTGCCGCGAATGATGACGATTGCCGCGACTTCTCGCGCTCTGCGAGCCGGCGCATGTCGCCCCTGACCAGCCTGATGAAACTGCTTCGCCTCGCGAGTTTGGTGGCTCAAACCGGGTCCCGCCGGCGCTACGAAGTCGGCCAGCCGCGCTACCTGACCTACCTCGTCACTTTCACCTGCAACGCGCGGTGCGTCATGTGCGACAGTTGGAAGAAGCCCTCCCCGGACGATCTCACGGTTCCGGAAATCGAGCGCATCTTCCGGCAATTGCCGCCGCTGGACATGGTGCGCCTGAGCGGCGGCGAGCCGTTTGCGCGGACCGACCTGCTGGACATCGCGCATCTGGCCCAAACGCATTTGCTGCCGCTCCGCCTGCACATCACCACCAACGGCTTCCTGACGGAGCGGATCGTCAAGTTCTGCGAGAACCGCCGGCGTGACGTGCCGCTGCAACTGCTGGTTTCCGTGGACGGCCTCGCGTCGAAACACAACCAGGTCCGCGGCCGCGACAGCGCGTGGGCGACGGCCACCGCGACCCTGAAGGCGCTCGCGCCGCGCCGGCGTGAACTGAACCTCTCGCTGGGGGTGAACCAGACCATCGTGGATGCCGAGGGCGCGGAGCAGTACCGGGGCTTGAACGACTTTCTCCGACCGTTGGACATTCGCCACCATGTGGTGATGGCGTACGACGTCAGCGCGACCTACAGCCTCGAACGGGAGGTGGACGTCGCGCCCAAGGCGATCGGGGACTTCACCACCTTCGGCAGCTTCCAGCGGGAGGCGGTCGCCCGGCTCTGGGACGAGGTGGAGCGCGACGTCGCGAACTGGCCGTGGCCGGAGCGCCTGGCCAAGCGCTACTACATCCGCGGCATTCGCAACCGGGTGCTGGGCGGGGACGGCACGCCCAATCCGCGGTGCGTCGCCCTGAACGCGCACCTGCGCCTGCTGCCCAACGGCGATGTGCCCACCTGCCAGTTCAACACCAAGGTCATCGGCAACCTCCGCCGCCAGAGTTTTGCCGAGGTGTGGGCCAGTCAGGCGGCCGCCACGCAACGCGCCTGGGTACGCCGCTGCCCCGGTTGCTGGGCCGAATGCGAGGTGCTGCCCAACGCCATCTACACCGGCGATCTATGGCGGCAGCGGCGGTCGCGCCAGTCCGGCCCGGAGGCCCGACCGGTCACGGCGGACGCGCTTCCCCAAGCCGGGTGAAATCATGAAAGATCGCGCGTCTTACCCCCCAAGCCGCCGGTCGTGCGACGGTTCCGTGACGGCCCGGCAAAGCTTCTGCAAACCGGCCGTTCAAAGCTTGCCCCCGGCTGGACGTTCTGGCTGCTTGCCACGGGTCAATTGAAAGGCGCTGTTCATGGCGAAAATCTTCATCAGCATGTCGGGGGATGGCCGGGGCCACGCGACGCGAGTACGGGCCCTGACGGAGGCTTTGCGGGGCGAGCACGACGTCACGCTTTTCGCGCCGGGCGACGCTTATTCCTTTCTCAAGCCGCTTTACGCCACGAGCGATGTGGCGGTCCGCGAAATCCCTGCGCTGCGGTTCACCTACACGGAGGACAACCGGGTGTGTTATCGCCGGACCGCGACGGACGCCTTGCGGTATCTTCGCGGGCTGCCGGGCCTGGTGGGCACTCTGCGTGGGGAAATCGAAGCCGGGCAGCCGGACCTGGCGATCACTGACTTCGAGCCCGCGCTGCCGCGCGCGGCGCGATTAACCGGGTTGCCGTGGGTCAGCGTCAACCACCAGCACTTCCTCCGCACGTACGATTTGAGCTCCTTGCCGCGCTCCCTGCGCTGGCACGCCCGCTACATGGCAACGGTCGTCGGGCTCTACGGTTCGGGCCAGGCGGACACAGTGGTGTCGTCGTTCTATTTCCCGCCGCTGCGCCCAGGCTGCGAGCGCGTAACCCAGGTGGGCGTCCTGCTCCGGCCCGAGGTGCTTGAGGCGACGCCCAGCGAGGGCGGGCACCTGGTCGCCTACTTTCGCCGGTTCGCTTCCTCCCGGCTGCTGGCGGCGCTGGCGGCGACCGGCCGGGCGGTCCGGGTGTACGGCCTGGGCGCCCGACCGCGCGCGGGCAACTTGACCTTCCACACGATCAGCTCGTCGCGATTCATCGCCGATCTGGCGTCGTCTGCCGCGTTGATCTGCACCGCGGGCAACCAACTGGTGGGCGAAGCCCTGCACCTGGGCAAGCCCGTCTTCGCCCTCCCCGAGCCCAACAACCACGAGCAGGCGATCAACGCGCACTTCCTCGGCCAGAGCGGCGCGGGCGACTGGGCCGACTTCGACGCGGTGGATCACGGACGGCTGCGGGGATTCTTGAGGCGATTGGATGACTTCCGCGCGGCCATGCCGCGTGACCGCATCAACGGTCTGCCCGCGACTCTGGCCGTACTGCGGCGCCATCTGCGCGAGGCGGCCAGCCCGGAGGTGGCGCTGAACCCGGTCGCCGCCTGATTCGCCGCGCTCGACGCCCGGTCGCGGCCGCCCTCCGTGATGGTGGGTAAGAACCGCGGCAGCGGCCGACGCTGACGATCCGCTCTTCCGGTCCGTCGCTCCGCCGGGGGCGGGGACTCGCGGGTTTCACGTTGGAATCCGCGCCCTCGCCGCCTACCCTGCCCGCGCTCTCAGGAGCGACCATGAGCACCGACACCGTCAGCCCCGCGCCCGCGCCGTCCGATTTCATCCGCGAAATCGTCGCTGCGGATTTGGCGGCGGGGCGCTACGCCAGGATCGTGACCCGGTTCCCGCCGGAGCCCAACGGCTACCTGCACATCGGCCACGCCAAGTCCATCTGCCTGAACTTCG
>CAYNCT010000022.1:0-34078 GCA_964396005.1 uncultured Verrucomicrobiota bacterium | reverse complement strand
GCCTCGGCGACCCGCTTGCGGGCCGGGATGGAACCGGGCTCGAGGCGGGCCGCGACCTCAAACTCCTCGAGGGCGCGCTCGAAGCTGCCGATCTTCCGCAGCGCAAGGCCGAGGTTGAACCGGTAGAGCGGCACTTCGGGATCGAGGTACACCGCGCGGCCGTAAGCCCGGATGGCGGGACCAAGGGCGTCCTCGAGCTCGAACGCCACGCCCAACTGGTTGAAGGCCGCGGCGCGGACGAAGTTCGCGCGTGAGAGCGAGGCGGCCTGCTCGAACCGGCGGACCTCGGTGGCGGCATCCGGTGCGCATCCGACGGGTGCGTCGAGCCATTGACGGAGCAGGCCGGTGAGTCGAGTGCCTGCGGCGGCGGGCAGGGCTGCCCCCCGGAGTGCGCTGACTTCTGCGCTGACCGGCACGGCAACGGTCTGTTCGCCGGCCTCACGGCGCACGCGCAGGTTTACTGCTGCTCCCGGTCGGAACAGGATCGTGCTGGCGACCTGCCGGGCGTTGGTCACCGCTTGGCCGTCCACGGCCGCAATGATGTCCCCCAACCGCAGGCCGGCCCGCGCCGCGGGCGAACCGGAAGGCAACCGGCTGATGCGCACCTCCGGCTGGCCGTCGGTGCCGGGCCCATCGCACAGTTCCCATTCCACCGCGCCGCCGCCGCCCACAAGTTTGGTCGCGGACTCGGGCCAGTCGAGGGGGAAGGTCAGCAGCGACCACGTGCCGCCGGAGTTGAGTTGAACCACCTGGAGGGTTTCCAACCGACGCGGCTCGGTGGGCGCCGCGTCCGCGCGGGCGGTGGACTCGGTCATGGCCGTGGCCTGGACGGTGCCGAAGGCGTTGGAGAAGTCCACCACGCCTTCTTTCACGGTGAGCACGGCAAGCAGGGGAACTTCGGACTTCGGACTTCGGACTTCGGACTTCGGGTCGCTGGCGGAAGGGCGCTGCAGCCTCACCCCAAACTCCGTGCCCCGCGCCACGGCCGTGGCAGCTTCCGTGACCACGGCGTATTGCGGCGCATTGGTGGTCTTCAGGACCTTCGTCCACACTTGGCCGCGGAGCAGGTGGACTTCGGGAGGGCGAGTGAGGGGGGATTGCGGATTGCGGATTGCGGATTGCGGCTTTGGCAGTTCGACCGCTGTGTTGAATCCCAACCGCAACGTGGTGCCATCGAGGAACACGAGTTCCGCCTTGTCGGCATCCCCGGTCTCGAGACGGTCGCCGAGACGGACGGGGGTCGAGGGGCGAGGGGCGAGGGGCGAGCGCCCGGCGGCGTCCCGCACGATGGGTTGTCCGACGACGACGGCCAGTTCGCCGATGACGACCGGCACAGGGCGGAAGAGGAGCCAGCCGCCGAGGCCGAGGAGTAGCGCCAGTCCGGCTACTGCGAAGCGCGGAATCCCCGGGACGCGCAGCACGCCAGCCAAGCCGTGGAGCCAGACGCGGATCACTGACTTAATGCCGGTTTTCCCGCCAGTACCTTCCCGGGCCGGGAACGCGGCGCTGCCACTCGCGTGCTCGATGGCGGGAAGGTCGGCGTTACCGACGGCGGGCAGACCCGGACTTTCACCCAGGTCCGCCAATACCTTGGAGCGGAGGGTTTCGGGCGAACTCCCGGCGATGCTGGCCAGGACGGAGGCTTTCAGTTGCTGCCGCCGCGCAACGGGAGCGAGAAGAACTTGGAGAACCCGATCGAGCCGGCGTTGGTCGAGCACCTGCCGAAGCGCCGCGGGGTCCCGCTCGATCAGACGTTCGACCTCGCCACGCCGGGCATGATCCAGCGCGTGGTCCAGGTAGTCAGCCAGGAGTTCCGGGGTGATCATGAGGGCAGGGCCTTCAGTTTCCGCTCGATGCAGTCCCGGAGCTGCTGGCGGAGGCGGCAAAGGGTGGTGCGGACCCAGGCCAGGCTGCGGCCCAGGCGGGAGGCAATCTGTTCCGAGGGATGCTCCTCGCGATAGCGAAGGTCCAGCAACTGGCGCGAATGCCCGGGGATCGCGTGCAGGCAATCTTGGAGGGCGTCGAGCTCGCGGGAATCCGGCGGTCCGGCCGGCTCGGCGAGGGCCTCGTCCAGCGCCCGTTGTTCGGCGTAGGCGAGGCGGTTGCGCTCCTCCCGGGCGAAGCGCTCGGTCTCGGCGCGAATCTTGTTGGCGGCGATGGCCCGCAGCCAGGCGCGGAAGCTGGTGCCCGGCGTGAACTCCGCGATCCGGCGGAACGCGAAGACGAATGCCTCGTGGGTGATCTCGTCCACGAGGTGGGCGACGGGTAGCTTGAGGGCGACAAAGGCATGAACCGCATCCAGATGCCGTTCGACCAGCAGGTCGAAGCTGTGGATGTCACCCGCCTGGACCGCGGTCACGAGGAGATCATCCCCGGTCGGGCCGTTGGCGATGGGCGGTGCGGGCGTCATGTGTGCCGTTTCATCCTTTATAGGGCGAGTTGGTCACCTTGTTACAACTTTGTTGGGCGGGAAAAGGGCGGGTGTGCCAGGGGACCGATCGCGGAGTGGGACCTGGCATCACTCTGGCGGCGCCAACGGCGTAACCGGGGAAAGGGAGCCCGCGGTGTCGCGATCGCCGTGATTCGGCTGACTCGCTGGCGGTGGCTTGCCGGTGAGTGGAATCGAGCGCTCGGCCGGGTGTGCGGCCGCTAAAGACGTACCGTCTTCGGGGATCTGGGGCCGGTGATGGCGTTGACCCTTTTCGCGCAACGGGCGCACAGCGATTTGCTCTCGCGCCGGTCGGCGAACTCGGCGTGATTGCGGGCGCGGGCGACGGCGGTGGCGGGGTCCGCGCGGATGGCTTGGGCGGAGGCGTTTGCGGAGTTTGAGTCAGCAGCGAGTCGAGCTGACAGGCCTGCGGCGGTGGACTTGTGTAAGCTGCTTGAAGCCGCCCTCGGCCAGTCGAGAGCGGCTCTCCCGGTTACGGCAGGGCTGGTGTTGCCCGGGGCCTGCCAGGCGGGGGGTGACTGCGGCGGGCCTACATGCCCATGATTTGGTAGCCGCAATCCACGTAAATGACCTGGCCGGTGATGGCGCCCGCGCCGTCGCTGGCGAGAAAAACCCCGGTGGCGCCCAGTTCCTCGGGCAGGAGATTGCGGCGCAGCGGCGCCTTTTCCTCGTACTGTTTGAGCATGGCCGTAAATCCGGAGATGCCGCGGGCGGCGAGGGTGTTGACCGGACCGGCACTGATGCAGTTGACGCGGATCTTCTGCGGGCCGAGGTCGTAGGCGAGATAACGGGTGCAGGCTTCCAGGGAGGCCTTGGCCACGCCCATGACATTGTAGTGCGGCACGACCTTTTCCGCGCCGTAGTAGCTCATCCCGATGATGCTCCCCCCGTCCGTCATCAACGGGGCGGCCGCGCGGGCGATGGCCACGAGGGAGTAGGCGCTGACGTCGTGGGCGATGCGAAAGGCTTCGCGGCTGGTGTTGACGAACTGGCCCTCGAGGGCGTCCTTGGGCGCGAACGCCACCGAGTGCAGTACCAGGTGCAGCCGGCCGTAGCGGGCGCGGACCGCGTCGAACACCGCGGCGATCTGTTCGTCCCGCGTGACATCGCAGGGCAGAATGAGGGTGTCCGCGCCGAAGGTGGATGCCAGTTCTTCGACGTTTTCTTTGAGGCGTTCGCCCTGGTAGGTGAAGGCCAGGGTGGCGCCCTCCTGCGCCCACGCCCGGGCGATGGCCCATGCGATGGAACGTTTGTTCGCCACCCCGAAGACCAGGCCGATTTTTCCGGCGAGCAGAGACATGATCGTTTCCTTGAACAGACGGGCGATAGCGTTAGGGGCGCTGGCGGGGGGTGGCAAGGTTGGAAATGGCCGTGCTCGCGACGCCGGGCCGCGGCCACCCACTCGCGCGGCCGAATCTTGACAGTGTCCCGCCGGCCGCTTGTTTGCGGAATGTCTGCGCCTGCCCGCGGAATTTCAACGATTGATCTGCCTCTGCCGGAGGAACGGGAACTGAGCGCGCGCCCTCCCGGCTACCGGGCGTTCTTCGCGTGCTTCAATTCCGGCCGGTTTTTCGAGGCGCACGAGGAACTGGAAGTCTGCTGGCTGGAGGTCCGGGGGCAGCCGCTTGCAGATTTCTACAAGGCGCTGATTCAAGTGGCAGGCGTGTTCGTGCATCAGTGCCACGGGCGTCCCGGGCCTGCCCGGAGGCTGCTGGAACGCGCCGCGGAGTTGCTGCGGCCGTACCCCTCGCCGACGGCCGGGCTGGACGTTGACGCCGTGCGCGCACGCCTGCGCCGTTGGCGGGAAGCTCTGCCGCCGCGCGAGGCGTTGCAGCGTTCGCCCTCAGCGCCGGCTTACCAAGCAAACACCCGGCCCGGCGGTCCGCAGACCGCCCAACCGGGTGAATGAAAGGGACAGGGATGACGGGGCAGCGCCGCGCCACCGTCGCTGGGCGAAGTGTCCTCCGCTCAGCGGCTGCCGGAACGCGGAGGCCGGTCACCCCGGTCACCTCGCTCGGGCCGCTCCTCGCGCGGCCGCGCGATGTTGACGGTGAGCTGGCGTCCCTGCAGTTCCTTGCCATGGAACATTTCGACCGCCTTGTTGGCCTCTTCGGGGGTCGAGAACTCGACGAACGCGAAGCCGCGCGACTTGCCGGTGAATTTGTCGAGCATGATGTTGCACGAGGTGACCACCCCCGCCTGGGAGAAGTAGTCATTCAGGTCGGACTCCAGCGTTCGGAACGACAGGTTGCCCACGAACAGTCTGCTTTCGTTGCTCATAATCGGACTTCTCGCGCCAAGAACCGTTCGGGGGAGCTGCACTCGCATCTCGCCGAAGTCGCCATAAACGACGAAACCCGGAAAGCGAAACGATGACCAGCCGGATCCCTCCGGGCCATCTTCCAACTTCCGGGCTAACGAACCTCTGTCACGCTGACACACTACGCGTTCTTTGCGCGGGGCGGACACTACCCCTCGCGCCCGGGCCGTCAACCGCGGAATCGGCGGCGCTTGAAGCGCCACCGGCAGGCTGCGCCGCGCCGCTGGAACACGCCAGCGCGTGGGTGGGAACACCCTTGGTCTCGGGGTGAAACGCCCGCGATCTTGCCTGGTCCAACTCTTGAACCATCCGCTGTGCGGGCTGACCGTCCCTTTAACCAACGCCGACGATGCACGCGCTCGATGGCAACCCGATCTGGCTTCCCTGGCTGCAAGCCGCCGGTGTCGTGGCGCTGGGCGCCGCCGGCCTCGCGGCGGGCACGCGGTGCGCGCGGCTACCCTCGCGCGGCTGGCTTTGGGGATATTTGCTGCCCCTCGGGGCGGTTCTGCTCTGCGGCGCCGCGTTCCGCTATCGCCCGCTGGAACTGGTGCCGCCCTTTGCCTGGCTGACGGCCGGGCGACGGGAGTATCTCGTCCTCGCGTTCTGTGGGGCGATGATCTTTGGGACCCTGCTACCCCGGCTGGCGGCCCGGCGCCAGCGCATCGCAGTGCTGACGCTGGTGGCTTGCCTGATCCTGGTCGAGGCCGCGTGGCCGTTCCTGGCCCCGGCGTTCCAGCGGCGGTTTCTGATCGGGCTCGTGACCCAATTCGATACGGACGGCGTATGCCGTCAGAGCACCGATTTCACGTGCGGCCCCGCCGCGGCGGTAACGGCGTTGAAGCAATTGGGAATCCCCGCCGACGAGGGCGAGCTGGCGGTGCTGTTCAGCACCACGGCCAGCACGGGCACTCCGCCGGACCTGCTCGCCGCCCGGCTCAATGCGCGCTACGGGCCCGCGGGTCTGCGGGCGAGCCATCGCGCGTTCAGGTCGGTAGCGGAGCTTCAGGACCAGCCGCCCCTCCTGGCGTGGGTGAAATTCGCGTGGCTCACAGATCACTTGGTCGCGGTGCTCGAACTGACCCCGGACCAGATCGTTTTGGGCGACCCCTTTCGCGGCCGGCGGGTGCTCAGCCATGCCGCCTTCGAAGCGGAGTGGCGCCTCATCGGCGTCACCTTGCGGCGGGAGCCGCCGTCTGCCTCGACGCGCGAGTGACGTCGGCGCGCCCGACCACCTCCGGATCAGGTCTGGCGGCGCAGCCTTCCGCCGGTCCGCACCGCCGGTTGAGCGCCGGCGCAATCCGCCTCTTTACAACCGCTGGCCGCCCGCCACACTCCCGCCGCGTTTATGAGCAGTGATCAATTCTGGAGCATTTTCGCGATGCCGATCGGCCTGCTCCTGTGCTTCACCCCCATCTTGATCGTTTGGGTCCGCCAGGAGCGAAAGGACGCCACCGCCGCGCGAAAGCGGGACCGTCGTTGATGACGAGCGGGTCCGGCGCGACGCTCAACGCGCGTCGGGAGGATCGGCCGGTGGCAGGAGGTCCAGGGGTTTCACCGCGCGGGATTTCCAGTTGAAGGCGATGGTCAGCAGCCGCACCACCAACGTGGTCGCAAACGCAATCAAGCCGGCCAGCGGCAGCGGCAGCCTGCCCCAATGCACCAGCGCCACGTGCGCGAGGGAGCCGGTCAGCACCGCCAGCACGTAGAACTGGCCCGGCTTGAAGACCAGCGGTTCCTCCCGCACCAGCACGTCGCGAATCACGCCCCCGCCGCAGGCATTGATCACCCCGACCAGCACGGCGGCGGGCGCGCTCAATCCCGCGGCCAGCGACTTCTCAAGGCCCACCACGCCGTAAGCCGCGAGCCCCAGCGCGTCCAGCACCGCCACCAGCCGCGGAAACCGCTCCAGCCAGCGCCCCATGGCCATGCCGCACGCGCAGGCCGGAATCAGCACCAACACATAGCGGGCGTCGGTCGTGAACGCCGGCGGGCCCTGCTGAATGAACAGACCGTCCCGGATCAGCGCGCCGCCCAGCCCCGTCACCAGGGCCAGACCAAAAAGGCCGATCACATCGTAGCCGCGGCGCATCGCGACCAGGGCGCCCGTGAGGCCGCAGAAGAACACGGCGCCGAGGTCGAAATAGACCGGAAGGCGGAACTGGCCGCCCCGCAAATACTCCTCGAACAACTCCTGCCAGCCGTGCCACATGCGGTTGCCGACGTGTTCCCGCCGGTGAAGAATCGTCGCCCGGCTGGTTGCCGCCGCGAAGCGGGTCAGAGAGCGCCGGCGATCAAATCGCCCACTTCGCGCGTGCCGTGGCCCATCTTGCCCGCCGCGAGCGACTGGATGCGCGTGGTAATGATCTGGATCACGGCCGCCTCGATGGCGGCGGCCGCTGCGCCCTCGCCGAGAAAATCGAGCATCATGGCCCCGGCATTGATCGCGGCGATGGGATTGATCACGTTCCGGCCGGTGTACTTGGGCGCGCTGCCGCCCATGGGCTCGAACATCGAGGTGCCGTCCGGGTTGATGTTGCCGCCGGCGGCCACGCCCAGGCCGCCCTGGATCATCGCCGCCAGATCCGTGATGATGTCCCCAAACATGTTGTCCGTGACGATCACGTCGAACCACTCCGGATTCTTGACGAACCACATGCAGATCGCGTCCACGTGAGCGTAGTCGGTTTTCACCGTCGGGTAGGCGGGCGCCATCTCCTGGAAGCCCCGCCACCACAAATCGAAGGCGTAGGTCAGGACGTTGGTTTTGCCGCACAAGATGAGCTGCGCGGTTTTGCCGGCCTGAAGGTCCTCCGGCTTGAGCCCCTTCCACGGCTGACCGTGGCGGCGTTTGCGCGCCACCTCGAAGGCGTAGTGCAGGCAGCGATCCACACCCCGGCGCGTGTTGATGCTTTCCTGCACCGCCACCTCGTGGGGCGTGCCTTTGAACAAATTGCCGCCCGCGCCGGCATAGAGCCCCTCGTTGTTCTCGCGCACCACGATGAAATCCACGTGTTCGGGTCCCTTGTCCTTCACCGGACAGTCCTGCGCCCGATACAGCTTCACCGGCCGCAGGTTGATGTACTGTCCCAGCTCGAAGCGCAGACGCAGCAAAATGCCCTTCTCGAGGATGCCCGGCTTCACCTGGGGATGGCCCACCGCGCCCAGGTAGATGGCTTTGAACTTCCGCAGCTCGTCCACCACGCTGTCGGGCAGCACCTCGCCGGTCTTGAGATAGCGCTCGCCGCCCACGTCGTAGGCGTGCCAGTTGAGCCGGAAACCGAACTTGCGGGCCGCGGCTTCGGCAACTTTCAGGGCTTCGGCAGTGACTTCAGGGCCGGTGCCGTCTCCCCCGATGACTGCAATGTCGTAGGTCTTCATGTCGGGTCAGTATCCAGATGTCGCGGGCGTCCGCGGCGAAAGAAGCGCGATGCTACGGGCCGTTCCGACAGGTGCCAAGAACTTCTCCCCGCCCACCGGAATGCTCGCGGCTGACGTGCTCCGGCGTCGCCCGGTGCTCGCCAGACGGCTGGGCGGGCGATTGCGGGCGACTGTGGCGGGCGAACGGCTGCGGCGCGGTCGCCGGCATTTGCGGTTGCCTCAATCGGCTGTAGCGTTGGCGGCACTGGGCGGAGTCAACGCCAAGGAAAACCAAGAGCCATTCATTATGAGCGAACAGACCACGACCTGGCCCGATTTGGCGGCCGGGCTTTTCGAAAAATTGACCGGACGCGGCGCCGAAATCACCTACGAGTTCGTCAATCTCGAGGTGTACGTCCCCGGGAGCATGGGGGGCAACACGCAGCACGCCCATTGGAAGCTCAATGGCGTGGTGAAAATCCGAACCCGGGAAGGGGTCAAGTCCTAGCCCTACCACGCCGATGCTCCAGATCGAGGCCAGCCTGTCCGTTGAGCTGGACGGGCAACCGTGTGCCGAGATCCGGACCGAAGCGGAGCAGTGGATTGTCGTCTTCGAATCGCCAGCGGCCCTGCGGCGCGCCTTGAAGAGCTTGGCCAGCCTGCCGGCGGCACTGGAGGGCATTGCAGTACCGGAACGCCTGCGAGAGAGCTTGCATCCGCGGGCGGTGACGCTGCGAGTCGGGGAGGAAGTGATCGGCGAAATCATCCCGGGTGAACCGGCCTCGCTGCTCGCACGCATGGCGGGCTTGCGTATCCCCGGGCTGCGGCTGCGCAGCGGTCGTCTGGTCCGCGCGCTGCTGGCCGGTGGCTGAGGCGGTGCGATGGACGCGCGCGCGGAACCCGAAGCGCCCCGCCGCACCGACGTGCTGGTCATCGGCGCCGGGATCAGCGGTCTCCTCGCGGCCACGACGCTTCAGGCGAGGGGGCTGCGGACCGTAATTCTCGACAAAGGACGCGGCGTGGGCGGGCGCCTGGCCACCCGGCGGACGCCGACGGCCACCTTCGACCACGGGGCGCAGTTCTTCACCGCGCGCGAGCCGCAATTCCTTGACCGGGTCGAATCCTGGCAGGCAGCGGGAGTCGTGCGCCCCTGGGCGACCGGATTTGCGTTGGCCGATGGCACCTTCAAGCACGACGGCTGCCGGCGCTTTTGCGGCGTCTCGGGAATGACGGCCATCGCCAAGCACCTGGCGCGGGGCCTGGATGTGCGCCTGGCCGCCAAGGTGACCGGCGTGCGGGCAGCGCGTGAGGGCTGGGAGGTGACCACCGAGGCGGGCGAATGCTTCTCCGGGCGCGCGTTGCTGCTCACCCCGCCGGTTCCCCAGAGCCTGCAGTTGCTGGCCGCCGGACACGTTTCGCTGCCCGAGCGCCTACGGAACGAACTCGGGCAGATCGAATACGCCCCGTGTCTCGCGGTCCTCGCCAGTTTCGCGGAGGCGAGCCTGATTCCGGAGCCGGGCGGAGTCTGGTTTCCCGGCGAGCCGATTTCGTGGATGGCGGACAATCGTCGCAAGGGAATCGCGCCCGGACCTGGCGCGGCGATTACTCTTCACGCGGGTCCGCAATTCAGCCAGGCGAACTGGACCACCCCGGAAGACGAGGTGACGGCGGCCCTGCTCGCGGCGGCGGCGCGCTGGCTGGGCGGCGCGCCGACGCAAACACAGCTCCATCGCTGGCGCTACAGCCTGCCGCTGCGAGTGCATGCAGAGCGCTGTTTGGTGGTGCGTGACCCCGCCCCCCTGGTCTTTGCCGGCGATGCCTTCGGAGGACCGCGCGTCGAAGGCGCCGCGCTCTCCGGCCTGGCGGCAGGGGCGGCACTCGCCGAATTGCTCGGTTGACCGCCCGCGCCATGCCCGCTTTTTCGGACGAGAAACGAGCCGGCACCCTGAGGGGCACGTTCATTGGCGACGCCCTCGCCATGCCGGTGCATTGGTACTACGACCGCGCCGCGCTGCGTCGCGATTACGGCATCGTGCGGGACTATCTGCCACCGCGAAATCCCCACCCCGACAGCATCCTCTGGCGCTCCGCCTACACGCCGCTCAACGAGCGCGGCGACATCCTGGACGACCAGGCGCAGTATTGGGGCCAGCGGGGCGTCCATTATCACCAATTCCTGCGCCCGGGCGAAAACACGCTCAACCTTCAACTCGCGCGGGTCCTCGTCGAGTCTGTCGTCGCCCGCGGTCGCTATGACGCGGACGATTACCTTCAGCGATACCTCGACTTCATGTTGAGCCCGGGCCGGCATCGCGACACCTACGTGGAGGAATGCCACCGAAAGTTCTTCACCGCTTACGCTCGCGGCGTTGCCCCCCGGAAGTGCGGGGGCAACGACATCCACATCGGCGGCCTCGCCCACGTGGGCGTGCTGTGCGCCTTGCTGGGCGGCGACCTCGAGCCGGTACGCGAAGCCGCGCAGCAGCATGTTCAACTCACCCACCGCGCCCCGGAAGTTCTGGAGGCCGCCGATGCCCTGGTGCGCATCCTCGTTTCCACGCTCGGGGGCGGCGATTTGCGCGAGGCGATCTTCCAGCACGGCCGCGACTGGCTTGCGCCGCGCACCGCCGAGAAATGGTCGCGCGAGCCGGATGAGGTCGTCATCGGACAACGGCTGAGTCCCGCCTGCTACATTGCCGACGCGTTCCCGGCGTCGCTGTACCTGGCGTGGAAGTATGCGGACGACTTCGAAGCGGGGCTGATCGCCAACACCAACCTGGGCGGCGACAACTGCCATCGTGGCGCCGTTCTCGGCTCATTGCTCGGAAGTGCCGTTGGGGTGGAGCGAATCCCCGCCCGCTGGCGAGATGGACTGATTGTCGCGCAACCCTTACGGACGGAAATCGAGCGCTGGGCGGCCGGGAAGTGAGCGCGACCGGGAGCTCCGTGTGACCTCCCGGTGGCGCCATGTCCGCCACCTTGCCGTACCGCCTCGCCGTGGCGGGAGCATCGCTCGCGACCCGCACGCCCCCGAAAGCGGCGCTCGATTTGCGTTGTGCGCCACCGCCGGCTAACGTCGTCAAATGTTAGACACAACCAAGACACGCACCTTCCCGGAATTCAGCCTCGAGCGGCTTCTCCGCACGGTCTTCGCGCCCAAGGCCGGCGAACGCATCGGCATCCTGATTGATCTGCCTGACCCCAAGCAGGTGGTTGGCTTCGCTTTCCTCAACGATCCGAAGCTGACGATTCAGCGGCACGCCCATGACGAGTTTTACCAGGGGCTCAGGGGCGGCGTGCTGGCGGAATTGGGGCTCCGCGGCGGCGACCTGTTCGCCTACCAGATCACCGGCGGCAGCAACCTGGACCTGCCCGACACCGCGTGGACGCCCGAGGGAAAGCCCGTCAGTCTTGCCGCGGACGTTTATCTGAACTTCGACATCCTGCTGTGCATCTCGACCTATTCCGCCACGGCGCCGCTCACCGCCTTCGCCAAACAGTTTGGCTTCCGCGGCGCGACGCTGCACGGCGTCAACCCCATCATCCTGCGCACGGGCCTGGCGGTGGACTACAACGAGGTCAGCCGGCAGGCGGAGAAACTGCGCCTGGCCATGACGCGCGCTGACGCGTTCGAGATTGATTTCGAGGTCGCCGGACGCAAAGCCACGCTGAGGCTCCTCTGCGATCGTCAGGAGGCGCAGAAAAGTCACGGCTTGTGCCGCGGCGAGAAACCCGACGTGGCCAACCTTCCCGCGGGTGAAGTCTATTTCGTGCCGACCGGCGCCGAGGGGCAGTTCCCCCGGCGCTACGAGGACGGCAGCCTCAGCCTGCTGGAGGTGACCGGCGGGCGAATCCAGCGGGCGAGCTTCCTGGCGGGCAACGCCGCGACGGTGGACGCGCACAACCAACTCCTGGCCGCGGACCCGGCGACCGGCGAACTCGGCGAGCTGGGTTTCGGCACTCAGGACCTGCCGCCCTCGGGCCGTGACATCCAGGACGAGAAGATCCTCGGCACGCTGCATGTGGCCACGGGGCGCAGCGATCACCTGGGCGGGCACCTGACACCCGAAAAGTTCAAGGTGGCCAAGAACGCCACGCACGACGACATCCTGTTCTCCCCCACCAAAACGCCCGAGATCAACGTGCCGCAGGCCCGGATGTTTCGCGACGGCCGGATGGAGGTGGTGATCGAGAATTACCGGCCGGCGCCCTACCTCGCGCGAGCCTTGGCGTCGTGAGCGTCGCCTTCTACGAAACTGACCGGGCGCTCGCCGAATACCTCCTCTTCCACTACGGGTCCGCCGAGCAGATCCTGCCTTGGGCCTTCGGTCCGGCCGGCGCGCTCGATTATCCGGCGCGGTGCGTGTCCGAGTGCCTGGAGGTCGCCCGACTGCCCGCCGGCGCGCGGGCGCTGGATGTGGGCTGTGCAGTCGGGCGATCCACCTTCGAATTGGCGCGGCATTGCGCCGAGGTCATCGGCGTTGACTATTCGCGGCGGTTCATCGAAGTGGCGCAGCGCCTCCAGCAGCAGGGCTCCGTGCCCTATGCCTACGTCGAGGAAGGCGGGCTGACCACGCCCGCGGTGGCGTTGGTGCCCGCCGAAATTGACCGACGCCGCGTGCGCTTCGAACAAGGCGATGCCCAGGAGCTGCGCCCCGCTGGGGGCGGCTTCGACGTGGTGCTGCTGGCGAACCTGGTGGATCGCCTGCGTGAGCCGCGTCGCTGCCTCGAGCGCCTCCCCGCCTGGGTAAATCCCGGCGGGCAATTGATCCTGACCACACCCTGCACGTGGCTGGAGGACTACACGCCGCGCACTGAATGGCTCGGCGGTTACGAACGCGACGGGCGACCCGTGCGCACCTTGGATACGCTCCGAACCGCGCTGGAGCCGCATTTCACGCTCACGCGGACCCTGGACCTGCCTTTCCTGATTCGCGAGCACGCCCGCAAGTTCCAGTGGAGCGTCGCTCTGGCCGCCGTTTGGATTCGCCGATGAGCCGGCCGCGCGCGTGGATCCCCGGGGTGGCGTTGCTCGCCACGTACCTCTGGTTGCTGGCGCCCGACCCCAAGGCCAGCCCGGCGGTACTCTGGCCCAGCGCGCTGGCGGTGGGGCTGGCCTTTGTCACGCGCGACATCTACCTGTCGCTTTTCCTGGGCGCGTTCAGCGGGGCATTGTTGCTGCACGGAGGCCATCCCTGGGCCGCCTTCCAGGACCTGCTGATCGGCCGGCTGATCCCGTCCCTGACCGATCGGTGGAACGTCAGCGTGCTGGTTTTCACCCTGTTGATGGGCGGCTTCGTCGAGGTGCTGAATCGCCACGGCGGCATGGCTGCACTCGCCGCGCGCGTGGTGGGGCGGGCGGGAAGCCCCCGGCACGCTGGACTGGGCGCTTATTTGATGGGTTGGCTGGTGTTTTTTGACGGCCTGGCCAACGCCATGTTGGTTGGCAAGACGCTGCGTCCGGCCGCCGACCGCGCCGGTCTCTCGCGTGAGAAACTGGCCTTCATCGTGGACTCCACGTCAGCGCCCATCGCGGGGCTGGCGTTGCTCTCGACCTGGGTCGCCTACGAGATGTCCGTCATCCGCCAGGGCCTCGCCAACACGGGCGACCCGGCGCTGGCCGACGCGGTCGCTCCCTTCTCGTGGCTGGTCTTGAGCCTGCCCTTCCGGTTCTACAACTGGTTCCTGCTGCTCCTGGTGTTCTTGCTGGTCTGGCTGATGCGTGACTGGGGCCCGATGCTCGCCGCCGAGCGCGCCAGCCGCGCCCAGCGCCGGTCGGAACCAGCCATCACGGCTGGAGCCCCCGCGAAATCGTCGGCCGCGCTGGCGCTGGTGCCGCTGGCCGTGCTGGTGCTGGGCGTCTTCGGCGGATTGTATGTGGGCGGAGGCGGACGGGAACTGCCGTTCACCTTACCCAACCTCGTGCAGGCCCTGGGCAAAGCCGACGCGGCGGGCGTGTTCGTGCTGGCCACGGCTTGCGCCTCCCTGGTGGCACTGGGGCTGACGGCGGTCTTCCGCCGGACCGCTGGCTCGCCCGCTGCCCCCGAGAGCGGGACGCAGCCTTTCTTCCAGGGCATGCAACAGATGTTTCTGCCGGCGCTGATTTTGGTCTTCGCGTGGATGCTCAACAGCGTCATCAAAGAGTTGGGAACCGCCGCCTACCTCGTCACGCTGCTGGGTGACCGTCTGCCCGCGGCGTGGTTGCCCGTGCTCGTTTTCCTGCTGGCTTCGGTCATTTCGTTCAGCACCGGCACGTCGTGGGGCACCATGGCCATTGTCATGCCGCTGGTCATCCCGCTGGCCGTGAGCCTCACGGCTTTCCACGCGGCCGCGGCCGCCAGCCCGGTGCTGATTGCCACCGTGGGCGCCGTGCTCGCAGGCGCGGTCTTCGGCGACCATTGTTCGCCGATCAGCGACACGACCATTGTGTCGGCGTTCAGCAGCGATTGCGAGGTGATGGCTCACGTGCGCACGCAACTGCCTTACGCGCTGACCGCCGGAGGACTGGCGAGCCTGCTCGGTTACCTACCGGCCGGCTATGGAGTGTCGCCTTACCTGCTGCTGGCCACGGGAGCACTGGGTTGCTGGCTGCTCGTCCGTTATCGGGGACAGCGCGTGGCGGCAACCACCGCCGCGTAATCAGCGCGCGATCCGTCCGATTCGAGAGCCGGCACCGGTCGCCCTTCACGAGCGCCGGGAAATCGCCGGCCACGAGCCGGGCGGACGGGCGACCGACCGCGCCCCGTTTGACAGGGGCGCGTTTCAATGGTGACCTGCCGCCGTCCACGGTGACGCGCTTCATGACTTATCCGGAAGCCATCCAATTCCTTTACGACCTCCAGCTTCACGGGCTGAAGCTGGGGTTGGAGAACACCCGCCGGCTCGCCGCGCTGGCGGGCAACCCGCACGAGCGGCTCCGCTTCATCCACGTGGCCGGCACCAACGGGAAGGGCTCCACCTGCGCCATGCTGGAGAGCATTTACCGGGCGGCAGGACAGCGCGTTGGACTCTTCACCTCGCCCCACCTGGTGAGTTTCGGCGAGCGCATCCAGGTCAACCGCCAGTGGATGACCGAAGATGAAGTCATCGCCGCTGTCAGCGCGCTGCAAGGGCTGTTGACCGGCTTCCCGCGGGATCACCAGCCCACGTTCTTCGAGGCGGTCACTGTCATGGCGTTGCGTCATTTCGCCGCCGCCGGCTGCGACCTCGTCATCTGGGAAACCGGCATGGGCGGCCGCCTGGATGCCACCAACATCGTGCAACCGCTGGCGAGCGTCATCACGAACATCGCCTTCGATCACGAACCATGGCTGGGCCACACCCTCGAACAGATCGCCCGCGAGAAAGCCGGCATCATCAAGCCCGGCGCTCCGGTAATCAGCGGCACCGACGCGCCCGAGGCCCGGGCGGTCATCCGCGCCACGGCCGCCGCGACGGGAGCCGAACTGGTTGAGGTCACCGACGACGACACGCGCCGCCCGTCGCTGGATCAGATTGAACTGCCGCTCCTCGGCGACCACCAGCGACGCAATGCGGCCGTCGCCCTCGCCACCGTTCGGCAACTCCAGGCCACGCTGCCGGTTTCGTCGGATACCATCGTGGCCGGCCTGCGCAGGGTTTCCTGGCCCGGCCGCCTTCAGGTGGTGCCCGGCCCCGATGGTCAGGTTAACCTGGTGGACGGCGCCCATAACCCCGCCGGGGTGGCCGCCCTCGTGGCCGCGCTCGAACGCCACTTCCCGGGCCGGCGCCCGGCGCTGATCCTCGGCGCGCTCGAGGACAAGGACTGGAAATCCATGTGCGACGCGCTGTTTCCGGTCGCCCGGTCGGTCTGTCTGGTGCCGGTGGCCAGTGCCCGCACGGCGGCACCGGAGCAACTCCGGGCGGTCGCCGGCGCACGCCATCCCGACCGGAGCGTCAACGTCTGCCACTCGCTGGCGGAGGCCTTCCGGCTGACCCGCACCGAGCCGTTCCGGCTGATCACCGGCTCGCTCTACCTGGTCGGCGAGGCGCTGGAGCTGCTCGAAGCCTCCGCGACGCCGTCGCGAACCGAACGCGGCTTGAATGACTGGTCGGCGAGGTAGCGCCCAACCGTCGCCCGACCTGGCGCGTTTCCCACTCCAATTGCAGCGGTGCGGCTCAGAACTGCTCGTCCTTTTCCTTGAACAGGACGTTGAAGGTCGTGAGCGAGCCGTAGCAGCGGGTGATGTACTGCTGCCAGTCAAACTTCTCGGCCGAGCTGAGACCTTCGTGGGCGTTGATCTTCTGTTCGAGCACCCGCAGGTTGTTGCGCACCATCACGATCTTGTGGAAGAAGGTTTCCAGCTCAACCTCCTTGGTCTGCAGGGAGGGATCGGCGGGATGAAGCACCAGCTTCCCGCCCCGCCAGCGACTGGCCAGCAGCCGGACCACCTCGCCGGGGCGCTCCCAACCCATCGCCCGGACCGTGGCCTCGGCGACCTCGCGGATCAGCTCGGCCAGCGGTACCTCGAGACCCGCGACCGTGGCGGTGGCCTCGGCCGGAGCGAGGCCGCTGGTTTCTGGGGCGACTGTCCGCCGCTGGCCGTCATCGAAGGCGATCTCGGCGGCCAGCTCGTGAATGGCCTTAACGGTGCCGGTGCCATACGCGGGATGCCGCACCCGCTGCCCGAGGTGGAGGGATTCAATCGTCATCGCAGTCCGGCAATCGAACCCGCGGGGCCGCGGTCAGGAAAGCGAAATTGGCCCGCAGCCCGGGCGGCTCACACCGGAAGCGTCGCCCGAATCGCGCGCGCTGCCGCCACCGGATCCGGCGCGGCGATGATCGGCCGGCCGATCACCAGCCAGTTGGCGCCCGCGGCCACGGCTTCGGCCGGGGTGAGCGTGCGTTTTTGATCGCCGGCGTCGGCGCCGGCCGGGCGAATCCCCGGCGTCACGAGTTGCAGAGTGGCCGGCAGGGTGTTCCGCAGCACCGCCAGCTCGAGCGGCGAGCACACCAGCCCGCGCAAGCCGGCCGTAGCGGCCAGGCGCGCCAACCGCACCACTTGCTCGGCCGCCGTGGCCCCGATCCCAATCTCGGCCAGCGCCGCGTCATCGAGGCTGGTGAGCACGGTCACGCCGAGCACCAGGGGCGGCGGCACACCCCGCCGGCCGGCTTCTTCCTGCGCCGCGGTCTCGGCGGCCCGCATCATCGCCGCCCCGCCGCTGGCGTGAATCGTGAGCATCTGGACGTCCAGGCCCACGGCGGCGCGGACGGCCGCGGCGACGGTGTTGGGAATGTCGTGAAACTTGAGATCCAGAAACACCGCCGCGCCGGCGGCCCGCAGGCGGCGGACGATGTCCGGCCCCGCCGCGGTGAAGAGTTCCTTGCCAATCTTGAAGGTGCCGACGCTGCCGGCGAGTTGCTCCGCGAGGGCGAGGGCGCGTTCGGGGGTGGGCACGTCGAGGGCGACGATCAGCGGGTTTCGCATGGGGTCACGCTATCAGGCTTCGATCGCGGCGGCGAATCCAATTGCCCCGCGCTTGACGCCTCCACCCTCGCGGCGGAAGTTCCGGCCAACTTGACGCCGGCAGATTCCGCGTCGGTGGCGGCCGTGCTGTCCACATTGGCTCAGACTCCCGCCGCGCACTCCCTGGCGCGGCGTGTGGAGGCGGGCGGCGTATTGTCCGTGCGCGGGGTGTCCGAGCCGGCGCAAGCGGCGGTGCTCGGCGTCCTGCGCCGGCTGTTCCCCCGGCGCACGGTGTTGGCCGTGACCGGCGGTGTGAAAGCGCAGGAGCGCCTCGAGACGGACCTGCAGACGTGGCTCGCGGCCGTTCCCCCCTCCGGCAACGACGCCGAGCGACCATTGTTCTATCCGCCGTGGGACATTCTCCCGCACGAAGACAAGCTGCCCCATGCGGACGTGTTTTCGGAACGCCTCGAGACCCTCGTGGCGCTGCGCCAGGCGGCGGACGATGGTGGGCCGGGGCCGGTGATCGTAGCCGCGGTGGCCGCCTGTTTGCAGCGAACGTTTTCCCCGGCAGCCCTCGCCCGCCGGCTGCGCCGACTGCGCCGGGGCGACGCGCTGGACCCGCTGGATTTGATCGAGTGGCTCGAGGACCAGGCGTATCAGCCGGAGGCGCAAGTCACGGCCAAGGGCGAACTGGCTCTGCGCGGCGGTATCGTGGACGTGTTCCCGCTCAACAGCCCGTGGCCGGTCCGCCTCGAGTTCTTCGGTAACGAGCTGGAGTCCTTGCGCTGGTTTGATCCCGGCACGCAGGTCACACGTGAAGCAATCGAAACCGTAACCCTCGGCCCGGCCGGCGAGCTTGGCCTGTTGAAACACCACCTGGGACTCGCGGGCGGCGCGACGCCGGTGGCACCCGCCCCGGGCACCGCCGCGGGCGAACTGGGCACCTTGTTCGATCATCTGCCGGCCGACGCCCTGGTCGTTTGGTGCGCGCCGGACGTGCTGGCCACGGAGGCAGCGGCGTACGAGGCGCAGGTGCCGGCGGGTGATCCCTTTTTTGTGGCGTGGGCCGACGTGCTGGCCGCTTTGAGAAACCGCGGACTCACGGTCGTGGCGCTCCACGACCTGCCGCCCGCCGCTCCGGCCGGAGAGTTTTGCGAGGCCGGAAGCGAGAGGGAGCCGGCCGTGGAGGCGGGCAGCGAGCCGATCCCGTTCGAGCTGCCCTCACTCGAGGCGTTCCGGCCGGTGACCGAGCGCGCGCCGGATCCGCAGATCGCCGAACGGCAACGTCGCGAGTTCTTTGCCCAAATCCATCGCTGGCTGCGACAGGGCGAGGCGGTGCATGTCGTCTGCGGGAACACCGGCGAGCAACGACGGTTTGCCGAGGTCTGGGCGGAAATGGGATGCGATCGCCCCGCGGCGTCGAAGCTCCCGGCCGCCGCTCAGGCTTCGGGCGCGGCCGCGGCCGCCCCGCTCCGACTCTCCGTTCAGCTCGGCTCCCTGCAGCGCGGGTTCCTCTGTCCCGAAGCGCGGCTCGTCGTGGTGACCGACGCGGAGATTTTCGGCCGCCACAAGGTTACTCGTCCCCGGCGGCTGCGCTCGCCGCACGCCACGGCGGTCCGCTCCGTGTTGGACATCAATTTCACCGACCTCGAACCGGGCGACTACGTGGTGCATCTGCAGCACGGGATCGGCCGCTACCTGGGGCTGGAACGGCTCCCGGACCGGCCGCGGTTGGGCGCGACCGGCGGCGCCGACGAAGCGGACTCCGCACCGGGTGAGGAATGCCTGGTGATCGAGTACGCGCCGCGCGAGGAAGGACAGGCGTCGCCGCGCCTCTACGTGCCAATCAGCGAGTCCCACCTGGTCAGCAAATACGTGGGCGCCGGCAAGACGCGGCCGGCGTTGAACGTCCTCGGAGGGACGCGGTGGACGAAGACCAAGGCCGAGGCGGCAGCCGCGGTGCGGGATTTGGCGGCCGATCTCCTGAGCATCCAGGCCGCGCGGGCGTCGTTGCCCGGCTTCGCCCTGCCGGCCGACACGCTGTGGCAGCGCGAGTTTGAGAGCGCGTTTCCCTATCAGGAGACGCCGGACCAATGGCGCGCGATCGAGGAGACCAAGCGCGACCAGGAGGCGCCGCGCCCGATGGACCGGTTGATCTGCGGCGACGTGGGCTTTGGCAAGACCGAGGTGGCCTTGCGCGCCGCGTTCAAAGCCATCATGGCCGGCAAGCAGGTGGCCGTGCTGGTGCCGACCACCGTCCTGGCCCAACAGCACTTCAACACCTTCCGCGAACGGCTGGCCGATTACCCCGCGCGGGTCGAGGTCCTGTCCCGCTTCCGCTCCCGTGGTCAGCAACAACAGGTCATCGCCGACCTGGCGCGCGGCGCGGTGGATCTGGTGATTGGCACGCACCGGTTGTTGCAACCGGACGTGACCTTCAAGGACCTCGGGCTGGTGGTGATTGACGAGGAACAGCGCTTCGGCGTGGCGCACAAGGAACGGTTCAAGCAACTGCGCAAGCTGGTGGACGTGCTCACGCTCAGCGCCACCCCGATCCCGCGCACGCTCTACCTCGCGCTCACCGGCGCCCGCGACATGAGCACCATCGAGACGCCGCCGCAGGACCGGTTGCCGGTCGAGACGATCATCGCGCCGTACGATGAGCACACGATCCGGGACGCCATCCAGCGCGAGCTGCTGCGCGGTGGTCAGGTGTTCTTCCTGCACAATCGGGTGTTCGACATCGAGTCGGTGGCGCTCAAGCTGCGCTCCCTCGTGCCGCAGGCGCGGATCGCCGTCGGCCACGGTCAGATGCACGCGGACGCGCTTGAGGAAGTGATGACGCGCTTCGTCAACGGCGAGGTGGACGTGCTGCTGTCCACCACCATCGTCGAGAGCGGCATAGACATACCCAACGCGAACACGATCATCATTGATCGGGCGGACCGCTTCGGGCTGAGCGAGCTGTACCAGCTTCGCGGCCGCGTGGGCCGCTACAAACACCAGGCTTACGCCTACCTGCTGATTCCCCGGCACGCGGGTCTGCTGGCGGACGCCCGCAAACGCATCACCGCCATCAAGCTGTTTTCCTCGCCGGGCAGCGGCTTCCAAATCGCCATGCGCGATCTGGAAATTCGCGGCGCCGGCAACCTGCTCGGGGCGGCCCAAAGTGGGCACATCACGGCGGTGGGGTTTGATCTCTACTGCCAGTTGCTCAAGCAAAGCATCGCCGCGCTGAAGGGGGAGCCGGCGCCCCGCCGGGTCGAGGTGGCCGTGCGGCTGGACTTCCTCGACCTGAGCGCCGTGGGCGACGAGCCGTCACCCCCGCCGGCGCCTTTGGCCGGCGGCCGCCGCCGGAGCGCAGGGCGTGCCGGAACGGACATCGCCGTCCCGCGTGAAGTGGCCACCTACGAAACCGACCGACGCCGCCGACCCGTGGTGGACGAGCCGGTGAACGACACCTGGGATGGCCCCCGCGCGGCGGCGGGCCTGCCGGTGACGTACGTTCCCGAGGCGCGGGATCGGATTGAACTCCACCGCAAGCTCGCGCAGGTGACCGACCGGCCGGGGTTGGAGGCGCTGCGCGCGGAACTGCGCGACCGATTTGGGCGCCTGCCGCCGGCGACCGAGCGGCTGCTCTTGCTCGCGGAGCTCAAGCTGGCTGCGGCGGCGCGCGGCGTGACGGCCATCGAGACCCGGGGCGACCGGCTGATGCTCACGCGCGGCAACGACTACATTCAGGCCGGCGGGCGCTTCCCCCGGCTGACCAAGCGCGACCCGACAGCGCGCCTGGCGGAGATTCGGCGGCTCTTGTCCCTGGTGTAGGAACCTGAGCCGGACACGATTCAGTTGAAGCCGAATTACGAAGTCGCTTTTGCAGAAGACAACCAAGGAAACGAAGGAGCGACGGAACGGGATTCTCCTCCGGGCACTTTTCCTGCCCGTCCTATCCCGGTGGGAGCCTGTCCTTTTTCATGAGCCTCGTTGCCTTCAGTCAATCCGGCTTCGGTTTTCGGGTTGAATGCAGGACGGAAACGGCCTCTGGCCCGTTCGGTCGGGCGACCCCCACGACCGTCGAACGCACGAGGCTGCCCCTGACGGGGGGCGGGGCCGCCGCACGCGGTTGAGCGGCAAGTGGCCACCCAGAGCGGCCAGGTTGGCCGTGCCACCAAAAACCTACGGCATCGTTCCGGTTTAGCGGACGCGACCGGTGGAGCGATCCTGGAGCCAGGCGATGTCCCGGTTGTTGGGCGACGGGATGTTAAGCTGGAGATTGCTGTTCTTTTTGAGCTTGGGCGTCGTGCGGGGGTCGAGCCACTTTTTGATCTCCGAATGTCCGTCCGCGAAGTTCAGTCCACCCGCGCCGTTGTGGTAGCTGGCCGGGTAATCCACGAGGTAACAGCCCTGGCCGCGCTGGTTCATGGTCACCACGAAGAACCCGTCGTTGATGCTCTCCTCGCGTTCGTCAATGAGCAGCCAGGTGCCGGCCGGGCCGGGCTCGGTCATGTCCGAGGTCCGACGGATGATCTTGTACTCGCTGCCGCTGTTCCATGGCGTGGCGCTGTTCATCCAGTTGTTCATGGACATGCTGCGCACCCGGCTGTACGTGCGCCCGCCGTGCTTGGAGATGCTCTGGTCGGCCGGACACTTCCACACGCCGAGCGAGTTCAAAAACGGATGCAGATGGCTGCGGGTCAGGAAGAGGGTGTTGGTGTTGTCCGCAGTGCCGTTGAACTCCAGCCAGCCGGCGACCCAGGTGTTGGGATAGTGCGGGGTGACATTCAGGATGAAACCGCTTTGGTCGTTGCCGTTGTTGGGGGGCACCCGCTCGCCGTTGTCCGTCGCGTACATCACCCAGGCCAGGCCCAGTTGCTTGAGGTTACTCAAGCAGGAGATGCCCTGGGCCTTGGCCTTGGCGCGACTGAGCGCGGGCAAGAGCATGCCGGCCAGGATGGCGATAATGGCGATGACCACCAGCAACTCGATCAGGGTGAAGCCACAACGGGAAGCGGTCCCGCGGGAAACGAAGGGGGAAACGACACGCATTTTCATGCGTCGAGCGTAAGAACCGTTCACGGTGCTGGCAAGTGGCTCTTTCGGCGCACAGTCCGCGCGGAACGCTGCCCGGGCCAGCCAGCCGGGCGACCGACCGCCAGTTCCTCCGGGTCACAACCGGCGCCAGATCATTTCCAGAGCCATCACCGCGTAGGCCGTGACCAGGTTCGGGTCACGCTCCCACCAGCGGTTGTGGTCGTTCCACCAGGAGCCGTCCGGTCGCTGGAGCTCGAGAAGGCGCAGGGCCACTTCGCGCGGCCAGTCCACCACTCGCTGGTCCGCCAGCGCGAGCCGGTCCACGTCGGCCGCGTGCAGGGCCTTGGTCATGAGGTGCAGGTAGTAGTACAGGCCCTGCGGTCCGAGACCGGGGTTCTCGGCGAGCGTGTAATTCGCTGCCAGCCACTCGCGCACTGCCCGCACGCGCGGGTCGTCCGGATCGAGCCGGGCGTACACGTAGCTGAGCAGCCCGGCGTAGCTGATGCTGCCGTAGGAGCGCAGGGACACCTTGCCGGTGGTGGCGTTGGTCACGCCGCCCGCCATGCTGTGTCCGGGGTAATAGACGAACCCGCCGCGGTCCCGTGGGTCGTCCGACACCCAGTCGGCGCGATTGCGTTCCGGCAGGTTCTGACACCTCTCGAGGAAGCGAATCGCCGCCGCCCAGTTGAGGTCCTCGCCCGCGGCGCCCCGGTCGGCCACCAGATGCTGGGTGGCGCGCAGGGCCTCCAGCGCCACGAGAGTGTTGTTCATATCCGAGTGGCGGTACTTGTCGCCGTAGCCGACGCCCCCATCGAATTCCGTGTCCACGCGGCCGGGCTCGCCGAAGTCGTTCTGGGACCGCACCAGGAACTGGCGGGCGCGGCGCAGGAAGGCCTCGTCACGCGGGTCGCCCAGCACGGCCAGGGCGGTCACACTGATGGCCGTGTTGTAGTTGATGAGCGCGCCGCGGTGCAGGCTGCCGTCGGGCTGCATCGAGTCGCGCAGGAACCGGAAGCCGCGCTCCAGCTCGACCGCTGCGTTGGTGCGGGCTCGCCGGCTGGGATCGCCCAGAAACGCCGTCAGCGCCAGCGCGGTGACGGCCGGGTGATCGGCGGTGGACCACCAACCGTTGGTGTCCTGGCTGCGCCGCAACCAGTCCAGCCCGCGATCCAGCGCGCGCTGCACCTCATTGCGCAGCGACAGGTCCTTTGGGGCCGGAACCGCGCCGGCGGCGGAATCGGCCGCGCGGGCAACCAGGGAAATGAGCGCCACGCCCAGCGCGAGGCAGCGGACCCAACGCGGACAGGACCGGGGTTTCATCAGATCGGGGGCGCGGCCTCCGGGCTGGTCGCCGGACGGGGTTGCTCCAGCCGGGCCCGAAGAATGGGGGTGTTGGTGCGGGTCACATCCAGCACCCGAATGGTGACGGTCACCGCTTGATCCCCGGCCGGCAGGGCCTGGGGGTTCACGTGGTGTAGCTCGTCGTTTTCACGGCCGGGCCGGGGATTGTTAATCAGCGCCGAGGGGTCCACCTGCAATGCCACGATCGAGCCTTCCTCCTGGGCAACGAACGTACCCCGCGAGACGTAGGAGCCGGTGTACGCCCAGGGCCCGCGCACCAGGCGATCGCCGCGATTGGTGGTGATCACCAGGTCTTCCAGCGGCCGCCGCACCTCGCGGCCGTCCTCGACCCAACTGGCTTCGATCCGCACCGGCACCCCCGGCAACGGCGCCGCCGGATCGTCGGGAAAGACCGGGGAACTCGCTGGCCGGGCGTTGAGAAGCAGCAGCGCCACGTGAATGTCCCGCGGCGCCGCCTCGGTGCGCAAGACGCTCTCATGCGTCTTGCCCTGCTCGGTGACCAGCACGTACTCAACCAGCCCGCTTCGCTGGTTGACCACCGCGGGGAAAGCGACCGCTCGCCGCGCGCGGTCCAGCACCACCTTGCCCAGCACCGGTGACCCTGCTGCGGCCGCCGCGCCGGTCGCGGGGATTTCTTCGGCCATGCCCGCAGGTCCCGCCGCGACGGCGGCGAGCGCGATCGCCGCCACCAGAAGCCAGCCGCAGCTTGCGCCCGCAAGGCAGGTCCCGGGCCTTTGCCGGCGGCCGGCGTATTGATCAAGTCCCGCGTCAATCATGGCAGAAAAGTCAGTCAGCACCGGGTGCGCCGCAACCCCAAACTTGGCGGCGCAGCAAGGGTGCCCCATCGCGAGCGAGCGGGGGCGCCTGCCTTCCCGTTTGCCAGCAGGCCGGGGCCACCTATGCTGGCGCTTCCCGACGGGTTGATCCCGCGGGGCGAGCCGCACCATGACCAGAACCGCGCCACCGACCGCCCTGAGAACCGCGTTGACTTCGCGGGCGCGCTTCCTCGCGGCCTGCCGGTGCGAACCCCTCGAGCGCCCGCCGGTGTGGCTGATGCGCCAGGCCGGCCGCTGCCTGCCCGAATACCGCGAACTGAAACTGCGGTACACGTTCCTGGAGCTGGTCCGGACGCCCGGCCTGGCCGCCGAAGTCACGTTGCAACCCATCCGGCGGTTCGGCTTCGACGCCGCGATCATTTTCAGCGACATCCTGGTCATCGCCGAGGCGCTGGGCCAACCGTACCGATTCACCGAAGGCGAGGGGATCAAGATGGAGTGGACCCTCGAGTACGGCCAGCAGGTGGATCGCTTGGAACCGCGCGCCGTGCCCGAGCGGCTGTCCTACGTGGCCGAGGCGCTGGGGTTGACCCGGAGCGAACTGGGGCCGGACCGGGCCCTGCTGGGCTTCGCCGGTTCGCCGTGGACTCTCGCCAACTTCATGCTTGAGGGCGGCAGCGCTCCGCAGTTCACCCGGGCCATCGCCCTGTTCCGCGAAAACCCGCGCCTCTATGGCCGGCTGGCAGAAACGCTCGCGATGGGCACCGCCGAATACCTCAAGCTCCAACTCGCCGCGGGCGCGGACGCGGTCCAGCTATTCGACACCCTTGGCGGCACGGCCCCGGCCGCGGATTTCGAGGAGCTGTCCGGGCGCTGGCTGCGAGACATCGTGGCCGAACTGCGTGGCGCCGCGCCGGTCGTGGTTTTCGCCAAGGGCGTTCACGACCGTTGGCCGGCGCTGGCGGCCTCGGGCGCCCTCGTGCTGGGTGTGGACTGGACCGTGCCGTTGCGGGCGGTGGCCGACCAGCTCCCGGCGACCGTGGCCGTGCAGGGCAACCTTGATCCCGCGCTGCTCCTGACCAACGCGGAAACGGTCACCGCGGAAACCCGCAAACTGCTCGAAGCCATGCGCGGCCGTCCGGGCCATATCTGTAATCTCGGCCATGGCGTGCCGCCCGAAGCGAAGCTCGAGTGCCTGCACGCGCTCGCGGAAACCGTGCGCCATTTTCAATGAGCCGTCTGAACTTCAACCTCGACCTCGTCCGCAAATACAATGTCCCCGGGCCGCGGTACACTTCCTATCCGCCGGCGACCCGCTTCACCGACGCCGTGACCGTGGCGCAAGTACGCGAGAGCATCCGGCGCAATAACGAGACGGCCCGCGACCTCTCGCTGTATTTTCACCTCCCCTTTTGCGAGACCCTCTGCTGGTTCTGCGGCTGCACGACCGTCATCACGGCCGATTACTCGAAAAGCGCCACCTACGTCGAATACCTCGGGCGGGAGATGGCCGCGCTCAAACCCCTCCTGAACCCGGCGCGGCGCGCCGTGCAATTGCATTTCGGGGGCGGGTCGCCGACCTTTTGCAAACCGGACCACCTGCGGCGGCTGGGCGAGCTGATTCGCGCCCACTTTACGTACGCCCCCGACATCGAGGCGGGCGTTGAAGTGGACCCGCGCCGGCTCACGCGCGACCACTTGGTCGCGCTCCGCGAAGTGGGGTTCAACCGGGCCTCGATGGGCGTGCAGGACAACCATCCCGAGGTGCAGAAGGCCATCCACCGCATCCAGCCCCTCGAGCTGACGCAGCAAGCGGTCGCCTGGGTGCGCGAAACCGGCTTCACCTCGCTCAACATTGACCTGATCTACGGCCTGCCCTTTCAGACGCCGGCGTCCTTCGAACGGACGCTCGACGAGGTCATCGCCCTCAATCCCGACCGCTTTGCGGTATTCAGCTACGCCCACGTACCGTGGATGAAACCCGCGCAGAAAATCGTGGAGGCCCGCGTGCTGCCCTCGCCCGAGGTCAAGTTCCAGTTGCTCAAACTCACCATCGAAAAGCTCGCGGACGCCGGCTACGTGTACATCGGCATGGATCACTTCGCGCGCGCGGCCGACGAACTGGCGGTGGCCCAACGGGCGGGCACCCTGCAGCGCAATTTTCAGGGTTACAGCACCCGCGGTGGCGCGGACATCTACGCCTTCGGCATGTCCTCCATCTCCCAGTCCACCGACACCTACTGGCAGAACCTCAAGGACCTGCCAGCGTACTATGCGGCGGTGGATGCCGGCGCGCTGCCCTCCGCCCGTGGCTACGTGCTCTCGCGCGACGACGTGATCCGCCGCGAGACCATCATGCAGATCATGTGCAATCTGGGCGTGGACTTCGACGCCCTGTCCGCTCGTCTCGGCGTCAACCTGCGCGAGTACTTCGCGCGCGAGCTGGCCTCGCTGGACGATCTGATCGCAGACGGCCTGATCGAACTCCACGGGCCCCGGCTCGTGGTCACCGACCTGGGCCGCCTGCTCGTGCGGATCATTGCGATGCGCTTTGACGCCTACCTGCCCCGGCCCAGCGAGCGGCGCCACGCGATGACGATTTAGAGTCTGCCCGCCGCCGACGCGGCGAGGTGGGTATGGGAGCCGGGTGGGTGCCTTCAAGAATCGTCGCGCTCTCCTCAGCACCGAAGCACCCCGTCGAACCTCCGGGCAGGGCGGGGCTGACTACCAATCTCAACATTGCAGACGGCTGCGGATGTTCGCGGCCCTGGTTTCGGCAAACCGCCTTCGGCTCAATTCAATTTTCCGCACCCGGTCGGCCCAAACGGGTCCTTCGCGACTGTAACCTTTCCTCGCGCCGCGGCTCAAGTGGCCATGTCTGCGGCCGTGGTTGGACCCGGCTGAAACTGGTAACTGTTATGAAAGAAATCGCGCAATCGCAGTTTGAAACCGACGTGCTCCACGCCACCTCGCCGGTCCTGGTGGATTTCTACGCGCCTTGGTGCGGCCCCTGCCGGATGGTGGCGCCGCTGCTCGAGGGGCTCGCCGCCGAATATGCCGGCCGGGTGAGTCTGGTGAAGGTGAACGTGGACGAGGCTCCCGATCTCGCCCTGCGCTATCAGATCACCGGCGTCCCCACCCTGATGCTTTTCCGCAACGGCCGGGTGGTGGACACCCTGGTGGGCGTGCCTTCGCCGCGCGCGCTGCGGGCGCGCCTGGACGCGCTCGTCGGCGCGGCGCAGCCCGCGGCGGCTGCGGCGTGAGCGATCACGACGGGCGTGGGAAGGCCAGCTTTGTCGTATCCAAAACCTCGAAACCCATCGCATCCACGTATGACCATCGAAAACTCCATCCGCGTCCTCGCGGGAACCATGGTGTTGCTGAGCATCTCCCTCGCCCATTGGGTGAGCGAGTATTGGCTGCTGTTGACCGCCTTCGTGGGGGTTAATCTCATCCAGTCGGCGTTCACCGGATTCTGCCCCGCGGAGACGATCCTCAAGAAGCTGGGCGTCGGCAAGGGCGGCTCCTGCTGCGCCTCCTCGCCGGCGCGCTGAGGGCGCGCGGCGCCGATTGCCGGCCGAGGCAACGTTGCTGCCGCCGGCCACTCTCCCAGGGGCTCGTGAAACCGCGCCCCGAGCGGGCGCGTTCCCCATCCCCTCGCGGAAAGCGGATTCACGTTTGCGGCTTCGGATTTCGCCAGGCGTGCCCCGTGCGGGCGAGTAGTTGATCCGCCGCCTCGGGGCCCCAGGTGCCGGCCGGATAGAACTCCCGCTCCGTCAGCGGCCGCTCGCCCCAGCCCGCGCGGATCGGGTCCACGATGCCCCACGCCACCTCCACCTCGTCGCGGCGGATGAACAGAGTGGCGTCGCCGGCCAGCGCCTCCAACAGCAGGCGTTCGTACGCCTCGGGCGTGTAGGCGCCAAATTCCGCGTCGTAACTGAAGTGCATCCGGACCGGCCGCACTTCGGTGCTGGTGCCCGGCACCTTGCCGTTGAAGTGCAGTGAAATCCCCTCGTTGGGCTGCAGGCGCAGGGTGAGGGCGTTCGCATCCAGCCGGGGGCCGCACCGCGCGGCAAACAGCACGTGAGGGGTCCGCCGGAACTGCACCCGCACCTCGCTCGCGCTCAACGGCAGCGCCTTGCCGGTCCGCAGAAAGAACGGCACCCCCGACCACCGCCAGTTGTCAATCAACAGCCGCAGCGCGACGTAGGTCTCGACGTTGGAATCCGGCCGGACCTTGTCTTCCGTCCGGTAGCCCGGCGTGGGCCGGCCATCGAGCGTCCCGGCGGTGTACTGGCCTCGTACCACGCTGCGGTTGACCAGCGAAGATTCAATGGGGCGGATGGACCGCAGCAATTTCACCTTCTCGTCCCGAATGGCCTCGGCCTCGAGCGACACGGGCGGTTCCATCGCCACCAGCGCCAGCACTTGCAGCAGATGGTTTTGGACCATGTCCCGCAACGCGCCCGCTTCCTCGTAATAACCGCCGCGCCCGCCCACCCCGCCGCGCTCGCTCACCGTGATCTGCACGTGGTCCACGGCCCCCCGCGACCAGAGTTGCTCGAAGATCGCATTCGAGAAGCGAAACATCAGGATGTTCTGGACCGTTTCCTTTCCGAGGTAGTGATCAATGCGGAAGATCTGCCGCTCGTGCGCGAAACGAGTCAGCGCCTGGTTCACCCCTTGCGCGGACGCGCGATCGTGGCCAATCGGCTTTTCCACCACCACCCGCTGCCAGAAGGGCGGCTCGTCGTCGCGTTGCAGCAGCCCCACCCGACTCAGATGCTCGACCACGCCGGCGAACTGGCTGGGCGACACCGCGAGGTAGCAGAGGAGGTTTCGCGCCAGGCGCTCGTCACCAAAGCTGCGAAGCTGCTCTGCGAGACGCTGGTACGTGGCCGGCTCGGCCAGGTCGCCCTGGCAATAATGCAGCGCCCCGGCGAACTGTTCCCATGCGACGGCATCCACCGGCTGGGTGCGCGAAAACCGCCCGAGCGCCTCGCGCAGTTCCTCCCGGAAGCTCTCGTCCGTCTTCTCGCGACGAGCCACCCCCACGATTCGCACGGGGTCGGGAAGCTGCCGGTCGCGCGCGAGATGATACAGCGCCGGCACCAGTTTGCGGGCTGTCAGGTCGCCGCTGGCGCCGAAGATTACGATGCTGCACGGGGAGAGACTCCGCGGGCCTTCGCTCAATCGGCAAACCATCAACTCATCCAGATTGTCGGACTCAGCCATCCGCCGAACATGACAGGGAGGGCCGACCGGTTCAAACCCGCCGCTCGCGCCTCGCTCGGCGCGCTTCGTGACCGCCACGCCGGACTTCCGCCCCGCGTTGCGAATCGCCAATCGGCGGCGGCCGGGGCACCCTCCACGGCGAATGCTGACGATCCGGCAGTGGGAACGCGGCCAGATCCTCGTGTATCTGGCGGCGATCGGCATGGGCGCCCTGCTCGGGGTGAGCGCGCCGTCCGCGGCGCCCGTGTTTGAGAAGCTGCTCTGGCCGGTCCTGGCGGCGCTGCTCTACGTCACCTTCGCCCAGGTGCCGCTGCTGGAGGTGCGCGAGTTACTCGGACACGGGCTGTTCCTCGAGGCCCTGCTGCTCGTCAACTTTGCCGCCGTGCCGCCGCTGGTCTGGGGCTTGACCCGCTGGCTCCCGCCCGACCCCGTGATCCTGCTGGGCGTGTACCTGGTACTGCTCGCGCCCTGCACGGATTGGTTTGTCACGTTCACCCTGCTGGGCAAAGGCGACGCGCGCCTGGCCATCGCCGCCACCCCGGCCCTGCTGCTCGCGCAAATGCTCCTGCTGCCGGCCTGGCTGTGGCTGTTCCTCGGCGGCGAGTTGGCCGGCCTGGCGCGGACGCGGGGATTCCTCGCCGCCTTCTTGGGTCTCATCGTGGTGCCCCTCGGGTTGGTGGCCCTCACCGAGGCCGCCGCCCGGCGCTCGCGCGTTTGGGCTCGCTGGCTGCGGTTCACAGCCTTGCTGCCCGTGCCCCTGCTGGCCCTGACCGTCCTGATCATCGCCGCCGCGCAGATCCACTCCATCCGCGCCTCCTGGCGACTCCTTGGCGCAACGGCCGCCGTGTTTTTCGCGTTCGCGATGCTTGCGCCGTGGCTGGCGCGGCTGGTGGCCAGGCGCTTCGGGCTGGCCGTGGCCGAGCAGCGCACCGTGATTTTCAGCGCCGGCACACGCAACTCGTTCGTCGTCCTACCGCTGGCGGTGGGCTTGCCCCCCGGCTGGGAACTCGCCGCCGCCGTCATCGTGCTCCAGTCGCTGATCGAACTCGGCGCGCTGATCGCCTACCTGTGGTGGGTGCCGGCCCGCCTGGTGCCCGACGAAAAACCGCGTCCCCCCTGAGCCGGCCGGCCAGCGAGGACCGCCGGGAGGTCCCGCGCAAACGAGACGCCCGCCAGCCCAACCACCTCGCGCCGAGTGAAAGGCCTCTCAGCGCCGACTGGTTGGCTGGCGGGCAGGGACGTTTGGCCAGAACCTTCCTCTGCGTCTTACAAATCGCCGCCGCACTGGCAGGCCACCGGGCCGCCGTCACCCGGCGCTTCCCGCACGAATTCCATGCGCCAGGTGCCATCGGGCTGTTGCCGGCCGCCGCCCCGTAGCCCCTGTTGCGCCAGCTTCGCGTACAGTGGCACCGGCTCGAACGACACCAGCAGGACAAACTTCTGACCCACGCCCACCCGCGCCACCGCCTCATCTATCGCCGAGCACGGGGTGTCTCCGCGGGCGAAGATCGGCCGGGTGTCGAGCACAACCGGCTCGTCCGTCCGGTCGGCCGGTCGGGCGGCTGGCCGGGGCGGCGCGAAACCGGGATCGGTAAAGCGGCCCTTGGTGATCCGGACCGTCCAGCGTTGCGGACCGCGCTCGAGGTACTCCCAGCGGAAACCGCCGGCGTATTCGCAAGCGAACTGGTAGTAAAGGGGCAGTGGATCGTGGTCGTTGACGAGCCGGAACGACTCGCCGTCCGCCAGGTTGTTCCAGAGGTTGAAGATGGCCGGATGGCGGTCGCGGGGAGCCAGGGGCCGGACATCCAGTTCGATCTCGGTCATGGTCGCGTTCACATCCCAACCTTGGGGCCGACGAGAGGGCACTTCCTTGATGAACGTCAACGGCGCCGCTGATTCGCCCCGCACCCGAACTGATTCACCTGATTCCTGGCGCCGGAGGGATTCGTTACCGAAGTTGGCTCCCTCATCTTTCACGGAGCGGGCGGGGCCTGCGCCTGCGCCCGACGCGTCTCGATCGCCAGCACCTCGTTACCCCAACGATCCCATTCCTGACCTTTCTCAGTCCCAGACCACACCTCAAGCTCGCGCATCCGCCGATCCAGATCGGCGAGCAGCCACGAGTCAACTGCCTTGTCAAGACCGTGCTCGCGCAGGTAGCTCAGAGTGAAAGCCGCTGTCCCAACCGGTCCCCCAACTCCCAACTCTGCCGCGCGATTCGGATCTTGCCGAAATCCCTCCAAGACTCGGTCGGCTACCGGGGACTCCGACCGGGCGAGGCCTTCGAGAGACTGGCTCGTCATTCTGCGCCGAACCTCCTTAAGGTCAGAGGTCGCGTCTTTCCAAAGGTTGGCTTCGGTCCAGAACTCCGGCTGGCTGGCCGCTTCCAAGAACTTCACCGCTTCAGGGATTCGCCGCGCGGCGATGCCCAGTCTTCTCAAGCCTTCCCGGCCGAGGGAATAGCTGTCACGATCGTTAAAGACCTTACCGGCATAATCCCGGGTCACGAATTCAATCAGGAAGCGCACCGCCTCGGCGTCGCCGCCCAAGGCCAACAAGTGGGCCAGGGGAAGCCGGTCGGTGGGGCTGGCCAACGCCCGACAGCGGCGAATCAACTCCGCTTGGGTGACCGGGTCCAACGGCGGCACCTCCGACACGCGTGCCCAGGTCCAGGGCTTGCCCGGCTGTCCGCGCTCCGCCAGCGCCAGCACGACCGGGTCCGGTGCGGTAATGCGCGGCTTCGCGGGTGGAGCCGCAGCCGACTTCACTCCTCCGGTGTCGTCTTGACCCGGTCCATCCGACCGCGCCGGTTGCGGAAGTTCTGGCGCCGGCACCGGGGTCTTTGGCTGGCCCGGCCACCACATTCGTCCCGCGATCAACAGGAGAACAACCGCCACGCCGATTCCAATTAACCATCGTGTGTTCATGACGTTACTGGTTGTAAAAGGCGGGATGCCAGTTGTAGAACGTCGCGCGCGGAGGCGGATTGCCGGACATGCCTGCGAAGCAGGGGCGACCGATCAACAAGCCGATTGTGTCATGGTGTGTGGGCCGTTTCCGGTCTATGGGAGCCAGCCCTTTCTCTTCTCGTCCTGCCATTCGCGCCACGGGCGACCCGCATCGGTGTCCCGCCAAGCGTAGAAGAAATCGAAGTTCCCGGGCAGATTGTCCCAGACCCACCGTTTGCCGCAGGTGACCACCCGATCGTGGTAGCAGGCCGCCAAGACGAACATCGAGGAATCACCCGGCGAAAACCACGGTGGCAGGTTGGACACGAGGTTCAAAACGGTCTGCCACGCCGCGGGGTGACCACTCACCGCCAGCCCTTTGATAGTGCTCTCAGCCAGACTCCTGCTGACGTCGTTGCCCCGATCATCCTGCCACGGAAACCGCGCCTGCCAAAACGCCGGCTCCACGCCGTTCTGGAGCAATTCCAGCGCGCGAGAGTCCCTCTCTACCAGCATCCCCATGAACCAGGGCAACTGAAGGAGTCTAACGAGTTCGCCGCCAGAGCGCTCAAAGCGCCGTCCCCGGTAATCCTCGAGCAGGGATCGGGCAAGCAGATCGAAGGCGTTGGTCGCCCCCACGAAAGCGAGCGCGAAGGCGATCCCGTCTTTGTTGGTCATGGAGTGACGGCTTGCGTAGGCCGCAGCCAGGACGCTCACGTCTGCCGGCGTGAGATGTTCCAGGTCAGCGGATTTCGGGTAGCGAGCGCCGTTGTCCAGCAGGCGGATGACTGCTGGCGCCAGTGAGAGCGCGGCAGTGCCCTCCCCATCGTTCGCGGAGGCGGCCTTCGCCGGCAGCGGGTAGGATGGCAGCGATGGTTGCCCAGCGTCCTCGGACCGGACCTGGCCGACCGCGGCGGGCGCTGGTTCCGGCCCGCCTGCCCGGTTTGCTTCCCACCGCCAAAAGAGGAGGGCCAGCAGGCCAGCCAGGAGAATCACACTTGCCGAATACCGCTTCATAGGACCTCTTTCCTGTCACCACCCCCACGTCGCGCAGGGGGTGGTGTTCATTAAGTAAGCTTCCGACGCATTGACTCGTTGCATCTCCGCGTCATTCGACATCAACGGGCAAGTGTCATCAGCAGTTGGTCAGGCGAGTGACATCAGCTCTTGGT
>CAYNCT010000021.1:0-34423 GCA_964396005.1 uncultured Verrucomicrobiota bacterium | reverse complement strand
TCTCGTTTTTCACTCACTCGCCTGACCAACTGCTGATGACACTTGCCCCATCAACCCGAATCCATGACCCGCCGGCCCGTGACTGCCCGTCGGGCTGCTCGTCACCCTCCACTGGGCCACCGAACTCGGAAGCAAGGGCCGCAGTCGGCTGGCTTCGCCTGGTGTCCCTTGGTAGTTGAACGGAGTCGGTTAGGGCTGAAGCGACGCTCGGCCGAACTTGAACTTCACTGCCCCCCGCCGGCGCGCTGGTACACCCGCACGTAATCCACCACGAAGCGTTGCGGAAAAATGGCGTCGTCCACGCCCTGCTGGCCGCCCCAGCTTCCGCCAATGGCCAGGTTCAGAATCAAATACTGCGGCGCGTCGAACGGCCACGAGTCCGGACCCGTGCCGTCGTTCTCAAGCGTGAAGTACTTCCGGTCGTCCACGAAAAACTCCAGCCGCTGCGGCGACCATTCGACCGCGTACACGTGGAAGGCCGTCTCCGCGTCCGGCACGCGCGTGCGCGCCCCGCGCCCGTTGCCGCGGGCGTGATTGAAGCCGCGGGTGTGCACGTTGGCATGGACCACGCCCGGGTCGTGCCCCACGTACTCAAGGATGTCTATCTCGCCGCAGGCGGGCCAGCCGACCTGGGTGATGTTCGTGCCCAGCGTCCAAAACGCCGGCCAGGTGCCGCGGCCGGAGGGCAGCTTGGCCCGCGCCTCGAGGCGACCGTAGGTCCAGGCCGCCTTGCCGCGCGTGGTGAGACTGGCCGAGGTGTAGTCGGCGAACTGGCGGCGCTCTTGCCAGCGGTTCTCCGGGGCGTCGGCGTGGTAGCGCGGGTTGGGCCAGCGTTCCCGGCGCGCCTCAATGATCAGGTGGCCGCCCTCGACCCGGGCGTTCTCGCGGCGGCCGGCCGTGTAGAACTGCAACTCGCGGTTCCGCACGAACCCCTCCTCGTAACTCCACTTGGCCGGGTCCGGCAGGCCGTCGCGGTCGAACTCGTCCGCCCAGACCAGTTGCCAGTTGGCCGCGCGGCCCGTGCTGAGCAAACCGGTCAGGGCGGCCAGCGCCGCGAGGACACTAAAGTTCTTCGGGCGGACGCCTCGGGGGGCGGGCTGGGGGGTGGTAGTGCGGCGAGCGAACGTGGTGCTTTGCATGGGCGCCAGCATCGCCCAAGCCCGTGGCCGGTCAATGCCGGGTCGCAGCGGGGTTCTACCTGGCGAAGCGCGCGGAGCGCGCCGGCCTGCCGGCGCTTTCGGTAGGGCCGGGCTGCGTCCCGGCCGTCGGTCGGCGCCGGCGCAGCGGCGCCCTACCTGGCGGCGCAGACAACTTGCTAGCCTGCGCTAGGAGGCCGAGGGTGGGGCGCCGTCGGCGGCACGCGGGGCCCGTGCGCTCCCCGAGTCGGGGTTGGCAGTAGGGCCACCGGGCGGCGCGGCAAATCCGGTAGGGCCGGGCTGCGTCCCGGCCGTCGGTCGGCACCGGCGCAGCGGCGCCCTACCTCGCGAAGCGCCTGGGGTGCGCCGGCCTGCCGGCGCTGTCGGTAGGGCCGGGCTGCGTCCCGGCCGTCGGTCGGCGCCGGCGCAGCGGCGCCCTACCTCGCGAAAGCTTGCCGCCCGCATTCTCCGGCGCGCCGGCCATCGCCGATGCGGAGCCCCCGGACTTACGCCTCGATCCACACGAGCGTGCCCGCCGGCAGCCGGTCGTAGAGCGGCAGCAGGTCGGCCGCCGCCAGATGGATGCAGCCGCGGGACGCCGGACGCCCGAGCGTGGGCTCATCGGCCAGCCCGTGGATGTAGATGTAGCGCGCGAAGGTGTCCACGTTGCCGCCGCGATTGAATCCCGGCTCCAGGCCTTCGAGCCACAGAATGCGGTGCGCGATGGGCGCGGCCGGTTGTCCCAGCCAGACGTAGCCGGTGAAGCGCCGATTCCGGAAGACGGCACCCACCGGCCAGCCGCCCCCGATCTTCCGCGCGATCCGGTGCAAGCCCAGGGGCGTCCGGTTCGTGTCGCGCACCTGGCCCGTGCCGAGGCGGGAGGTGGAAACCCGAAACCGTCGTCGCCAGCGGTAGCCAGGCCAGCGGCCGCGCGTGCGCTGCCCGGGGTCCGGCGGCGTTCGCTCGTACCAGTCCAGGGTCTGCGTGCGCACGGTGCAGACCAGCAGCCAGCGGGTGAACCGCACGCCGTGGCACGCGCAGGCCACGAAGAACGAGAGCGGTGGGCGTCGCGACACGGAAAAGCCCCTACTTCAACCGCTTGATCAGGATCTTCGAGTGCCGCCCGCTCTGCTCGTACTTTTCGCGACGCGCAGGCGGGAGATCGTCTGGCGTGCCCTCCTGGAAACCGCCCTTCGACTGGAAATAGGTGAACGCCTGGGTGGAGAGGGCCACCAGCGATTCGAGCCCCAGTTCTCGCGCCCGATTCTCAGCGAACTGAATCAGCTTGCGCCCGATGCCCTGATTCTCATGCGAGGCCTTGACGTAGAGGCACGCCAACTCGCCCATCCGCTGTTCCGGATACTGATGCAGGGCCACACACCCCACCGTGTTTTTGTCGGTCTCGAAAATGTAGTAATCGCCCAATTGCTTTTCGACGCTCGCGCGCGTGCGCCGGACCAGTTCCTCGCTTTCCACCGAGGGCTGGATGAGTTTGAGGATGGCGGGCACGTCCTTTTTCAGCGCCCGGCGGACCTGCTGGTACTCGTTGGCGTAAATCAAGGTCCCGATGCCTTCGTTCGAGAAGACCTCCGTCAACAACGCCTCGTCCACCCGCCCGTTGATGACATGCACGCGCGGCACGCCAGCCTTGCAGGCCGCTGCGGCGTGGATCGCCTTGGACAACGCCTCGGGCGGAAATGCCTCCCGGTTTTGCGCCAGCACCTGGCTCAGATCGCTCGCCAGAATCTGGCGAAACAGTCGGCCCTGACGGAAAATGCCATCGTAGGTGGTCACGAAGATCACCTTGACCGCCTTGAGGGACTCCGCCAGCGCCACCGCCACCCCATCGGAATTCACGCGATAGGTGCGGCCTTCGCCGTCGAATCCCAGCGGCGGGACGACCGGGATGATCCCCTGCTGCAGCAACGTCTGGAGCAACTCCACGTCCACGCGTTCGACCTTGCCGGTCAACTGGTGATCCACGCCGCCGATGATGCCCATCGGATGCGCGGTGATCGCATTGGGACAGGCGGCCCGCAGATCGTGGACAGCGAGCCCCTCGAGGATCTCGTGCGTCAGCCGGTTCGCCGCCGTGAGCGCGAGTTTGAGCGTCGCGGCGTCGGTAATGCCGGCACCATCGGTGTCCGACGGCGACACCTGTTGCTCTTCGGCCAGCGCCCGGATCTGCGCCGACGCTCCGTGAACCAGCACCACGCGGACGTTCAACGAACGAAGCACCGCGATATCGAGCAGGATGTTCGCGAAGTTGTCGTCCGTCACAATCGCGCCGTCCACCGCGATGACAAAGGTCTTGTCGCGGAAGCGCGGGACGTATTGCAGAATGCCTCGGAGGTCGGTTGGTTTCACGGTCGGAAGCGTCGCTCGCCCGGCCCATTGAGCCGTCGGCACGCCCCGCGGTGCAACGGATTTTTTGGGTCCGGCGCGGATCCGCAGGCGGGCCACCCTCGCGAAGCCCCGGGCCACGCGAGACTCAGTTGCTGGCGTTCGCTCGCGCCCAGGCGTCCGCCGCGAGGATCTCTTCCAGCGACGGGCGAGGGATGACCTGATGCGCCGCCATCACGCGGGCGACGGTGTCGCTGATTTGCGGGAAGTTGAGCCGCCCCTGACAGAACGCCTCGACCGCCACCTCGTTCGCGGCGTTGAGCACCGCCGGCAGCGTGCCGCCCACCTCGCCCGCACGGCGCGCCAGCGCCAGGGCCGGGAAGCGCTCCGGGTCGGGTGTCTCAAACGTCAGCGAGCCGAGCCGGGCAAAGTCCGTCCGCACGCGGTCGCTGGGCACCCGCTCCGGATACGTCAGGGCGTACTGGATCGGCAGACACATGTCGGGCGTGGAAAGCTGGGCCAGCACCGAGCCATCCACGAACTCGACCATCGAATGGACCACACTTTGCGGGTGGACCACCACATCCACCCGGTCCATGCCGATGCCAAACAGCCACCGGGCCTCGATCATCTCCAGGCCCTTGTTAAACAACGTGGCCGAATCAATGGTGATCTTCCGTCCCATGACCCACGAGGGGTGCTGGAGGGCGCGCTCGACCGAAATCTCGCCGAACTTTTCTCGCGGCCAGGCCGTGGCGTCCCGAAACGGCCCCCCGGACGCGGTGAGCCACAACCGCCTCACGGAACTCGCCGGCTTCCCGTCCAGACACTGGAAGATTGCGGAATGCTCGCTGTCCACCGCCAGCACCCGCACGCCGCACTTTTCCGCCTCGCGCATGACAATCTCGCCCGCCATCACGAGGATTTCCTTGGACGCCACGGCGATGTCCTTGCCCGCCCGGATGGCCGCCAATGCCGGCTTCAGGCCGGCGGTGCCCACGATCGCGATGAGGACGATGTCGGCCGAGGGCAGGGTGGCCAGTTCCAGCAACCCGTCTGGCCCGCACGCCACCCTGGGCGACACCCCCAAGACCGCCTGCAATTCGCGCGCGGCGTCCGGGTCATTCAGGCAAACCGCCTCCGGTTCAAAGCGGCGGATCTGTTCGAGCAACAGGCGGGCGTTGCTGCCGGCCGCCAGCCCCACGATCCTCAGCTGATCCGGCAGGTCGCCGGCCACCTTGAGGGTGCTGGTGCCGATCGAGCCGGTGCTGCCAAGGAGGACGACGTTCTTCACGTCCGCGGACCGTACCAACGGCTCAGGGATGCGTCAAAACGTGGCGCAGGTAGAGGTACATCAGGGGCGCGTTGAACAGGATACTGTCCAACAGGTCCAGGATGCCGCCGATGCCGGGGAACGTGCGCCCGGAATCCTTGACCCCCGCCTCGCGCTTGAAGAGCGACTCGATGAGGTCGCCCACCACCGCTCCCAGTCCCAGGACGACTCCCAAGACCAGCGCGTGCAGCAGGGTCATGCCGTGGAGCCGGTGGGCACAGAGGGCCTCAAACACCAGACTCGCCCCCGTCGAGAAAGCGATCGCGCCCGCAAAACCTTCCCACGTCTTCCCGGGGCTGATGCGCGGGATCATTTTGTGCCGTCCGCACAGCGAGCCCACCGCGTAGGCCCCCATGTCGCTGAACTTGGTCACCACCAGGAAATAAATGAGGTAGAAGCGGCCATCCACGCCCGGGAAGAAATTGATTTTCTGGATGAAGTTGAGCAGCCACGGCACGTACATGAGCCCCAGCAGGGTGGTGGCGATGGCCTGCAAGCCGTCCGCGTTGCGCTTGGAGAAAAACTGGCGCAGGCACAACCCCAGAACGAACAACACCAGGAAGCCCGTCTCGAAGTCATTGGCCTTCGCCGGCGCCAAGGTCTGGCCGCTGCCGCGGGGTGTCGCCAGATAGGCAAACGTCGCCGCCATCAAGACCAGCCCGCCCACAATGCCCAGCGCCCGGAAGCAGACCAGCCCCCGCGCGCTCACCATGGCGTAAAACTCCGCCAGTCCCGTGCCCGCGAGGACCAGCATCACCAGCAGAAAGAAGAACGCGCTGAGCAGCGGATGCGGGGAAAACAGCGCCGCGACCACCACGCTCCACAGCACCAGGGAACTCGCCAGCCGACGAAAAAACACCGCCGCTCGTGACGGTGAGACCGGACTGGATGAAGCGCCCGCGGACACGGCTGGAGCACATAGCGGTCACGCTGGCAGGTGTCGAGACCGGACTTGACGCACCTGGTGGGCCCACCGCGCGTCGGCCCGCCGGTGCCGGCGCGACGGACTGCGGGGCGGGATGGCTGGCTCGCCGGCAATTCTCGGCGACAACGTGCGCCTGGCGGTCGGGCGACGACCAGCGCGGGCGGTCGCAAAGCCGGCGGTTTTGCCTTTCCGCCCGCGCTCCCGGTGGGTCACGCTGCGCGCATGACCACGCCCGCCACGCTTCAAGTTTCCTGCGTCCAATTGCACTGGGCGCGGCCGCTCGCCCGGAACCTCGAACGCACGCTGCATTACATCCGCCTGGCTGCGGCCGAGGGCAGCCGGGTGGTCCTGTTTCCGGAAACCAGCCTGACCGGGTATTACTTCCCCGAGGTGCTGCGCCTCGTGCCGCGCGAGGTCCAGGCAGCGCTCGACCGCACCTGCGAGGCCGCGGCCGCGGCCGGCATGTGGGCGATCGTCGGTACCGCCCGTCCCACTGCCGACCGGCTGCTCAACCTGGCGCACGTCATCTCCCCGTGCGGCGAAATCACCCACGAATACGCGAAAGTTCACCTCGCCGGCCGCGACGAGCGGCAATACTGCCGGGGCGGTGACAAGCTCTCGCTTTTCGAGATTGATGGCATTCGTTGCACCCTGGCGATCTGCCGCGATGGGCGGCATCCGGAAGTGTATCGGCTGCCCGCCATGCTCGGGGCGCAGATCCTCTTTCACCCCTCGTGCAGCTCCGACGAGGTGGAAGCCGTGATCTGGAAGCGCACGTCCGGCCGCGCCCAGCAGCCGGTGGGTCCGAACTGCCGCCTGTTCCACTGCGTGGCCAACACGGTGGGGCAGTCGCCCGACGGCCGGCAAACCTCCAGCGGCCAGTCCTTCATTCGCGAGCCCAACGGGCTGCCCCTGGCCGAGGCGGGCTGGTATCAGGAGGAGATGATCACCGCCGTCCTGGATCTCGCCCGCGCCGATCGCAGCTACGCGCTCGACAGTCTGAACGATCCGCCCTTCCTCAAGCCGTACTGGGAACAAATGCTCCGGGCCGTCGCGGCCCGCGTTGATCAGCGCCCGCAATAGGCACGCCGGCCTTCCCCGCCCGCCCTTCAGACCGGCCGCGCGATCACCCGCCCGGATTCCGCTGCGCGGATTCCAGGATTGAACCGCACCCGCGAATCGCCGACGGTCGCGAACAATTTTGGCCATGAATACCCCCCAGACGCCTGACGCCGCGCAGCTTCAGAAGGCCTTTGAACACCTCGGCCGCTACACGTCGGGCGCCGGCCGCGGCACGCTCGTGCCGATTGACGACGCCATCGCCGCTGCGCTCCGAGACGAGCCCCGGCGCGCTGAATTGGAAACTCGCCTCACCGCCGTCGTGCGCGGAGACGCCGCGGTCGTCGCCAAAGAGTACGCGTGCGGCAAGCTGGCCCTGATCGGCGGCCCGGCGTGCGTGCCCGCCCTCACCGCCCTGCTCGCGGAGGAATCGCTCGCGCACGCGACGATCAACGCCCTGCAGGCCCTGCCGTGCGCTGAGGCCGGCACCGCCCTGGCCGCCAGCCTGACGCGAGTGGCGGGACCGACGCTGGTAGGGGTGCTGCACGCGCTGGCAAAGCGCCGCCACGTTGCCAGCACGGGCCCGATCGCCGCGCTCCTCGAGGATCCGAACCCGCCAGTCGCGGCCGCCGCTGCCGGCGCCCTCGGAGAGATTGGCACACCGGCGGCGGCCGAGGCGCTGCGAACCTTTCTGCCCAAGGCGCCCGACACGGTGCGGATTGAGCTGGCAAACGCCGGCCTGATGGCTGCCGAACGGCTCACAGCGGAGGGCGAAGGCTCGACCGCCCGCGCGTTACTGGACGCACTGCTGGCCGCGGCCCCGCCGCCGCACGTGCGGGCAGCCGTGACGCGGCTGGCCCCCTGAATCTTGCCCGGCCCGGGAATCAGAAGGGCGACCGTCTCGCGACTCGGGTGGAGCGCTTGACCGGACCGAACACCTGCTCTTTCATTCGGCCGTCATGGTGGGCCAACCAAGCTCGATTGTCGGCTTCCACGTACCGGAAGAGTTGTCGGAGATTCTTACCCGCTGCCCGCGCTTCACGGTGGCCCGCTGCGTGGACGATCTGGTGTCGCTGGCCGTTCGGGACGCGCGCGACGGTCATCACGAGGTGGCTTATGAGGTGCCCGGCCGGGGCCGCGTGGTCGAAGCCCGCGTCTGCCGCGTGAAGAACGGATTAAGCGCGAATTACACCGAACCCTACATGCGCCGGCGCGACCCGGACTGCATGGTGATCGGCGACGACCAGCCCACCAACAAACCCACCTTTCGAGCGCGCTTCGGAAAGGAGTTTCAGCCGCTGCGGGAAGAGACCTTCGCCTGGCTCAAGACGCAGGAACTGGCAATCTTCGCTTTCGAGACGGGGGTGCCGGGCAGGGGCATTGGCGCTCTCGCGGTCGCGCCTGCCAATGCGGGGTTTTTCGCCTTTGGCCTGGCGCTCCTGCAGGGGATTCTGGATCCGAAAGACATCGGCGCGGATTTCGTGCCGGGGGCAATCATCTACGTCGCGCCCCCCTTCCGGCATACCCACTTCGCCGGGCGGCAGATCGTGGTTCACAACCGCCGGCCCGGCCTGCACGAACTGTTTAGCTACAACCTCTACCCCGGCCCCAGCGCCAAGAAGGGCGTGTACGGCGTGCTGCTGGCGCTGGGCGAACTTGAGAACTGGGTCACCGCGCACTGCTCAACCGTCCAAGTCATCACTCCGTACGAACACAAGGTCACCTTTATGCACGAAGGGGCCAGCGGCGGCGGCAAGAGCGAGATGCTCGAACACATTCACCGCCGCCGCGACGGCAGCCTGTTGCTCGGGCGGAATCTCGTCACGCGCAGCGAACGCACGCTCATCCTGCCCCGCGCCTGCGAGTTGCGGCCGGTCACCGACGACATGGCCTTGTGCCATCCCAGCCTGCAACGACCCGGCAACTCGGACAAGCTGGCGCTCATGGATGCCGAAAAGGCGTGGTTTGTGCGCGTCAACCACATCACCCGCTACGGGGTGGACCCGCACCTGGAGGAATTGACCATCCACCCGCCCAGGCCGCTGCTTTTCCTGAATCTGGACGCTCATCCCGGCAGCACGGCGTTGATCTGGGAACACATCGAAGACGAGCCCGGCAAACGCTGCCCGAATCCGCGCGTGGTGGTGTCGCGGGACATTGTGCCGGACATCGTCCACGGGCCGGTGGTCGTGGACATCCGAAGTCTCGGCGTGCGTACGCCCCCCTGCACCCGGGAGAATCCGAGCTACGGCGTCATCGGCCTGATGCATCTGCTGCCGCCCGCCCTGGCTTGGATTTGGCGGCTCGTGGCGCCCCGCGGCCACAGCAACCCCAGCATTGTCCAGAAGGAAGGGATGAGTTCCGAGGGCGTGGGATCGTACTGGCCCTTTGCCACCGGCCGCCGCGTGGTTCAGGCCAACCTGATCCTGCAGCAAATCGTCGCCACACCCGCTGTCCGCTACATCCTTTGCCCGAACCAGCATGTCGGCGCGTGGGAGGTCGGTTTCATGCCGCAGTGGCTCGCCCGGGAATTCCTCGCTCGCCGCGGCGGCGCGCGCTTCAGTCCGGAGCAGGTCCTGCCCGCGCGCTGTCCGCTGCTGGGTTACACGCTGCGCACCATGACCATCGAGGGGCAAACGATCGCCGACGTGTTCCTGCGCGTCGATACGCAACCGGAGGTGGGGCCCGAAGCTTACGATGCGGGCGTGGCGGTACTCCGCGACTTTATCCACAAACAGGTGAGCAAGTTCCTGGAGCCCGACCTTGACCCGCTGGGCCGCCAGATCATCGAATGCTGCCTGGCCAACGGCACCTTGTCCGAATTCGAGGCCTTGATTCCGCACGAGGTCACGGTAACGGACTTTTAGCGTCGCCCGCGGCGGACCAGCCCGCTCCGCCCGAATCCCGATCCATGAATCCCTCGGTGATCGTGGTGCCGCTTGCGATTGTGTCGGGTGGAGTGGCGGCATTCTTCCTGGCGCCGCTCGAGGGGCCACTGCGGCTGGGGCTGCTTCTCGGCGATCTCTTGGCGGCTGGCGTGGTCGGCGTCATTCTCTGGCGCCGGAATCGCGGTTGACACCGGCGCCCGGCTTCGGCCCGCCGCGTAACCGATGAGCGCCCGAGGCTGATTGGCGCAACGGGCCAACCGGTTTTTCGCTTTGCCACCCGTTGCCCCGCGGATACCTTGCTCGCGCGGGTGTCCGATGGTGTAACGGTAGCACAGAGGTCTTTGGAGCCTTTAGTCCAGGTTCGAATCCTGGTCGGACAGCCATTTCCCCTCTCCCCGCAGGGGCTGGACTTCTCTTCGGCGAATTCTGGAGCTTCGCGCTGCTCCGATCACTCGCGCCCGCCAGTTTCGATTCTACCGACGCAGGCGGTGACCTCCGGGGCGACGCCCCGCACCGATCGGCGAATCGCACCGAACGCCAGACGGACGGGCCTGGCCGGCCCCTTCACCGGAGGGTCATCACGCCGCCGTCAATATCGAAGGCCGCACCCGTGATGAACCCGGCTTCGTCCGAGCAGAGGAAGGCGGCCAGCGCCGCTACCTCGGCGGGCGTCCCCATGCGCCCCAGCGGCTGATAGGCGGCGAGCCGCTCGAGCATCTCTGCCTGCCGACCGGGGTAGTGTTGCGCGAGGTAGCCGTCCACGAACGGCGTATGAATGCGCGCGGGGCACAGGCAGTTGCAGCGAATGCCGGCCCGCACGAAGTCTTTCGCGACGGACAGCGTCATCGCCAGGACCGCGCCCTTGGTCATCGAGTAGGCGAAGCGTTCGCTCACGCCCAGCCGCGCAGCCACGGAGGCGAGGTTCAGAATCACGCCGCCACCCTGGCGGCGCATCCGCGCCACCGCCAGGTGCATCGTGTGGAACACGCCTTTGACGTTCACCGCATAGAGGCGGTCCAGATCCTCGGGCGCCGTCTGCTCGATCGTACCCACCTGGGCGATGCCCGCGCAGTTTACCAGCACGTCCACGCGCGGCAGCGCGGCAAAGATTTCGCGCAGGGCGGCCAGGTCCGTTACATCTGCCAACCCTGCGGTAGCCTGGCCACCCTCGCGGAGGATCTCCCCTGCGAGAGCCGTCGCGCCTTCCGCGTCGCGGTCCACGATCCACACCGCACCGCCCTCGCCCGCCAGCCGCCGAACGATGGCCGCACCGATGCCGGACGCGCCACCGGTGACGAGGATGTATTTGCCCGTGAAGCGGCTCATGGCGCTCGTGTCACCGCGGTTCGGCCAACCGGCGTCGCACCAGTTCCGGCAGGTACTTGACCGGCACCGAGCCGTGGTCGAGGACGGCTTCATGGAACCGGCCGAGGTCGAACCGCTCGCCCCACTCCGACTGCACCGCGGCCCGCAGGCGGACCATGGCCATCCGGCCGGCGAAGTACGTGCTGAGCTGGACAGAGGTCTGCTTGGCCCGGACGATTTTGAGGCGGGCCTCCTCGGCCGATTGGAAGCCGTTCTCGGTTAGCAGCCGCTGTGCTTCCTCATCGGTCATCCGCCCCGCGTGCATCCGGTGGTCGAGGATCGCGTTGAGCACAGCCCGGAGATAGAACTTGAGCTGCGTCAGCCGCAGCGCGAGGTCGCCCTCGCCGTAACCCTGGTCGAGCAGGGTTTGCTCGGTGTACACCGCCCAGCCCTCGATCATGGTTCCGTTCTGAATCACACGCCGGATGGGCGACCGGGTGCGGTTCGAGTACTCGAGCTGCACGTAATGACCCGGGTAGGCTTCGTGAATCGTCAGGATTTGGAGCATGTGCCGGTTGTACTCCTCGAGCAGGCTCTTGACCTGTGCCGCCGGCCAGTCCGCGGCCGGCGGGCTGACCGCGTAAAAACTCGGCGCGTGCGGCTCCAACGGCGGCGCCGGGTTGAGGTAGGCCACGGAATTGCCGCGCTGAAACTCCGGCATCTCGATTACCTGACAGCGGTCCGGGTCCGGCAGTCGCAGGAGGTCCGCCGCGCGAATGAACGCCTTAACTCGCTCGACCGTCGCCCGCGCGTCGTGAACCAGGTCCTCACCCCGACCGTGTTCCTGACTCACGCCGCGCAATACGCGCCGGATGGTCTCGCGCCGACCCGCGTCATCCGCCGCCGGCAGCGGACGCCCCGGCTCGTACCGGGCCCACAATTGTCGGGCGATCACGTACATCTCGCTCACCACTCGCGCGGCCTCGGCTGCCGCGTCCGCCAGCACTTCGGCCGCGGTCTGACCGGTGTCGAGTTCCAGATCCAGCTTCCTGTTGAACCGCGCCCGGCCAAGACGCCAATAGTCGGTGGCGCGGGGCCGGAGCTCCTGCTCGAGAAACTGCTGGTAATCCTCCAGCACCGCGGCGACGCGGTCGCCCTCGCTCTGGAACTGCGCCCGTTCCGGACCGTCGCCGACCAACTCCAGGATGCCCCCGCGGTAAAAAGCGATGGCCCCGCGATTCTGCAGGATCGCGGTCTCCAGCACGCTCCGCGGCGGCCGCGTGAGGTTCGCCCGGGCCGCCGCCACCACGGCCGGCACCTGTCGCATTCGGGCCAGGGCATGGGTGAGGTTTTGCTCCCGCGGCAGCGTGCTTTGGGTGAGCGGGAGGAAGACGCTGTCGCTGATGTACTCGCCGTACAAGCGGGGATCTTCCTGATAGGGGCGGGTGTTTTCCGCCAACCAGAGCGTCTTCCGCAGCTCGTGCTGCCAGATTTCGAAGTCAATCTGCCCTGCCCGGCTGAGTTGCGCGTAAGCGATCCGGCGCGGGAGCTCACGCAAGGTGTCCCGCACAAACGCCAGCCAGCGCGCCTGGCCGGCGGGCGAAAGGTCGTCCAGCCGGTCGTCAAAGCGGCGGTTGCCCAACCGCGTGGCATCGAGGGGCCGGAGGGCGAACTGGATTTCGAGCCGCTCTTGAAAGAAGCGATGGAGAGCCTCGTCGGCCTCGTTGGCGCGCACGGCGGCGCAGGCGAGACACCCGCCCGCGAGGAGGGCGAGAAGCGAGGATCGCATGGTCATCGGCTCCGAGTGTCAGCCGGGTCCACGCCGCTGGCGAGCGTTTTGCGCGGCCGGCCCAGGGCGGTCAAGAGTCGCTCCAGGTGCTCCGGGCGGTGCTCGCTCGAAATTGCGAAACGGAAATGCCCGGCGCCGGCGGCACTCGGATAGCGAATGAACGACGGATAAATGCCCGCCGCCTGCAGTCGGCGGATAAGCTGCCGCCCCGCGCCCTCGCGCGCTGCCACTGACACGATCGGGGCTGGTCCGGGCAGCGGCGCGTAACCGATCCGGCTCAACGCCGCTTTCAGCGTGGCTACATTTTCCGCCAGTCGGCCCCGCCGGCCGGCGTCCGCGCGGACGATGCGGAGAGCCGCGATGATGGTGGCTGCCAACGGCAGCGGCAGCGGCGTACTCCCTGCGAACCCGCGGCTCCGGCCGGCGATTTCGTCCACCGCCTTCGCGCTCCCCAGCACCGCGCCACCGAAGACGCCGAAGGCCTTGCTGAACGTGGAGCTTCGCAGCAGTCGCGGGTCATCAATTCCCGCGAGTTCCGCTGCTCCGCGCTGGCGCGCGCCCAACACGCCCGCTCCGTGGGCTTCATCCACCAGCAGCCAACCGCGCGCCGGCAGCAGCTCGAGATACCGCGCCAGTGGTGGCAGGAAGCCGTCGTGGGCGAAAACGCCGTCGGTCACCACCAGCGGTCGTGCGCGCGGCGGCAGCCGACCCAGAACAGCCGCCAGCACAAACGGGTCACCGTGCCGGAACCGGATCAGCGGACGCTCCGCCAGTTGCGCGCCAGCGAACAGGCACGGGTGCGCCCGCTCATCCACAACGGCGTGCGTGAATTGGTCGCGCCACCCCTCGATCGCGGTCTGCGCCGCCAGGTAGCCCGTTGGGCACAGCAGCGCCCGCTCGACCCCGAAGAACGCGGCAATCGCCCGCTCGGTCTGGTCATAGAGCGGATGGTTGCCGGTGGTGATCCGGGAAGCGGCGACATTCAAGCCGTGGCGCGCAAGGCCCGCAGTCAACGCCGCCCAGATTCGCGGATCGCTCGACAGGCGGTAATAGTCGCAGCCGCCGAAGTACAGCAGCCGCCGTCGCCCGACGCGCACGAACACGCGGTCCACCGGGCGCAACGGCGGGCCGGGCGGAAAGTGGAGTTCCTCGCCCGACCCGGGCCGAGCGGTGTTCGCCCCTGCGCTGGACCGGCGGCTCACAGCTCACTCGAACCGCAGCCCCAGCCCCTGGCCCTTGTCCGCGATGAAGTCCCGGGCCGCGGCGTACTCGTCCGCCGTGGTCAAGTGCTCGAGCATCAGCGGCGGCCGGTGGGGCAGGCGCGCGAGCCGCCGGAGGTAGGTCGGGTAGTCGAGCGAGCCCGTGCCGGGGCGGACTTCCCGGAAGTGGACGTTCATTTCGACCTCCCAGGCCAGGTCCTTGGCGTGGCAGCTCACGATCCACGGGCCGAGTTTATCGAAGCACTCGTTGATGAGGTCGGCGTTGCGGTAAAACCGTTGCGGCGAGTTGACCAGGTTGGCCGGATCCAGGTGGATGGCAAACGCGCGGCGATCCACCGCCCGCAGGAGCTGGCGGGCGCTGTCGGGACTGTCCGGCAACGCCCAACCCATCATTTCGTAACAGAACTTCGCCCGACGCGGCTTCACGGCGTCAATGATCTTGCGCGCATTCTCGACCGCGGCGTCGAAGAAGCGGCGCGAGAGGTTGTCCGGGTGCGGCCCGTACCAGACCGTGGGATTGAAGGAGCCCGCAATGTCCACGCAGCACAAGGCCCCGATCTCTTCCGCCAGCGCGAGGCCCTCGGTCACCAGCTTCAGGTTGGCGGCGCGCCGGATGGAGTCCGCCTCCAGCAGATTCACCCAGCGGCCAACCTCCGCGATCACCACTCCGTGCCGTTCAAACGCCGACCGGAAAGCCCGCACTCGGTCCGCGTCATCCAACGCCACATTGGGACAGTAGGCCGCGCTATAACCCAACCGGCGGTGAGCGAGGGCCAGTTCCTCGGGATCGGCGGGCGGATTGAAGATCGGTCCTCCAAGGCGGAGGGCGTTCGTCTTCGAGGTCGCTTCCGCCCGCAAGGCTGGCGCGAGCGTCGTGGCAAAACTGGCGGCGGCCCCGGTGAGGAATTGACGGCGGGAGAGCGAGTTCACGACTCGAAGCATGGGGAGGCCGACGTCGTGTTGCGAGTCGAAAACCGCGCTTGCCCTCCACCTGGCCGAAGCGGTGGTTGCCCGTGCGCGCACAACTCCAGAAGCATTGTCCCCTCGCTTTCCGTACAGCACGCGGTAGGTTCAGCCCGATGGCTACCTCGCCGCATTTAGATTGTGGTCCCGGCTCCCGGCGCGCGCGCGTCTGGCTCGCCCGCGGATGCTTCGTCGCCCTGCTGACCGGAGCCACCCTCATCGGCGGCTGCGCCCACCGCGAACCTCCACCCGCCCGAGTTGACTCGGCGCTGCAGGGCGCCTGGGAGACCGCCAGCGGCCAGCGCACGGTCTCGGTTCAGGCGAACGGTCGCCGGGTCGAGCTCGGCTTCACGGCCGAGAAAGGCAACGGCGAGGTCCGCATCAACCAACACGTCATCCGCATCGAGCGCGCGCACCTCGTGATCAACGGTCGCACCTCCGCGGCCGTGCCCGTCGCTGCGCAGCAATTCACGGTGACGTTGCTTGATGAGACGCTCGAGGTGCGAGCGGACGGGCTGACCTTGTACCAGCGCGCGGGCTTCAAGTAACCACCCGGCGATGGCTCCGCCGGCGCGCCGACGGCCCCGCGTCAGCCCGGTTGACCCGCAAGCAGGCCCGTCAGGACGTGACGCGCGCCCCAGATCAAGCGGAGCGAAACCATCAAGAGCGCGACATAGACGACCCGGAAGAACCAGCGATCGTTGATCCGGCGGGTCAGCCACACCCCGACAAACACCGCCGCGATGGCAAACGGCGACGCCACAGCGGCCAGTTCGAGGTTGGCAAAGGAAAGCTGCCCGAGCTGCCAGTAGGGCAGCAGCTTCAAGGCGTTGACGATGGCGAAAAAGATCGTGGCTGTACCGGCGAAAGTCATCTTTTCCAAACGCTGCGGCAGCACATAGATCTGAAACGGCGGCCCGCCAGAGTGGGACACGAAGCTGGTGAATCCCGTGAGTGTTCCCCAGAAAATGCCGCGCGGCACGTCGGCGGCTCGCGGCGCCGCGGCTTGCTGCCGCCGTCGCCAGGCGTTGACGCAGAAGGCGACCCCGATCAACCCCACCAGGAGCGCCACATGCGCCTCGCTGACCCGCCAGGCCGTGAGCCAGCCGATCAGAATGCCCACCACCGCCGCCGGCAGCAGGATTTCCAGGTTGCGCCGGTCGAAGTGCCGCCGGTAGGCCCACAGGCCGAAGGCATCGGAGAGTACGTAAATCGGCAGCAGGACGGCCGCCGCCCGTACCGGCGACATCACCAGCGCCAGCACCGGCACGCCCAACATGCCCACCGCGGGCAGGCCGCCCTTCGAGAGCCCCACACAGCCCGCCGCCAGCGCGGCCACGGCTACGTTGTACCAGCCGAAATCCATGCGGAAATGAAGCCTTTCTCCATTCGCCCGCCGCGGGTCGAACCATCGGCCGCCGATGGGCTGCGAACGCGAGAATGCTCAGCACTCGCCTCGAAGCTGGCAAGGCGGCACCGCGAGCCGGCGGCCGGTCACGCTCCGGAGGCCTTCTCCGCCCCGGTCAGCGCCGCAGCCAACTCTTGAGACCACCCGGGCGCGATGGCGGCTTGTCCGGCCGGTTCACCAGATGCGTCACGATGTAGTGACTGCGCGCGGCCTGGAGCGCCATGATGAAGTCATCGTAAGTCGGGAAGCGATCGGCCGGGCGCTTGGCCATCGCGCGGCAGATGGCCTCGCTCGTCGCGGCGGTGATGGCGGGCACGACCCGGTTGGGCGGCGTCAAGGGCGTATGGACATGGGCTGCCACCACTTCTTCCACGGTCGGCGCCTCAAACGGCACGTGGCCGGTGAGCGCGTGGTACAGGGTTCCGCCGAGGCTGTACATGTCGGACAGAAAGTCCTCCCGCTCCCGGCGAACCTTTTCCGGGGCGATGTAATACGGCGTCCCCCACACCGCGTCCTCGTGCCCGCCGTCGGCGTCCGCCCGCCGAGCCAGACCGAAGTCCACGAGCTTGGGTTCGTCGTCGGCATTGAACAAGATGTTGCCGGGCTTCAGGTCGCGGTGAAGCAGGCCATGCTTGAGGGCGGTGTCGAGGGCTGAGGCCACCTTGATGCCCACGTCCAGCACCAGCAGCTCGTTGACCTCGCCGCGTTCAATGCGGGAATCCAGGCTGCCCCGATCTGCCAGTTCCATCACCAGGTACAACTGCCCCTCGATCTCGTCGAAGGTGTAGATGTGGATGATGTTGGTGTGATTGAGACCGGCGCAGGCACGGGCTTCCCGGGAGAAATTGGCGACCGCCTCGGGATCCTCCATGAGTTCGCGCTTCATCAGCTTCACTGCGACCCCCCGCTCGAGATTCAGGTCGAAAGCGCGGTACACCGTTCCCATGCCGCCGGACGCGATGGGCGCCCGCAACTCGAACTGCCGCATCCGGGTGGGAAACATCACCGGTGCGCCGCACTTGGTGCAGGGCGTCATGGCGAACGGTGCCTGGTCGCCGGGCAGGAACAACTTCGCCCCGCACGCCGGACAGGGAATCATGCGAAGCTGGGCGCGAGACTCGGTGGCTGAAAAGCTCACGAGCGGAAGTGTTAGCACCAAACGTACCCGCTTCAAGGACTCCGCCACGCGCAGCGTCCCGCGGCGCCGCTCGTTTCAGCGGGGCTCGACCTTTAGCCACAGCCCGGCAAAGCCCTCGTGCCGGTAGTCCCGGCCCGCGTGCCGCACCGTCCCCAGGTCGTCCACATAAGTTCCGACCACCCACCAACCCGCCTCGGGTAGCGCGACCACAAACCGGCCGTCGCTGTCGGTACGCACCGCAAAGGTCACCAGTGGCTCGGGCAAATGCGCAGCCGCCGCCGGGCGACTGTCGCTGAGCCGCTCGAAGTACACCTCGGCATCCGCCACCGGGACGTTGCCCCGCAGAACCCGCCCGGAAAAGACCATGCCGGGTTTCAAACCGTACGGCCGCGTCAGCGGCACCAGCTCCAACGGCTGACCGGTTCGACGATCCCAACCCTCCTGCAAGCCCCGATGGACGACCACCTTGACGTATTCCCGGTAAAGGGTCCGGGCGGCATCATCCCGCTCGGGGGCCGAGTCCAGCGCGATCACGCTGTCCCCGCGCACGGGCACGAAGGGCAACCGCCAGGCAATCGCGTTCGTGTCGCCGCGAAAGACCGTTTGCTCCAGGGCGGCGGTGATGTTGGTGCCGTGTCCCTGCGGGTCCACCACCATCACCCGCTCGGGTCGCGGCGCCGGTTCCAGGTCCAGTTCAAAGGGATGGCCGACCGCGTACGTCACGGTAACCGATCCGTTAGTGGCGCCCAGCGCAGCATCATGAATCAAGATGGGAAAATGAGCTCGCACGCCGACCGCGCACCAGCCCAACGCCAGGAACGCAACGCATACCGCTCGCCTGAATGGCGCCGCGTCCCGCGCTCGCGCGCGAACACGTTCCCCGCCCGGCCGAGCAACAGCGGCATGCGGACCGCCGCGCGCGGTGGCGGGGACGGCTTCTCGTGGGCGGACCTCGACTTTTGACGTACCCGTTGGGCGGAAGCTCGAGCAATCCGCCGTGTCAGTGAGGGTGTGCGTGATCATGAGAGTGAACGAGCGGAGCCAGCGGCCCTGCAAGGGCAACCGCGGCGCGCTCGGCGGCGGAAATGCCTGCCGGCACTTCCAACCCGTGCCGCAGCATCAACGCCTCGTCCGCCAGGACCCGCCGCACGGGCCCGTCCGCGCGCAGTTGCCCTTCGTCGAGCAGCAGGACCCGATCGCAAGTCTCCAGCACAAAGTCGAGGTTGTGGCTCGAGATGATCCGGGTGACGGGCAGCTCGGCCAGAATCCGCGCCAGCTCGCGGCGGCCGCGGGGATCGAGGTCGCTCGTGGGCTCGTCCATCAAAACGATCTCCGGCCGCATGGCCATCACGCCGGCAATGGCGACCCGCCGCTTTTCTCCGGCCGACAAATGAAACGGAATCCGCGGCCGATAGCCCTCCGCCAGGCCGACGCTCGCGAGGGCGGCGGCGACGCGGCGCCGGACCTCCTCCGCTGGCAATCCGAGGTTCAACGGACCAAAGGCCACGTCCTCCTCGACGCTAGCGTTGATGAGCTGGTCGTCGGTGTTTTGAAACACGACGCCCAACTTGCGATGCACGCTGCGCCGGCCCTCGCGGGTCGCCAGGTCGCAACCGGCGACCTGCACCGCCCCGGAGAACGACTCGATCACGCCGGCCAGGATCAACAAAAGCGTGGTCTTCCCCACCCCGTTGGGCCCGATCAATCCCACCCGCTCGCCATGACTGAGGTGAAAGCTCACCTCGCGCAACGCCTCCCGGCCTTCCGGATAGGCGTACCGCAGATGATGGACCTCCACGAGGCAGCTCATACTTGGTCAAGGCCCCGCGGCCCGGTCGAGCCAGACCAGGCCCGCCGCGACGACCACCCCGAGCGCCGCTTTGAGCCGGTCCGCAGGCCCGGCCTCAAACCGTCGCGCCCCGTGCAACCGGCCCGCAAACCCGCGGCAGCGCATGGCCTGATGAATGCGCTCGGTGCGCTCGACGCTCCGCACCAGCGAGACGCCAATCACGCTTGCCAATGGACGGATTCGGGCACTCGCGCTCCACCCACCGAAACCGCGCGTCGCCAGCGCCCAACGCATCCGGGTCAACTCCCACCACAGCGAGAAAAGGTAGCGGTAGGTCAGCAACGAAATCTCCACCAGCGCCCGCGGAAGCCGCAGCGACTGCAACGCCCGCAACAGGGAAATCATCGGCGTCGAATACACCACGGCCAGCGCCAGCGCCAGGGCGGCCAACGCGCGCAGGTACAGCAGCGCCGCCACGCGCAAACCTTCGGCGCTCACCGCCACGGGACCGATTTGAACCCGTTCGCCCGGGAAGGTGAAGGGCAGAACCAGCAGACAGGGCAGGAGCAGCACTTGCGCGGCTGCCAGCCGGGCCAGCAGCACTCTCCACGGCAGTCGTCCCGTCCACAACAAGGTCGCGGCCAGACCCGCACTCAGCGCCGCTACGGGCACGCTGTGGAGGCTGACCGCGGCGGCAGTCCACACGGCCAGCGAAGCAATCTTCCACCGCGCGTCCCACGCTTGCAGCGGCGACCTCCGATGGGCAAAAAACTCAACCTCAGCGCGCATCGCCCTCGAGTCGGCGTTCCAGCGCCGCCAGCCGACGGGAATTCCGGTAACTCATCCACATCGCTGCCACGGCGAAAACCACCGCCAGCCCGGTTCCCACCCGCACCGGCAAGGCGAAGACGACCTCGCCCGATCCGCCAGGCGCGGCACCTGAAGGCTGCCGCGCAGAGGCGGCCCCCGGGTCCGCAGCCGGCGCGGCAGCGCCCGTACCCGGTGCCGCCTGCAACTGTTCAGCCGACAGCGTGAGCGAGCGGCGGTGGCCCAGCCCCGCGTTCACGGTGACCGTGACACCGCCGACGCCGGGAACGGCCGTCGCCAATCGCCCCTCCCCGTCCAGTGTGCCCTTCGCCACGACGGTCCCGTCAGCCGACACGATACCCACGTCCGCGCCGGCGGCTGGCGTGTCTTCGGTGCGGGCAACTATCACCAATTGGCCATCCGCCACGTGCCAATCCACGCTCAGTCGGTGCGCCCGCGCGGGCTCCGCAACCAGCCAAAAGCCTGCCAGCAGCAGGAACAGTCGCATCATGACGCGCCTCCCGCCAGCAGCGCCGGCTGCACCCGCCGCAAAAACTCGACCGTGAACCCGGTGACTACGGCCTCGACCGCCAGCACCGGCAGATGCGCCAGCAACGCGTACTGCGCCACGACCTTGAATCCCTCCCCCAACGACCAAAGGACCGCGGCGAGCAGCGTACCGGCGACCAGCACGGCCAACGCCGCGGACACCGCTCCCGCCGCGAACGGTCGGCGGCAGGCCGAGCCGCCCAAGGCGCGGTAAAGGCCGCTCCCGGCCAGGGCGGACAAGCCGAACAGCGTGGTGTTCACCCCCAAGGTGGTCATCCCGCCGTGGCCCAACAGGGCTGCTTGAAGCGCCAAACCAATGGGAATGGCCAGCAGCGCCCGCCGCCCCAGCACCACGCCCAGCAGACCGTGGAACAGGAGATGCACGCTGGTCGGTGGCACCTTGAAATGCAGGAGCGACGCGCAGAAAAAGGCGGCAGTGAACACGGCCACTCGCGGGGTCTCCTCCTCGCGCAGCCCGGCGGCTCCCCAAGCGGTCAATCCCGCGGCAGCGACGAAACCGCCGCCCCACACCGCCGGGTCGAGAATGCCGTCTGAGAGATGCACGCCGGCGCCACGGGTAACTTATTACGAAGCGCGAGGCAAGTAACATGCGGGGAGAAATCCCCCCCGGGGGCGCGCCGCCGCGCAGTTTTACCGAGCCAGAACAATTCAATCGAAAGCAGGCTGGAACGGACCACTGGCCCGCTCGTTTGGGCGACCCGACCGGCAATCGGATGCATGAGGCTGCCACTGAAGGGGGCGAGGCTGCCGAGCGCACGGCTGGGCGGCAACGGCCCCCGTTAGCTCAAGGTGCTAAAGGTCGGCCGCCTCGCCTTCGTGGCGGACGCGTCGCTGGACCAGCGTCTGCCGCTGGCGCTTTATTTCGACTCGTCCGCCGTTGTCGGCCGTAGCATGTCTCGCCGGGCCTTGAATTCGCTGCCCGCTTTCCACTCCGGCCAGCGCGGGTCGGTGGCCGCCCGCCACGCTACCTGGAAGACCAGTTGCACGTCCTCCGCCGCTCCCCACAAGTCCCAGTCCGGTTTGATCCCGTCGGAGACCTTGTGGTAGTCGCGCAGGGTGTAGTCGTCGGTCTTCTGCCGCTTGTAGCCGGCGGGTTTGCCCAGCACATTGGTGCCGCCGCGAAAGTCCAGCGCCGGCACCCCGACCTTCGCGAACTCGAAGTGGTCGGATCGGTAATAGCGGCCTTTCTCCGGCTCGGAATCCGGCACCACGGTGCGCCGTTGGGATTGCGCCGCGTCGGCCAGCCAGTCCTCCAGGGTGTTGTTGCCCCAGCCGATTATCTCCAGGTCGCTGGTGCGCCCCCAGGGATTGAGCCCGTCCATGTTGAGGTTCGCCACGGTGCGGGCGATGGGGTAGAGCGGATGGGTCGCGTAATACTTCGCGCCGAGCAACCCTTTCTCCTCCGCGGTCACGGCGAGGAAGAGCACGCTCCGGGCGGGCGGGCGTCGGCTTTCGCGGAAGGCGCGCGCAACCTCGATCAACCCGGCCGCGCCCGTGGCGTTGTCCTGAGCGCCGTTGAAAATTTGGTCGCCCTCGAGCTTCGGGTCGCGGCCGAGGTGATCCCAGTGCGCGGTAATGGCCACCGTCTCCCCGCTCAACCGCGCATCGCTTCCCGCCAGCCGGGCAACCACATTGCGCGAGGCCACCTCCCGAATGGCGTTGTTGAGCTGGAAGCTCATCTTCGCCCCGAGGGGCACGGGCCGGAACGCGCGGCTGAGCGCGTTTCTTTTGAGCGTGTCGTAGTCAAAGCCCGCGGCTCCCAACAGCCGTTTCGCCTCGGTCAACGGAAGCCACCCTTCGATGGCGGCGCGCTCGAGATTGCGGCCGGGCGCAGCGAGTTCGAAGTTCTCCCGCGAATTGCTGCCCACCACGACGAACCACGGATAGCCCGCCGGCCCTTGCTCATGGACGATGAGAGCGGCGGCCGCGCCCTTGGCGGCCGCGATCTCAAATTTGTACGTCCAGCGCCCGTAGTAGGTCATCGCGCGGCCCTTGAACACCGCATCGTCGAGCCGGGTTTCGTCCCGGGGGTCCGGCACCGGCGGATCCCCGACCAGCATGACCACGGTCTTACCCCGCACATCTACATCCTTGAAGTCATCCCAGTCATACTCGGGTGCCACGACGCCGTAACCCACAAAGACCACCTCCGAGTCAGTGACGGACACTTTCGGCACCACGTGCTTGGACCAGAAGGTACACTCGCCGGGAAAGGCCAATTCGCGAACCTTGTCGCCCACGCGATACACAGCTTGGGGATCCTGCGCCGTGATGCCGACCAGCGGCACCTCCTGGAACCAGGTTCCGTCCGGGTTGCCGGGTTGGAGGCCGATTGCCCGGAACTGGTTCACCAGGTACCGGACGGTCTTTTCCTCGCCGGGCGTGCCGGGCGCGCGGCCCTCGAACTCATCCGACGCTAGCACCCGGATGTGCGCCAGCAGCGCGTCCGCGGTGATGGTCTGGGCCGTGCGCTGGACTTCGCGCGGCGTGGTGGCCGCAACACACGCGAAAACGATCAGGGCGCAGCCCGCCCGCAGCATTGGTATGGCATTCATGAGATCAATCGGAGGCCGGGGCGGCCGGGTCAAGGGTGGTCAGGGTGATCCGCTGTTGGCGGCAGAGTCGCTCCACCGTTTCTCGTTCAACGATGAGTGTGCGCCCCGGCTCAACGGCGACCACCGCCACGCCCGCCCGGGCGCAGGTGTCCATCGTGCCCGGGCCGACGCACGGGATGTCAAACCGCATATCGTGGCCGGGCTTGGCCACCTTCACGGCCACCGCCCCGCCTTTCGCCCCCGCCAGTTCGCCGCCCCGGACCAGGCACCGATCCGTGCCCTCGAACCCCTCGACCGCCAAAACGGTCCCGTTCTTGACCACCACGGTCTGCCCGATTTCCAGCCGCGAGACCTCGACAGCGATCCGATGCCCAAACGCAATGTCCGCGCGCTGCTCCGGCGTGGGCTCGGGGCCAATCGTGCAGCCGGGGCCCGGCATCAGCGGTCCCAGCCACGGGGTCGCTGCGATCAACTCGACGCCGTCCTTTTTCAACTCGTCCGCAATCGCTCCGAAGATCGTGTGGGCATTCTTCTCCTTGAGGCGCAGCAAGAGCCCCATCGCCCTCAGGTCGGGCCGCAAATCAAACAGATTTCGCGGGGCCACCTGGCCGAGCATCACGCAATGGCGAATGCCGCGGTCCGTGAACGCGCGAATCATCTTGGATAGCTGGCCCACGCGCAGCCAGACAATCTCGTCCACGAGCCCCGCCAGGGCAGGATCGGTCTCACCTTCCACGGCGGTCGCCACCAAGCGGCGCACCCCTTGGGCACGGGCCAGCCGCGCGAACTCCAGCGGCAGGGAGCGGTTCCCGGCGATGATGCCAAGGCTCTGAGGTCTTTCCGTCACGACCGGCGACGATAGGCAGGCCGCCCGGGTGGGCAAAGGGTTTTCAACCCGAACTCCGAAGTTCGTTTACCAGAAGACAACGAAGAGAACGAAGCAGCAACGGAACGGGATTCTCCTCTGGGCACTTATCCCGACCGTCCAATCCGGTGCAGGCCCCTCTCCCTTCGCTGGCTTCGTTACCTTCTGTGAATCCGACTTCGGTTTTCGTGTTCAATCACGCGCCGACCAGCATTGGTGCGCTTCACGAACGCCCGAGCCCATCGTGGAGAAGGCGAACGGGTCGCGGTCGCCATTGACGAACCCGCCGCCGCCCGCCAGCGTGCCGCCATGCGACGCCTCGCTCCCCTCGCTGCGGCTGGCTCCGCTCCGAACCTCCTTGATCGTCGCTCGTGGCTGAAGCTGCTGGCACTCACCAGTCTGGCGCGTGCAGCCACCGCCGACGCGACCGAAAGCCGCCATCCGCTCTGGCGTACGGCCGTGGGACTCAACGGCTTCGAGTCGGCCGCCCGCAAATACCAGCGGAGCTTTCCTCTGTGGGAAATCCTGGCGTTCGCCGAGCGGGAAGGATTCGACGGGGTGGAACTGGTCCAGGGCTGGCCCATGGGAAATTACCCGCGCAGCGATGAGCCGGGCCGCGTGGAAGCCCTGCGCCGGCAGTATTCCGCGTTCGGCCTGCAGATCTTCTCGATCCAGCTCGGCGCGGATGGCGCGTTCGATCCGGACGCCGCCGTCCGGCGGCGCTGGCTCGAGGAGTTTCGCGACCGTGCGCGCCTGGCCCGGCAGCTCGGCTGCGCCTGTGTCGGGCTCTGGCCCGGCGGCGGGCTCCGCGGGCAAACGCTCGACCAGGCCCTCGACCACCTGAGCGCCTCTTTCCACCAGGTGGGCCAGATTGCCGGCGATCACGGCCTGGTCGCGGCGTTCGAGATCGAGCCGCCCTTTGTCTTCAACACCGCCGAGCACCTGTTGCGCATCCACCGACAGGCGGATCATCCCGCGCTCAAGGTGATCTACGATCCGAGCCACTTCGATCTCATGAACGGCTCGACCGGCCGGCCACACGAATTGCTCGAGCGCGTGGGCGTCGCCAACATTGGTTACCTGCACCTCACCGACACGGACGGCACCCTGCGGGACGGCGGCACGTCCAAGCACCTGCCCTGCGGCGACGGCCACGCGAATCTCCCCGAATCCCTGCGAATCCTCCGTGCGGGCGGCTTCCGCGGCTGGATCATGGTGGACGCCTGGGAAATCCCCGATCCCTACGACGCCTGCACCAAGGCAAAACGCTTGTTGGCCGCCGCCGGGTGAGCCGGCAAAGCCCCCCCCGGGCCCAAGCTCCCCCCTCCCATGCCTACCTCCGCCTCGTATCACATGACCCCGGACGAGTTCCGCCGCTGGGGCTACGCCGTGGTGGACTGGATCGCCGACTATCAGCGGCGGGTGGCAGACCTCCCGGTCCTGGCGCGTGTGAAACCCGGCGACATCCGGGCGGCCCTGCCGGCCACGCCGCCGGCCGTCGGCGAGTCGTTCGCGGCGATCCTCGCGGACGTGGACCGTCTCATCCTGCCCGGAATCACGCACTGGCAGTCCCCGAACTTTTTCGCGTTCTTTCCGGCCAACACCAGCGGGCCGTCCATCCTGGGCGAGTTGTTGTCAGCCGGCCTGGGCGTGCAAGGCATGTTGTGGGCCACCAGCCCCGCCTGCACAGAACTGGAGACGCACGTCCTTGACTGGCTGGCCGGGATGCTGGACCTGCCGGCGAAGTTCGCGAGCACGAGCTCCGGCGGGGGCGTGATCCAGGACACCGCCTCGAGCGCGGTCCTGGCCGCCCTGATCGCCGCTCGCGAGCGGGCCACTGCCGGCGCCACCAACCGCGCGGGTTGCGACGGCCGGCTCACCGCCTACGCCTCCACAGAGGCGCACTCGTCGGTCGCCAAGGCGGCGGGGATCGCGGGCCTCGGCCGCGAGCACTTGCGCCTGGTGGAGGTGGATGAACGCTTCGCGATGAATCCCGAGGCCCTGCGGGCCGCCATCGCCCGCGACCGGGCCGCCGGCCGGCGGCCCTGTTTCGTGTGCGCCACCGTGGGCACTACGTCTTCGAACGGGTTGGACCCGGTCGCCGCCGTGGGCCGCGTGTGCCAGGAAGCCGGTGTGTGGTTGCACGTGGACGCCGCCATGGCCGGCTCGGCCGCTGTGTGCCCGGAATTCCGCTGGATTCAAGCGGGGCTCGACCTCGCGGACAGCTACGCCTTCAACCCGCACAAGTGGCTGTTCACCAATTTCGACTGCGATTGTCTCTGGGTGGCGGACCGCGCGGCGCTGATTCGCGCCTTCAGCATCCAGCCCGAATACCTTCGCAACCAGGCCACGCAGAGCGGCGCGGTCATTGATTACCGCGACTGGCACGTGCAGCTCGGCCGGCGGTTTCGCGCGCTCAAGCTGTGGTTCGTCATCCGGCACTACGGGGTCGAGGGCCTGCGCCATCACGTCCGGGAACACGTCCGGCTGGCCCGGGAGTTTGCGGACCGCGTGCAGGCCGATCCGGACTTCGAGCTTGCCGTGCCCCCGCCGTTGAATCTGGTCTGCTTCCGGCACCGCCGGGGCGACGATTTCAATCAGCGGCTGCTCGAACAACTCAACGCCATCGGCCGGCTGTACCTGACCCACACCAGGCTCGGCGGCCGCTTCACGCTGCGGCTCTGCGTCGGCCAGACCCACACCGGCGCGCGCGAGGTCGCCGCGGCGTGGGAGCAGATTCGCGCGACCGCCCACGCCCTGGCAGCCGCGGGGAGCCCGGCAACCGGCTGACCTCGAGCCAGACACCGGTCGCTCTTCCCGCCCCGAAGCTCTTGACAGGCAGGGGCTTGGCTGTGCTGATTCCTCGCGTGCGTAAAGCACGAAGTAAAGCCATGAAAACCACAAAACTCCTCAAGACCTGCGGGCTCGGCGTGCTGACGGCCGCCACGCTGCAGGCGCAAAACACGGTCGTCCTCGAGTCCTTCGAGGATTCAATAGACAGTGTGAGTCTGATGAATTGGGGTGGGCGCCCGGCGCTCGATCCGCCCGGCGTCATCCTCGAACAGTACACGCGTGCCGATGCGGAAGATCCCATGGTCACGCACGGCCAGAAGTCGTTGAAGGTGACGCTCAGCGGTCAGGAATGGTGGAGCGCCGACTTCAAAATCACGTTGTCGGACGAAGCCGCCGCCAAGGTGCGCGAGGCGGCCCAATCCACCGATCTGGCGCGCTACATCCTCCGGTGGGACTTGGTATTTCCCCCGGCCGGCACCACGGCCTGGATGAACTCCCAAATCCAGGGTTTTGGGGGCGTGTACGATCAGGTGGACTCGAATAACGGGCTGCGGACCATGTCCATCGCGCTGGACCTCATCACTCCGCTGCCAGAGGAGGGCCCGCTGGAGTTGATCTTTGCACAAAACTTCGACGCCAGCGCCGATCCCTTCGAGAGCCTCGACCTTTACGTGGACAACGTCCGGCTGGTGGACACTTATGCGCCGGGAGCCACGCCCAAGGTCTATGTGCTGCAGTCGTTCGAGGATCCCAACGATCCGACCGGCGGCGCGGCGAATTTCACCGGTTGGGGCGGCGGCCAGCGCACCACGTACGAGCAGTACACCAAACAGGACGCCGAAGATATTCGCGTCTCCGATGGGAACCACGCGCTGCAGGTGAATTATACCGGCGCCGGCGGTTGGGGCTCGGACTTCACGATTCCGTTCACCGACACCAAGCTGGCCGAGGTGCTGAAGCTGGACCTGCCGGTAGAAGAGCGGCCCACCAAGGCGGAACTCGCCCGCTATACCCTGCGCTGGGAAACGACCTATCCCCCGCGCGGCGACGACTGGACGGCGGACTGGCAGAACACGAGCTATCACACGTTGCAAGACGGCCTGCCGTGGAGCCAATCCGGCGCGTTCGATACCCAGAAGACCTACTCGATCACGCTCGACCAGATCAACTGGGCCGACTGGAGCGATCCCAAGCCGGTGCTGATGTTCATCGCCAACGGCGCCTGGGGTGAGTCGGGCCACACGCTCTGGTACGACAACTTCCGCCTGATTGACACCGGCGATGTCGGGCAGACGCCGCCGCCGAAAATCACCGCGTTCACCTACAACGCCCAGACCCGCCAAATCTCGCTGACCTGGGAATCGGTCGCCGGCAAACTGTACGCGATTGATGCGACCGAGAATCTCGGTTCCTGGCCCACCGTGGTGGCGGCGAATCTGACGGGGCAGGCGGGCACCACGACCTACACCGGCACCCTGCCGGCAGCCGCCCGTACGTTCCTGCGCGTGCGCGCCACCAATTGACCGGTCGGCTGAACTCCCTCCCTCACGGCCCGGCGGCTTTGGTCGCCGGGCCTTTTGCTTGTCGGGGCCCCGGTTCGCCCCCACGCGCCGGCGGTCCGTTATTCGACCTTGAGTTCCGCCTTGATACCGAACCGTTCGAGACGCTTGCGGAGCGTGGCGCGCGTCATGCCCAGGAGCTTCGCCGCCCGGACCTGATTGCCGCGGGTTTCCCGCAGTGCCCGCACGACCAGCTCGCGCTCGATGGTGGGCAGCAGCCGGTTTTTCGGATCCTGTCGCGCCCAGGCGAACAACTGGTCCACCAACGCAGCGACCTCCGTCGGCGCGGCCTGGTCGGCGGGGGCCGGCGGCGCGGGTGTCACCGTCGCGGGAGCCACGAGGGACGCCCCCGGCCGGGACGACTCGGGACCCGCGGGCGCCGCCGGGGTGGTGTTCGCGATGGCCGGCGGCAGGTCCTCGCGCAACACCACGTTGCCCTTGGCCATGACGACCGCCCGCTGGATGGCGTTTTCCAGCTCGCGCACGTTGCCCGGCCAGGGGTACGCCACGAGCGCCGCCAGCGCGTCGGGGCTGAGCGACTTGGGCGCCTCCCGCCGCGGTTTGGCCAGCTTCTGCAGGAAGTAGTTGACCAGGAGCGGAATGTCCGCCGTGCGTTCGCGCAGCGGCGGCAGATGCACGCGGACCACATTGAGCCGGTAGAACAAATCCTCGCGGAAGCGGCGCTCGGCCACGGCCCGTTCGAGCGGCTGGTTGGTGGCGGCGATCACGCGCACGTTGACCCGCAGGGTTTCGTTGCCGCCCACGCGCTCGAATGTGCCGGACTGCAGCACGCGCAGAATCTTGGTCTGGGTGGGCGGCGACATGTCGCCGATCTCATCGAGGAAGATCGTGCCGCCATCGCACTGCTCGAAGCGGCCGATGCGTTGCGCGGTCGCCCCGGTGAAGGCGCCCTTTTCGTGGCCGAAAAGTTCGCTTTCGAGCAGGTTCTCCGGAATGGCCGCGCAGTTGACGGCCAGGAAGGTCATCGAACTTCGCCGACCGTGTTGGTAGATGGCCCGCGCAACCAATTCCTTGCCGGTGCCGCTCTCGCCGGTGATCAGGACCGTGACGTCCGAGTTGGCAAGCTGGCCGATGGTCTTGAAGACCGCCTGCATGGGCTCACTGCGGCCGATGATACCCTGTTCAACATCCTCTTGATCCACCAATGGCTCGAAGGCGACCACCCGGCGCATATCGCGCGCGGCCTTCAAGCCCGCGAAGACCACCTGCTTGAGCCGCGGCACGTCGAAGGGTTTGAGCACGTAGTCATGGGCGCCGAGCTTCATCGCCTCGATCGCGACCTGCGTGGTGCCGTAGGCGGTCATCAGGATGACCGGAAGCCGGGCGTCCATGACCCGGATACGGCGCAACCCCTCCAGCCCGCTCATGCCGCCCATGCGGATGTCCATGAGCACCAGGTCGGGCTTGAACCTGGGGATCAGGCGCAGGCCCTCTTCGGCGCTGGAAGCCGTGGCGACCTCGATCGGGTCGGCGGCGAAAAGGCGGCGGAACGAGTATTGCAGGTCCGCTTCGTCATCAATCAACAGCAGTTTGTCCATGGCGACTCCTTGCGGCGCGGCGCCGTTCAGCGGAGATGCCGCAACTCGTCCCGCAGCCGCCGCTCGACGACGCGTTGCAGTTCGCGGTCCAACAGTTTGCGCCGGCGCGGCAGCGTCACGTAGAACGTGTCTATGGCTGCGCCGCAGTCCGTGGTGATCTTGGCCAGCGCCACATCAAGGTCCAGCTCTGCCAGCACCCGCACCAGCGTGTGCAGCAGCCCTGGTTTATCCTCGGTCTCGACCTCGATCACGGTTTGCTCCGGTGAAGCGGCGTTATCGAAGCGGATGCGGGTGGGGAGTTTCAAATCGGGCAGGCCGGTCCCCAGCACCGACGTGGGCAGCGCCGCCAGCAAATCCTTGACGGCGCGGCCCCCGACGAACACCTCCCGTAGCGCATCCTCTACCCGGTGCGTCTGGGACTCCCGGGCCGGCAGGCGCGTGGTCACGTCTGTCACCACAAACCGGTCCAACGCGAGGCCGTCGGCGCGCGTGAAGATATCGGCGCCGAGGATGTTGAGGCGCGCGGCGGTCAGGATCCCGGTGAGGTCGCTGAACACCCCGGACCGGTCCAGCGTGACCGCTTTGAACACCGAGCAACCCCGCTCCGGCAGGTGCTGCCACTGAGCCGTGACCGCCCGCGGATCCTCGCCCTCGCGCACCGTGGCCACGAAATGCCGGTGAATCAGCCGGAGATCCGCGGCGATCTCCTCCGCCGGCCGTGACGTGAAATAGCGCGGCGGACAATGGTCGAAGTGCGCCGCCACTTCGGCGGCCGGCACCTCGCCGGCCACCAGCCCCTCCACGACCCGGACCAGTTCGTCGCGCTGCCGGACCTCGGCGGCCGTCGCGAGCTGGGGCCTGCTCACCACTTCGCGCGCCCGCGCGTAGAGTTCCCGGAGCAGGGCGTCCTTGTGAGCGGTCCAGAACTGATTGCTGGTGCCATGAGAGTCGGCGAAGGTGTGGAGCATGAGCAGCGCCAGCCGCTCTTCGTCGCCCACCACCGCCACGAAGCGCCGGATTTCCTCGGGGTCGTCCAAATTCCGGTGCTGCGAAACATACGCCATCGTCAGATGGTGCTCGATGAGGAAGGCGACCACGCCCGCGGCGGCCTCATCCAGCGCGAGTTGCCGGGTGACTGCCCGCGCCATGCGCGCGCCGCGCTGGGCGTGGTTCGGCGAGCGCACGGATTTGCCCACGTCGTGCAGCAACAACGCCAGGTACAGCCGCTCGGGCCGTTCAATCCGGGCGAAGAGTTCAGCGTAGAAGCCCGTGCCCGCTTCGCCGCCCGCGCTCAACCGGTCCAGTTGCGCCAGGCACGCCATCGTGTGCGCATCGGCGGCATAGACGTGGTAGAACTCGTGTTGCACGAGGTGGGTCATCTTGCCGAAACAGGGCAGGTAGCGGCCCAGGAGGCCCAACTCGTGCATTTCCCGCAGATAGGGCGCCACTCGACCCCGGTGGCCCAGCAGTTCACGAAAGGCGGCCCGCACGCGTGCGTCCGCTCGAAAACGGGCGTCCACCCGCCCGAGCCTCGCCGTGATCATCCCCCGCACCTCGGCGCTGAGACCCAGCCCGCGTTGTTGTGCGATGCGGAACACCCGCATCAGCCGGGTGGGGTCCTGCTCGAAGACGTCCTTGCCGGCGGCATATACCCGGCCGTCCACGAAACGGAACCCGTCGAGCACGTAGGCGGCGCGATGCCGGCGGTTGCGGAGAAACCCGCCAAAGGAGAAGCGTTCGGGCAGCAGCTTTAACCGTTCCTCCACCGTCCGGGTTACGCGGTAGATGGCGGCCGTCCGGGCGTAATACTCGCTCATGAACCGCTCGACCCGTCGGGCCAACGAGCGGTCGTGGAATCCCAGCCCCGCCGCCACGGCCGGCTGGTGCGCCCGCAACAGCACATCGGCCGGCCGGTCCAGCAGGTAATGCAGTTCGTTGCGCACGCGCAGGAGGTACGTGTACACGGCGTCCAGCTCGGCCCGTTCCGCCGGTTGAATATGCTCCTGCGCCGCCAGCTCGCCGAGGTCCCGCGTGCCGTACTTGACCAGCGTCATCCACACCAGGTTCTGGTAGTCGCGCAAGCCGCCACAGCCGTTTTTGATATTGGGCTCTTGCATGGCCACGGCGTCCCCGTACCGCGCCCGGCGCGCCGCCTGATCCGCCACTCGCGCCTCGATGTAGGCATCCGTTCGGCCACGCAGGCAGCGCGCGTGAACCGTCTGAAGCATTCGGGCGAAGAGCGGTTCATCCCCGCAAATGGGCCGGGCCTCGAGCAGCGACGTTTTGGTCTGCATGTTGGCGTTGGCTTCGCTCACGCAGTCCGCGATCGTCCGCACGCAGTTGCCCACCTTGAACTCGAACTGAAAAATCAGCGCGTCCGTGAACAACCGGGCCACGGGTGGCAGGTTCTTCTCATCCAGCCGGGTCCCCGCGACGAGCAGCATGAGGTCAACGTCACTGTGCGGGTTGAGTTCGCGACGCCCGTAACCGCCCAAAGCCACCAGCGTCCACGTTGGCCGCGGCGGGGCTCCGGACTGAGCGGCGTGTTGGCTGACGGCCGCCGCGAGATGGATGATGAGCTGATCCAGCACCTCCGAGCGTAGCCGGCACACCTCCCGACCCTCTACCCCGCGACGATGCGCCATGCGCAGCCGCCGGGTATGGTGCTCGAGGAAATCCCGGAAGCGGCGCAACTCGTCGCCGGGGCCGACGCCAGGGGGCAAGGTCAGCCGGGCAGCGGCATCGGCTCGGATTTGATGGGCGAGGTCATCCACCGGCGGGCAAGCTAGGTTGCCGCCCGGCGAACGCAAGCCACGTTCGCGCTTGACGCCGAAGGCTCCGCCGGCGTGCAATTCGCGCATGAAGAAGAAGCTCGAGATCCTCTTAGGGGCCCTCTGCGGCCTGGCGCTGTTGACCTCCGGCTGTTACAGCACGGTCGAGGGTTCCACCAAGGCCGGGAATCCGTTCTCCACCGACAAGATCGAAGGCCGCTACGAACGCCCGGTGGACCAGGTTTTCGCCGCCGCCAAGGACGTCCTCGCGTTCAATGGCACGCTGACCGGCGAAAACACCATCGCGAAAACGCTCTCCGCCAAGGTGGACAACAACAACGTTTGGGTGAAGGTCGAAGAGGTCGAGCCCGGGATCACGAAGGTGGTCACCCAGGCGCGCGGCAAGGCCGGCAGCGGCAAGGTGCGGATTGCGAGCGAAATTGACAAGCAGATTGCCCTGCAACTTCAGGCGCGCTAGGGCTGCTTCAAACCCAGGTTTGATTCGTACGAGCCAAGTGGCACCACTTGGCTCTCTTTTTTTGCCCGCTCCTCCAACCCCATCACCGCCAGCCGGCGACGCGCGTTTTCCGCCGCTGCGCTTCCGGGATACAACTCGATGATCTGTTGCACGGTCTGCCGGGCGGCGGCGAGCGTGGCTTCGGAGCGGACCTGCACGTCCGCCAACTGGTTCAGCCACTGAACCACCCGCTTTTCGGGCGCGAACGGCTGCGCAATCAACTGCCGAAACTGCTCGACGGCGAGGTCGGGACGGTCGAGTTCGTTGGCGTACAACAGCGCCAGTTCCTCTCGGGCCAGGTTGTCCAGCGGGAACCGCTCAAGATGCGCCACCAGCTCGGTGGCCCGCGCCAGATAATCCGGCGGCTTGGGCCGCCAGCCACCCTCCGTCCGGATCCCCAGCGAAGGATCCGCCTTCGGTAGCGCCAGCGTCGCCGGCTCGGTGCCGACCCCGGCCGCCTCGCCGGCCGCCAGGCGCGCCAGGCGCTGGTGAGCCGCGTACGCCTCCGCGGTGTCCGGGTACATCTCCACGATGCGCTCGAAACACTGCCGGGCAGCGGACACATCTCGTCCGCGCTTTAGGTGCCAGTCCGCCAGCCGCGTCAGCGCCAGAGCCGCGTTCGACCGGGTTTGCTCCGGCACCTGGAGGAGTTGCTCGATGGTCACCGCCGCCGCGTCCAGGTCACCCAGATCCTCGGCCTGGATCTCCGCCAGCAGCATCCGCGGCGCGAGGCTGCGCGGGAAGGACTCGATCTGGCGGCGCAGTTCTTCGATGGCCTCGCCGGGCCGGCCTTGCAGCCGCCGCGCTTGCGCCACCGAAAGCACCGGCTCCGGATCGGCCGCCGCCGTGCCGCCCTCGTACAGCGCGGACACGCGCCGGCCCACCGCAGCCGCGAGCGCCGGGGTCCAAACGATCGCCATCACGAGGCCCGCGAACGCCGCCAGGGGCACGCCCCCGAAGGCGGCAGCCAGCCCGCCCGCCCGCAGCACGGGCACGACCACGAAGACAATGAACACCACATCCAGCAGGCTGATACCCCAGCGGACGAGGAGCGCCTGGGGATCGTCGCTGGCCCGGTACCACCGGCGGAGACCCAAGAACAGGGCCAAACCGACCCCGACCAAGAGCCCG
>CAYNCT010000020.1:0-35229 GCA_964396005.1 uncultured Verrucomicrobiota bacterium | reverse complement strand
AACGCCGAGACCCGCGGCGTCAGCCCGAGGAGCAGGACACCCAGCAGAGCGGAGGAGATTTTGCGTGACATATCGAGCCTAGCGAATGCGGACGATCCGGTAGTAAGCCGTGGCGCTTGCCCCGGTCACCAGAACCGAGGAGGCCCGACTGGCGGCGAACCGGTAACTTCCCACCGGCGCCCACGCCTGAAGGTCGGTCGAACCCTCCAATCGGTACACCCCGCCGGGTTCCGAATTCCAGGCAACGATGCTGCCTTGATCGGTCTGTTGCAGGGTGATCCGGAGAACGCTCTCAGGATTCGCCGGAGCGGTGCCTGCGAGGAATTCATCACGATTCGAGGCGCCGTCCCCGTCGGAGTCCTCCAAAGGCGAGGGCCACAGCCGCGAGTCAGCGCCCCAATGCGCGGCCTGCCAGTCGTCGGGCAGACCGTCATAGTTGCGGTCGCGGCCCCACGTCCGGGCCGCAGTGGCCTCGGATTTCGGGGTTATCCGCCCGTCCGGCAGTTCCACCGCCAACTCCACGGTGTGATTGCTTCCGGGCTCGAGATCTTCGATCAGGAGGAAATTGTCGGCTGTCCGGCGCGCCGTCCCGCCATCCACGAAAACCAGGTAGCTGACCTGGGGGCCGTACCCCGCCAGCTCCGGCCAGCTTGCCATCAGCGAGTACGAATCCAGCGCCACGACAAACGGCGGCGCGGGCTGGCTCAACACCCGGCCGGCCGAGAAGCGCTGCGCCAAAATCTCCATGCCGGCATCCAATCCGGCGAAACTGGACCACGCGACCAGAAAGCTCTCGCCATCCGACGCCACCGCGGGATGCATCTGGGGCCCAATCGTGGTGGTGTTCACGCGGAACTCTTCGCCCACCGGCAACCCATCCGCCTTCAGCAGCCGCCCATAAACCCCCTCGCGTGCGCCATCCTGCCAGTCGCTGGTCCACACCACGAGGATTTGGCCCTGGCCATAAGCGACCTCCGGCGCATATCGCTTGCCGCGGCGCGCCGAGTTCAACTGAATCTGACCGCCTACCGGGGAACCGTCGCGGTTCATCACCCGCGCCGCGACGTTCCAATCGTTGGTCGGGTGCCGTGGATCGCGTTCACTCCACGCAGCCACGTAGCCGCCGGGTATGGCCGCCAGCGCCGGATTCGCACACAGATTGCTGGCCGTGTTCACGGAGTACTCCCCACCGCGCGCCGAGCCGTTGGGCGCATAACGGCGAGCGAACACATCCACGCTGTGCTGAAAACGTTGCTGCTCGGAGATCCACGCCACCAGGTAGTCCCCATCGTCCAAACCGATAACCGCCGGATCGCGCTGATTGTAGGCCGTGGCCGTGTTGATGCGGGTCTCCGTGCCAAATTTTTGCCCCGTCATCGAATAGCGCTGGCCATAAACACCCTGCATGCTGCCGTCCGCATCCTCGCTCGCCCAAACCACAAAGACGCTGCCGTCCTTCAAGATGGCCACATCCGGATGCTGTTGCTGACCGCGAGTGAACGTGTTGACGCGGATCTCGTCGGTGGCGAACGTCCCATCCGCCTTCAAAAACCGGACGAAAATGTCCTGCTCGCCCTGCGGACCGCCCTGCCAGACGACCACCGCCGCGCCGTTGGCGGCCAACCGGACCACCGCGTTCTCCTGATCGCCGGCCGCGGTTTGATTGACTCGAACCGTGCGGAATTCCACCGGTGAGAGGAAATTGTTGAGGGCGCGCAGGGTCACCCCTTGACCGCTGCCATCGGTGGCATTGTCCTCCCAGATTACGTAGCCCCCGGTGGCACCCAGCGCCAGAGCCGGCTTCACTTCATCCCCTGCCTTCCGCAACGAAAGAGAATACTCGCCACCCTGGGGAGAGAAGGAAGATTGGGCCATCGCCCCCACCGCGGCCAGCCCGGTCAGACTCAGTGAGAGCAGCCGCCCGCAGGCGCTTTTCGTCAACGACATAAGGTTGTGGTTTTGTAGCAAGGTGACTTCCGTTTGTCCACGCTTTCTTCAGGAAAGCTGCCATCTCGGCGGGCACCTACGCCCGCCCCGCCGGAAAGGCCGCTCGCGACAACTCTCGACCACCGCCATCGCTCGTTTGGGGCCCAACAACCAGCAGGGAGCAAATCATTTGCCAGCTTGCTCAGTGCCAACCGTTCCTGCCCGCGTGCGAGCTACGCCGCTCCCGGGCTGGCCCACGCCAAACCAAACTCGCTCAGGGCCCGGGCGCATCGAGCTGCCGACGGCCTGCGGCAAGCCTCGCTGCCCTGCCCTCAAAGACGCAACTCTCCCTGATCCGGGCGCCTTTCAGGCAGGCCGGCGGCGAGTGACCGGAATCCCCACTTCGCGTAAAGCCCACGCAAACGATCTAAGGCCGGCGGCGGGCGATTGAGCCGGTCAGGAAGCGGAGGCAACCCCGTGGGCGCGCGCAAGCGAATCAACTCACGATTGCGCTCGACCACGGTCAGCGAGGCCTCGATCGCGGCGCGAATCCGCGCCGACTCGACCTTCGGAAGCCCCTGTTTGAGTCCTTCCCAGTTGCCGAACCGGGTCAACAGGGCGGCCGCGGTCTTGGGTCCCACGCCGGGTACGCCCGGGATGTTGTCCACGTTATCCCCGACCAAACTTAACCAGTCCACAATGGCCTCCGGGCCAACGCCGGTTTTGGCGCGGACATCGGCGGCCGTCCACAGACGTCCGCTCGGGTCTCCCGGGGTCACCAGCCTGACCCGGAGCGACACCAGTTGCATGAAATCCTTGTCGTTACTGGCAATGACCGCCTCCCAGCCCCGGCGGGCCGCTTCTTGGGCCCATGCCGCAATCCAGTCATCAGCCTCGATACCGTCCCGACAGCACGAGACGCCGCCGGAAGCCTCCACCCAGGACACCATGCCATCAAGCTGGGCTTCGAGGGCGGCGGGCATGGGCGGCCGTTCGGACTTGTAGGTGGGATGCAGGGCGACCCGTTCCGGCGCGAGGCCGCCGTCCCAGATCACAAACTCGCACGCCGGCTGCAATTGCTCGCGCAGACGCAGGAGGGCTTTGATGAAGCCGAACAAGGCGTTCGTGGGTTCGCCCGACGGCGCGGTAAGCGCCCTGATGGCGAAGAAGGAGCGGTAGGCGTAGGCGTGACCGTCCACCAACAGCACCCGGTCAGGATTTGGATGATCGGTGGAAGTCAACACGCCCGGAAAACAAAAAGGACGGGCAAAGCAGCCCGTCCCCGCTCAACCACCCTGGCTGCCGATCATTTGGGCGCGAAGGGAATCTGGCTCGGAACCCGGTTCGGGTCGTAGGGCAGCGCGTCCTCCGAGTGAATCCGATTGCCGGCCGGGTCAATAATCGTTGGGGTCACAAAGATCACGAGATTCTTCTTCTTGCTCGACATGCCCTCGCTGCGGAAGAGCCGGCCGATGAGGGGAGCGTCGCCCAGGACCGGCACCTTGTCCTTCACCTTGATGACGCTCTCCGAGATCAGACCGCCAAGGGCAATCGTCTGACCGTCCCAGACGATGGCGCTGGTCGTAACCTGCCGCACCCGGAATCGCGGCAGCGGGGTCACGGCGGAGATATTGCCCACCTGGGTGCTGAAGGTGCCCGGATCGTCATAGCCCAGAAACTCCGTAACCGTGGGAATCAGGTTCATCTGGATCGTGTAGCCATCAGCCGAGACGTGCGGGATGACGTCCAAAGTCGGCCCCAAAGGCACCTGCACCGGCACCGGGGTGATGGCGGCAACCGGGTTGGGATTCTGTACAACTTGCCCCGTCGCGATGGGGCCAAGGATAAACGCCAACCCGCCAGTGATGAGGAGCCTGCGAATGTTCGTGGTCATGCTGCTGATGATTGGTCTGAGTTCGAGCCGTCGGTCGCGTTCACCGTCTTACTGGGCGATCCCGGTAGTGGTAGTGCCGCCGCCGAAAGCGCCGGCCTGGTTGAAAATAACAATGCTCTGGATATCAATAATCTGAATCTGCGCCTGACGGCCGCTGACCGTGGTCACCTTCGGGGCTGACAGGATATCCACGCCGGCCCGCTGATCGAGGGCTTTGATGACCACCCGGAACTGCGGGTCGGTCATGATGCCCGTAATGGTGCCGACCGTGGGAACCCCCTGACCGCCCGCGATCTGGCTGCGCAACCCGCTGGTCAGCTTGCCATCGGTCGCCGGATTGGGGGCTTGCGAACCCTGCCCGAAGGTTCCGGGAAAAACGCCGAACGGATTCGAGCCGCTGGGAGCGCCGGCATACGACGGGGCGGTTCCTGCCTGTCCTCCAATCCCGCTGCCCATATTCCAATTGCCCACCCACCAGTCAAAGCCCAGCGCCCGGGCGTCGTCCTGCCCGATTTCAACGAACTTCGCCTCGATTGTTACCTGGTCGGGCGTCTGGTTGAGCGCCTGGATGGCGGCGTCAATGATGTCGAGGTCCTGGAGGGTTGCGCGCACGAGCAGAATGCCCGTGCGGTCATTCCAGAAGACCGCCTTGCCCGCCGCGTTTTGAAAGCCGGCACCGAAACCTCCAATACCGCCCCCGATGGCTCCTCCCCCGAGCGTGTTGGTGCCGCCCAAATCGACACCCGCAGCGCTGAAGTACTGGCGCACCAGTTCATTGACATAGGACATTGGCGTTACGGCGGTCACGCCCGGCAGGCTGCCACTGCCGAAGCCCCCGCCGAACCCACCCTGGCCGCCGCCGAATCCACCACCACCAAACCCGCCTCCGCCGAATCCACCACCACCAAACCCACCTCCGCCGAATCCGCCACCACCGCCGCCAAAGCCACCCTGGCCGCCAAACCCGCCTCCCCCGCCAGCCACCATGACCCGGGGCACGATTGCTCCACCCCCACCATAACCGCCACCGCCGACCCCACCGCCACCAAACCCGCCTCCGCCAAAGCCACCACCGCCGCCCCCAAAGCCTCCTGCCCCGCCTCCGAACCCGGTACCCGAAGTTCCGGTGGAGCCGGCCGCGCCCAACTGGCTCTGAAAGTCAATCCCCTGCACACCCTCCAACCCCTGGAGGAAGGTATTTGGGTTAACCTTGAAGGTCCGGGTGAACAGTTGTTCAGGTTCGGGAATCTTGCGGGTGAAGATGATGGCGTACTCGTCAATCGAAAACTTGATTTGCTTCTCGGCCACCTTGACCACGGCATCGAGGGCCTCACTCAACCGGACATTCTTCAGCGCCGGGTCAATGCGGATGCGCACCTCATGGAGATCAAATTGTTCCTGCTGCGGCGCCTGGTTGATCGGTTGCCCCGTCAGTGGATCAATCTGGGCCAGCCCGGCGGGCTGCGGTGCCTGCACATCCACCCACGGCGCGATGATGAAATTGATTCCCTTGCGCTCAGGATCGCGCAACTTGGCCTCCTCATCCAAATACTTCACGACTTCGCGGAGCGGCACGCCGGGCTCCGGGAACTCGAATTTGGCCAAGATGATTTTGTCGAGCTTCGAATGAATGCCGCGGCGCCCCGGCCCGGTGTGGATCGTGTTGGTCCGTGCAAACGGGTTGCCGACATTCGTAACCCCGCCCCACTTGACCGGCGGATTCCACGCATTCTCGACCTCCAGCATCCGCTCCTTGGCCATCAGCTCGCGCTTCTTGGCTTCACGGGAGAAACGCGCTTCCGCGACGAGCCGCAGGTAGTAGCCCGCCCCGGCATTTTCAGGGTCGAGCCGCGCCGCTTCTTTGAGCTTGGCCTCGGCATCGCTCAAGCGGCCCATCTCGTACAACAGTTTGCCATCCTGAACCAGAGTGGCGGCCTCGACCTTTTGCTTCGCCACATCCGGCACCATGGCGACGACCTCCTGACTGGGAACGCGGCCCTGCATCTCGTCCAGCGTCTTGCTAACCTTGGCCATCATTTGCTGGGCCTTGGCATTCTTGGGATCCACCCGCAGGACACGGCTGACCTGATTCTTGGCGTCCTCATACCGCATCCGCGCGTAAGACTTCTCCGCCAGCTCGAGGTACACTTCCGAGAAGCCCGCCACCATCTCGGCGCGTTCGGCCTCGATACCGGCTTCCCCAATCCGTTGGGTCAGCGACCACGCTTCTTCGTACCGCCGGGCTGCGTTCCCCAGATTGCCATCGGCCTGCTCAGCCCTGGCCTCGGCCAGCGTACGCCGCAGCATGATCGTCTGTTCCTGGCGGCGGACGGCCTCCTCCTCGGCCACCTTGGCGGCGCTGTCCTGAGCCAGCGGCAGCGGGCTGGCCAGCAGCAGGGCCGCCACGGAAAGGGAAGCGAAGACAAGGCGAGTCATGGATGGAGCTTCAGTTTGGGACCGAATCATAAAGTGATGGGCTCAGGATGCGGGCTTCAAGCGAAGCGTCGTGCGTTTCTTCGTTGCTTGGTCTTCGAGGGTAACGTCGGCTTCGCTGATGGCAACGATATTGTAGGTATTGCCGGCCAGCGTGATCTTCTGCCCCTGACGCTGGCGCGGATACGTGCGCCGATCCACCTCGTGATAGAGATCGGCCGCGTAGCCCGCCACCTCGGAGTGGGGACGATCCTTGGCCACGGTGACCACCTGCTTGGAATCCTCGGCCAGCACCAGCACCAGTTCCGCCGGATCCTCGGCCGGACCGCGAACCTCCTTCAACAGAAACGCCTCCCGGGCAGACTCGCCCACGCCGACGATCCGCAGGAAAGGCCGATGCAGCGCGCTGTTGGTGGCAGCCTCGCGCGTGGCAAGAAACTCGTAACGCGTGGTGTTGCCCACCTGACGCGCCGAGCGGTACTCGATCGTCGTGCGCAGCGGCACGATGTTGGTAACCACCAACGATCCGAGGCCGGTATCCTCTTTCGGAACCAGGTTGCCGCCCTGAGTCTTGATCCAGGTGATCGGGTTGAAGACCAGATGCCCGGGCTGGTCTAACGCGATCGGTTGGCGATTGGTCACGCGCCGCAGCGTCGCCAGATTCGTGCTCAGGTCCAGCGGCGGCAAGGGATCAATCTTCCGGGTGACGATGCCCTGCGTGACATTGTCCAGGTCCGTCTGCACCGACGAGACCTGCAACAACAGCAACGCCGCGGCCACCGCCAGACCGGCCAGTACCACGCTGAGGATGATCTTCTCGTAATGCTTGGAGAGGAACTGCATGGTCTATTGGGTGGTTGCGTCGGTCGCCGTTTCGGTCCCCGGGCTGCCGTCCGTACCCTCCACGGCCGGCGCCGCCCGGCTGCGCCCGCGCGCCGGACGGGCTTCGGCCGTATCCATCAACCGCACCACATCCACCCACAGAATGACGCGGAAGGGTTTTTCCTCGACCATGATCTCCAGGCCGCCGCGCCGGGTCGGGGTGGGTCCGGTGGGAGTCGCCTCTTCCGGCGGTGGCGCGCCGGGGAACATGCCCGGCCGACCGTACCGTCCGCCCAGTCCGTACCGGGCCATCATCGCCGGGCTCATGCCGCCGACTCCGCCCAGCATCGGGGTGGGCATCAGCAGATTCTCCGTGGTGTTGGTGTCCAACAGAGAGGAGGGAACCGTGTCCACCTGGATGTTCTTGACCAGCAACCCGTGCGGACTGTGCGCCAGGCCTTGCAACACCGCAGCCAACTCCGTGGTGAAGCAGTGGAAGGTGAGTTCGTACGGAGTGAGGATGGCCAGGTCGTTGGTGGTGGGCTTCTTCGGCCACGTGTCACTCCCTCCCAGAGCGGCCACCGTCGCGACCGCGCCGCCGTCCAGCGAGCCAATCGGCACGCGCCGAATGCTGTCGAAGGTCAGGACCCGCGCGGCAAACAGCACGCCCGACAAGACCCGCACCTCCTCGATGGCGTACGCGAGCGGTTTGAGCACGTTCGGCTCGAAGGCCACCTGCCGGCGCTGTGAACTGAATCCAAAGCTGAAGCCCGAGGGGACCTTCACGCCGGCCCGCTGCGCCGACCGATGCAACTCATCCAGGACGGAATCCAACCGCAGCTTCAACATCCCGCTGTCCAGATTGGTGGGGTAATTGATCGGCGCGAAGGTGCTGCGGAATTGTCCGGCGAGCGTCTTGAGTTCGGCTTCCTGTTCTTGCGCCGCCTTGATGTTGTCCACCTTGCGGTCGCCGGGATGCGGCTTCAGCCGGGACAGCCGGTCCAGTTCTTCCGTCTGGGCCTGGAGGGCCGCCGAGACGTCCGCCTCCCTGATATACTTGGAGTAGAGGAAAGAGCCGGCCCCCCCCAGCAACACCAGCGCTATCAGACCGCCCACCACCCAAACCAGGTTATTTTTGATCCAGGCCATGGGGTCAGAGCGAAATGGGTTGGGCCAGCTTCAATTTGACCTCGAACCGGAACGTCCCGGTATTCTGATCGTACTCTTGCTCGCCGGTGAGCTTGGTGCCGTTGGTGCCCCCGGCAAAAAGCGGGTTGTTTTGCAGTTCCCGCGCGAGCGTGTACATCAGCGTGGAATCCGCAGTGGACACGGCTTTTTGAAAACTCACCGCGCGGCAGGTGAGGGTCAGCGTGTGAATGGTGTTGGTGTTGGCGGGGCTTTTCGGGGCGGGACGGGCCTCGCCCTCCGTTCCGGCCTCACCCGCGTTGTCCCCGCCGCCGCTGCCGCCGGCTCCGGCGCTTTGCAAGGCCTTGATTTGGTCCGGACTGAGCAGTCCGTAGCGCATCATCATGGCCAGATCCATTCGGGGCCGCGGGGCCGCTTCTTCCTCGGCTGCGGGCTCGGCCGTCTCCTGTCCCTCGGGTGCCATTTTTTCGACCCAGACCGACGTGCGGACGTTGAGCGCGTCACGAATGGTCTGCTCAGTCGAGGTCAACGCCCCGCGGATGCCGCTGAGAATATCCGGCCAAATGTAGCGTCCACTCGCCCATTCCGCGTACTGGTCCACCACCGTCTGAGCCTGTTTCCGAGCGGCGAGGGCGGCATTGAATCGCTGCTCCTTGTTCTTCCAGTCGTCCAACTGCGGTTGCCGGGTGTCAATCGCCGCCTGCTTGACCTGGGCCAGCTTGTCGTAGAACAAGCCCATCATGAACACCACGAGGATCAGACTCAGCGCGGCCGCAACGAAATAGGGCTTTTTTTGATTGAGTTGCTGGCGTTTGAGGATGGCCTTGGGAATGAGGTTGAGTTCAACCGGACATTGAGCGGGCGTGCGCAGACCGACTCCCACCACCTCGCCCAGGGCGTGCGCCACCTTCGCGAGTTCCTCGACGTTGACCGACGGGTCAATCGGGACGTTCCGGAACGGATTGAAGTAATCCACCGGCACGCTGAGTTTCTCCGCGAAGAACTGCGCCGTGTAGGGCATGATCGAGGCGCCACCGGCCAGAAACACCCGCTGGGGCGCGCTGCCTCCCTGCTGACTGCGATAGAACTGGATGGTCTGATTGACCTGAATGTGGAGCCGGGTCATCACCTGGCGCGCGATCTTCGAAATCGCCGCCTGCTTCGGGTTGTCCGGATCCTCGTACGCCCCGCCCAGGCTCACAAAGCCGTCGCTGATCTTGAACTTCTCCGCCTCCACAAACGGCATCTTGACCTCGGCGGCGAAGTCCTGGGTGATCGAATTGGCGCCGATGTTGATACTGCGGCAGAAAACCTTGCCCTTCTCGAAGATCAGCACGTTGCTGGTCTTGGCGCCGATGTCCAGCAGCAGGCTGCAGCCTTCGAGGTCGCCGTAGTTGTAACGGAACGCATTGCAGAGCGCCGCCGGCGAGGCGTCCACCAACTCCAGACGCAACCCGTTGCCCTCGGTGGCCTTGAACAGCTTCTCGACGATGTCCGACTTGAGCGCCACCAGCAACACTTCGAGTTCGCCCGAGGGCATGGTCCCGAGGATCTGGTAGTCCCACACCACTTCCTCGAGCGGAAAGGGCACATTCTGCTGCGCCTCGTAGGTGATGATCTGGGTGATCTTCGAGGAGTCCACCGGCGGCAGCTTGAGAAACTTGGAGAAGACCTGAAACCCCGCCGCGCAGACATTGCAGGTCTTGGCGGTGAACACCTTGCTCCCCAGCGACTCCTGCAGCGCGCGCTGGACGACGCCGTCCCGGGCCGCGTCCTGGGCCCCGGCCAGACCCAAGGGCCGGAGGGCGTACCGGAGCAGTCGGAGCGCCCCCGACTCGTTCACATCGAATTCGGCCAGCTTCAGAGTGCCGGCGCCGAAATCAATGCACAGGAATGATTTTGAACCCAACATTCGTTTGCCTCGTTTTGGTCTGCGTGTGCCACGGCCAACCGTTGCAGCCAAAAGCAGGCCAAGGTTGCAATTGGTGCGAGGTGGTTACTGGAAAGGGGGGTAAGGGTCAAACCAAAAGTCTCGCAAAACGGCCTCCGCGCGACTCGGACGGTGAAAACCACGCAACGGCGCGCCAGGCCGACGCCGCGATCTCCTTCGCCAGCGCGCGGCTCGCTCGCTGCGCGTTGGCGACGGGCCGCCTTAACGCGGCTCCGGCCGCTTGAAGACCACCAGCGACTTGACCAGCGGCCCGAACCGCTCCCGCCACAGCTCGCCGTCCGGGAAGAGCAACCGGATCTCCCGCGCATCCAGCAACCGTACCTGCTCCACCTCGGCCTGCGCGCGCAAGGGGTCCGGCTCGCGGCGCATCCAGCCCAGATTGCGCCGGTTCAACAAGCGCCGCCGCAACCACACCGGCAGGTACTGCCAGCCCGGGAACAGAAAGTGCGGCTCGATCGGGAAATGCCGGTAGGGCGTCTGCACGAAGTAGCCGCGCGCCACCCGCCGGACCTCCCGGGCCATCGCCAGTTGGTCATACAGGGTCCCGACGTGCTCGATGACCGAGTTGGAAAACGCCAAATCAAACGCCCCGTCTCCGAATTCCGGCATGCGCCGCGCATCGCCCACCACCGACCGAAACCCCGGCGGCAACGGCTCCGGCTCCGGCTCGAGGTTCAGCAGCGTCACCTCGCAGAACGGCGGGAACGTGACCCCCAAATGCCGCCACGACCAACTGGTGCCGCCGATGTCCAGCACTTGAAACCGCTCGGCAGTCGGCGGGATGAGGCGGAGAAACAGCTCGATCCGGCGGGCCCGGCTGCGAGCGGCGGCCGAGCCGGGATTCCAGACATTGGCCCAACGCCGGAACATGCGAGGCCGGGCTCAGGCGCGACGCGGCCCGCGGACCTTCCCGCCCGCCGTCCGTTCCTTGAACCATTCAATGGTCCGGCGAAGTCCCTCCTCCAGGTCCACCTGGGGCTCCCACCGCAGGACCCGGCGCGCCCGGGTGATGTCCGGTTGCCGCTGCTTGGGATCATCCTGCGGCAGCGGTTCAAAACCAATCCGGCTGCGCGACCCCGTCAGCCGAATAATCGTCTCGGCGAACTGGCGGACCGTCAGCTCCCGCGGATTGCCGATGTTCACCGGTCGCCACTCGCGGCTCATCATCAACCGGTAAATGCCCTCGATGAGATCGGAGCAATAGCAAAAACTCCGGGTTTGCGAGCCGTCGCCGTACACGGTCAACGGCCGGCCCGCCAGCGCCTGCCCGATAAACGCCGGCACCACCCGACCGTCCCCGAGCCGCATCCGCGGACCGTAGGTGTTGAAGATGCGAACGATCCGGGTCGGCAACCCGTGCTCCTTTCGGTAGGCCATCGTCAACGCCTCGGCGAAGCGTTTGGCTTCGTCGTAACAGCCCCGCGGGCCGATCGGGTTGACGTTGCCCCAGTAGTCCTCGCGCTGCGGGTGGACGAGCGGGTCGCCATAAATCTCGGAAGTCGAGGCGAGCAGGAAGCGCGCGCCCTTGTGCAGCGCCAGACCGAGCGCCTTGTGCGTGCCCAGCGACCCCACCTTCAGCGTCTGGATCGGCAGCTCGAGGTAATCCACCGGACTGGCCGGTGACGCGAAGTGCCAGACGAAATCCACCGGCTCGTCCAGGAAAAGGTACTCCGTCACGTCCTGCCGGACGAAGCGAAACGCCGGGTCGCCCGCCCGGTGGGCGATGTTCTCGATCGAGCCGGTGACCAGATTGTCCAGCGCAATGACCCGGTGACCGCGTTCCAGCAGCAGGTCCACCAGGTGCGACCCCAGAAACCCCGCCCCGCCCGTCACCACCGATACCGGCCGTGAAACCGCTTTCCCCCTTCGTTTCATCCTGTTTGCCCCTCTCCGGAACGCCGCCGGCCGGCGCCTGCTACTTGGCCCCCGCGCCCGCCAGAACCACCGGCACCGTGCGCGCCAGAATCCGCAGATCGAGCCACAGCGACCAATTATCTATGTACTCGAGATCCAGGCGCACCCACTCCTGAAAATCGCGCAGGTTGTTGCGACCGCTGACCTGCCACAGGCAGGTTAGCCCCGGTTTGACGCTCAACCGGCGCCGATGCGCCGGGTCGTCGAACCGCCGCACCTCATCCACCGGCAGGGGACGCGGCCCCACCAAACTCATTTCCCCCCGCCACACGTTGATCAACTGGGGCAGTTCATCCACGCTGTACTTGCGCAACCAGCGCCCGATGGGCGTGATGCGCGGATCGTTGGTGACCTTGAATACCGGTCCCGTCATCTCGTTCAACGCCTCCAACTCACTCTTCCGCTGCTCGGCGTCCGTCACCATCGAGCGGAATTTCAACATGGTGAAGGGGCGCCCGTTGAGCCCGGCCCGTTGCTGCCGGAACAATACCGGCCCCGGCGACGTGAGCTTGATCGCCAGCGCCACCAGTAACAAAGGCACCGCCAGCACGAGCAGCAACACCGTGGCTCCGACAAAATCCAGACTCTGCTTCGCGAGCAACGGCAACGACGGTTGCGGAACCGACGTGAAAACCAGCGTTGGCCGGCCCAGGAACTCATCCGTCCGCGTCTGGGAAATCTGCGTCTTGAAGAAGTCCGCCATCAGCCACACCTCCACCCCCTCGCGCTCGCAGACCTCGATGGTCTTCTCGATCTGACCGAAGTACGTGTGCGCCGCTGAGAGCACCACGCCGTTGACCGAATGCTCGTGCAGCAGATGCACCAACTCCTCGATCGGCTCGCGGTTGATGTCCAGCTCGCCCACCAGCACCACGTCATCCCGGTTGTCGCGTTCGATGGCCCGTCGCAGGCGCGCGGTGTCCGCGCAGGTCCCCAGCAGCACGACCCGCTTTTTGGCCTGTGCCTGCCCCACGCTGCTGTGCCGATACGCCAGGAGCAATTCCTCCTTGGCATACACTAGCCCGAAACCGATCACGCTGAAAAACGGCACCATCGCGCGCGGAATGAGGTAGCCCTTCCGCAACAGCCAGGTGATCAGGATGATCCCCAGCGCCGTCCACACCGACGCCTTCGCCAACTGCCACACCGTCAATCGCCGGCTTGCCAGCCACGGCCGCCGGTAGAAGCCGACAAAGTGCAGCGACAATACCGACAGCGGAATGATCACCATCAACACCCAGGCGTACTCCGTGAACGGATCAATCTCCCGCGTGCCGCCGAACGCCTCGATGTGCCATACCTGCCGCAAGGCGTGGGCGAGGTACCACGCCAGGCCAAACAGCGCCGCGTCCAGAAACATCTGGACCCGGCTGCGGATTTCTTTGTGGCGGCGCAGCATGGGGCGAATTCCCGACTTGAAGCGGACGGGAGTAAATCGGAAAGCCGGCCGTGAATCAATGCTGCACTGGCATGGCTGCCGGCCAACCCGTAGCCCGAGCCATGCTCCCCGCGGCTCGCCGCGGAAGCGCGGAGCCCTTGGCAAACGGACCGGGGCATCGTCGCCGGACGGCAGGGAGTCACCCCTTTTAGCGGGGCGGGCTTTGCGCTCGCAATTAAGGCCTCAGGCGATGCCGCGCCGTAAGGTCCGGGCCCCCTGCACCCAGACCCGTTCTTGCCGGCGCTGGAACTCCGGCGCGTGCGCGTCGTCTGCGATGACGCCGTCGAGCTCCCCGCGGGCCAGCTCGGGTTGGCCGCGGGCTAGGTAGAGTTCTGCCAGTTGAACCCGCGCGCGGGCGTAAGTGTGCCGTTCCAGAACCGCCTGCCACGCGGCGAGGGCGTCATCCGGGCGCCCCAGGGCCGCGTAAGCCTCGGCCAGAGCCATGCGCGTGTGGCCAAAGTCGTGCCCCGGGTCTTGCGCCACCACCCGTTCGAGCAGCGGCAGGGCTTCCGCCGCCCGCCGCTGCCGCAGCAGGCACTGACCGTAGTGCGCGAGCGTGTCCGCATCCTCCGGCTCGCGCTCGAGGGCCGCCCGATAGCGCGCCTCGGCCTGATCCAGTTTGCCCTGCCGGAAATAGAGGTCGCCCAGTTGCGAGTGATGGTGGGCCTTGTCCAGATGGTGAATCTGGTCCTGCAATTCCTTGATCCGCCGCCGGTCCGCGGCACCGGGCAATTCAAATCCGCGCACACCGCCCACGCTCTGGCGATAGACGAGGAAGAAATACAGCGGGGCGTTGAGCGGCGGGAACAGGAAGATGAAGACCGCCCACAACCACTCCCCGCGGCGCACGGCGTCCACCAGCATCCAGAGCGCAAACAGCCCCAGCAAAATCCAGATCGGACTGCCAGCCACCAACCAATCTGTCAGCAGCGCAAAGCTCGGCTTCACTTCGCGAAGGATGCGCCCTTTACGCCCCAGTGGGAAGGGATTCCGCCGGCTCCGCCCGCTAACGAGCGCGCCGCCAAACGCCGCCACCCTCAACGCTCGCGGGCATCTTTGCGGCGCCTCGGGTTGAGGCAGGGCGCCGCTGCGCCGGCGCCGTCCACCCGGCCGGGACGCAGCCCGGCCCTACCGTGTCCTTACCCCGCCGACTCTAACGGAGCGTTCGCGGACTGAAGTCCGCGTTCCGATCGGTACCGCACCACTGCTCCCGCGCCAGCATCTGCCTTGGTAGGGCGCCGCTGCGTCGGCGCCGTCGTCCGGCCGCGCCGCAGCCCGGCCCTACCGTGTCCTTACCCCGCCGACCCTGACCGAGCTTCGCGGACTGAAATGCGCGTTCCGATCAGCACCGCACCACTGCTCCCGCGCCAGCACCTGCCCTGGTAGGGCGCCGCTGCGCCGGCGCCGCCCCCCGGCCGCGCCGCAGCGCGGCCCTACCGTGTCCTTACCCCGCCGACCCTGACCGAGCTTCGCGGACTGAAGTCCGCGTTCTGGTCAGCACCGCACCACTGCTCCCGCGCCAGCACCTGCGCTGGCAGGGCGCCGCTGCGCCGGCGCCGTCCACCCGGCCGGGACGCAGCCCGGCCCTACCGCGCCCACCCCCCGGGCAGCCGCGTCTCCCATTCCCAACCAGAATCCTGGCTCACCCGCGCAGCTTCACGATCGTCGCCCCGCTGCCGCTGAAGATCGTATGGTCGAGATAAAACTCGATAACGGCCGGATGCGGGGCCAACAGCGCGTGGACGGTCTGTTTGAGCGCGCCGATGCCTTTGCCGTGGATGATCCGCACCTCGCGCACGCCCGCGCGCTGACATTCCTCGAGGTAGTCGAGTACCACCGCCTTGACATCCTTTGGCCGGAACGGATGCAGGTCGAGCACGCCGTCCACCGGCAACCGCACCGGTTCGCTCTCGGGCATCGGCGGCTCCGCGTCGCACGTCATTTCGAGAGGCCCGCCTGCGCCAGGGCGCGGCGCAAGGCCGCGCTGGTGGCCGCGCACGCCGCTTCGTTGTCCAGCGCGTTGAGCGCCTGGTTGAACGGCTCCGCCCGGACCGGGCCATCAAATCCGATCCGCTCCAGCGCCCGCAGAAAGGCGGCCACGGGAATCACGCCGGTGGCGGCCGGGAGTTCACGCCGGCCATCCTGCTGCTGATCCCTGGCGAGGTTGGCCGGCGCATCGTTCAAATCGGCCGCCACCACCTCCGCGGGTCGCAACGCCAGCAGTTCCTCCTCGGTATCGCCCGCTTGCCACCAGTGCCAGGAGTCCAGCACCACCCCCACGTTGCCGGTCCCGATCTCGGCGATCAATTCGCGCGTCTCCGCCAGGGTGTGAATGAACGTGTATCGGGCCCGCGCGCGCGCCGAGATCGTCCCCACGTATTCGAGGCCGAGGCGCAAGCCGTGATCGCGCAACACCTCCGCCACCGCGCGCAGCCGCCGCCGATGCTGTTCGAAGTTCTGCCGATAGGTCAGCGACGCGTGGGCCGGGGACAACCACGTACCTACCCGACTGGCACCGGCCCGTTGCAGCGCCAAAGCCTGGGTCGCCAGTTCCCGCAATCCCTCCGTGAACTTCTCCTCGCTCCCGCGAAAATCCACCGGCAGCCCGGCCGCCCCCCAAACCAGTCCGCGTTCCCGCAGCAGCGCCCGCAAATCCGCCAACTGCTCCGCCGACAGCCGCGCCAATTCGCTCCCGTAGGGCTCGACCGACTCGAACCCGTGCCGGGCCGCCAACTCGAGGGCCTCGCGCTGACCGGCCCCCACCCCGATGCTTCCCGGGCTCAGGCTCAAGGTGAACTGGCGGTCGCCCACGGCGTCCCTCGCAAGGCCGCGCAGTTTCAGACACGCGGCGGCGGCGGCACTGCGAAACAGGAAAGCACGACGATTCATAGCCTGCGTCGGTTATAGCCGGCCCCCAAAGCCATCAAGGTGGCGGATGAGCCGTCGAAGCCGAAACTCCCGCAGTCGTCTGCCCCCGTCAACGACCACGTCACCCTCACGCAGCGCCGTTCCTTCGAAGCCGAAAGGGCGCGCTCAATCGCCGGCAGTCCGGCTCGCTCCCCCACCGCGATCCCTCGCGCGCTGAACTTCGCCTGCGTTCTTTTCTCGCGTCCCGAAAGGCGACGGCTAGCCTCCGCTGGCGTGAACCGTCGTGAATTCGTCGGAGCGCTGGCCGGGGCCGCTCTCGGCCGGGCGGTGGCCGGCCGGATCCCGCCGGGTCCCCACCGGCCGGTGGTGGTAGCGCATCGCGGCGACCATACCCGGGCGCCGGAGAACTCGCGGTCCGCGATCGCGGCCGCCCTTCGAGCCGGCGCCGACTACGTGGAATTGGACGTCCGGCGGACCCGGGACGGGGAGCACGTGTTGATGCACGACCCGACCGTGGATCGCACCACGGACGGACAGGGCCGGGTGGCCGACCTGTCCTGGCCCGACCTCGCCAAGCTGCGCCTGCGCGGGTCGGGACCGGCTGCCGCAGCGGAAACGATTCCCCGACTGGCTGAGGGGCTCGAGGCGCTCCGCGACCGCGCCGGCCTGTACCTGGATTTCAAGGACGGCGACCGGCAGGTGGTGGCGCAGGCGCTGCGCGCAGCCGGCATGGCCGCGCACACGGTGATCTATGACCGGCTCGATTCCGTGGCCGCCTGGCGGCAGGTTGCGGCCGACTTGCCTCTGATGGTCAGCCCGCACGCCGAGGATTTGCGAACGCTCGACGCCGCCGCGCTTCGGGAGCGCTATCCGGTGGAAATTCTCGATGGCCCGGCCACCGCTTACACGGCGGAAAAGGTCCGGCAAGTTCGCGCGGCCGGGTTTCAAGTGTGGCTGGACATTCAAGGACCGTGGGAGGAACCCGCGTTCTGGCGGCGGATGGTCGCCCTCGACGCGGACGGCCTGCAGTCGGACCAACCCGCCGGGTTGGTCGCTTTTCTGCGGGCGGAGGGGCGGCGATGAGCCAGCGTCTGCCGAGTGGTGCTGCTGAATCGGCGGGTCCCGGCGACCGGGCGGGCGGTTCCGGCACGGGCTGGAAATTGCTGGGGCTCACCGGCGGGATTGGGATGGGCAAGTCCACCGTCAGCGCGCTGCTGGAACGCTGGGGGTGGCCGGTCTGTGACACGGACGTGGTGGCGCGCCAGGTGGTCGCGCCCGGCCAGCCCGCGTTGTCGGAGATCGTGGCCCGGTTCGGCCCCGAGATGCTCGACGCCTCGGGCGCTCTGCGCCGCGACGCGCTCGCGGCGCGGGTGTTCGCCGATCCCGCGGCGCGGCAGCAACTGGAGGCCATCCTGCATCCCCGCATCCGCGCCGTCTGGCGGGCCGAGGCCGAAGTGTGGCGGCGGGCCGGGCAGCCGGCCGGCGTGGTGGTGGTTCCCCTGCTCTTCGAGACGGGCGCCGAACGCGAGGTGACGGCGACCGTGTGCGTGGCGTGTTCGCCGGCGGTGCAGCGGGAGCGGTTGCAGGCGCGCGGCTGGTCGGCCGAGCAAATCGCCCAGCGACTGGCAGCGCAGTGGCCCATCGAGCGCAAGCTGACCGCGGCGGACTTTGTGGTGTGGAATGACGGTGACCACGCCCTGCTGGAAGCACAATTGCGACGAATCCTCACCGTGCTGGGTCTGGACCGCGCCGTCCCCGATGGCCAGCCCCCCCGCCCAACCCCGGCCTCGCCATGAACCCTGCGGACCTGCTGGATGCCATCGAGCCCATGCCGCCTTTGCCCGCGGCGGCCCGGGCGCGGCTCGATCAGTTCCATCGCCAGATGCAATCGCTGGCGCCGAGCCTCGTCGGCTACCCGGTCAGCCAGGACTACGAGTGCCCGGAAATCGCCCGGTTCCTCACCTTCTCGCTCAACAACGTGGGCGACCCGTTCGCCGACTCGTATTACCGGGAGAACACCTTCGCCTTCGAACGCGAGGTGATCGCGTTCTTCCAAAAGCATCTCCGCGCGCCGCCCGGAGAGACCTGGGGCTACATGACCGGCGGCGGCACCGAGGGCAACTTGTACGGGTTGTTCCTCGCCCGCGAACTGTTCCCCGACGGCGTCGTGTACTTCTCCGAACACACGCACTACTCCGCCGCCAAGGTGGTGCGCGTGCTGGGCGCCCGCAGCATCATGATCCGGGGCCGCGAGGACGGGGAGATAGACTACGACGATCTGCGGGAAACACTGCGGCTGCACCGGGATGTGCCGCCAATCATCCTGGTGAACATCGGCACTACCATGCACGGCGCGGTGGACGACCTGGTTCGGATCCGCGCCATCCTCGCCGACCTGGCGATCGCTCGGTACTACCTCCACGCCGACGCCGCGCTGTCGGGGATGATCCTGCCGTGGGTGGACGATCCGCAGCCGTTCGGGTTTGATGCGGGCGTGGACTCAATCGCCGTGTCAGGGCACAAGTTCATCGGCTCGCCGATGCCCTGCGGCGTGGTGCTGGCGCGACAGCGCCATGTGGATCGCGTGGCCCGGGCGGTCGAGTACGTGGGATGCCGGGACACGACCATCGCGGGCAGCCGCAACGCGCTGGCGCCGCTGGTGTTGTGGAGCGCGCTCCAGCGGCGCGGCGAGGCGGGGCTACGGCGGCGGGCGCAGCGGTCGCTGGCGCTGGCCGACTACGCGAAGGCGCGGTTGCAGGCGGCGGGAATCGCGGCGTGGCGACACCGCAACTCGATCACCGTCGTCTTTCCGCGGCCGGGCGAACGGGTGATCGCACGGTGGCAGATGGCGCCCAGCCGCAACATCGCCCACCTGATCACGATGCCCCACGTCACCCGCGCCACGGTGGACGCCGTGGTCGCCGAGATCGCCGCCTCGTTGGCGGCCGCTCCAGGTTCATGAAACAGATCACCGTCATTACCCCGCCCGACCGCCCGGGCACGCTGGCGGATATCGCCGAATGCCTCGCCGCGCGCGGGGTCAACATCGTGGACATTGACGCCACCGACGACCACGCGCACGGCGTGATCCTGCTGGAGGCCGAGCCCTACGACGAAGCGCTGCGGGCGCTCGCCGACGGCGGCTTTCACGCCATCAGCGAGGAGGTTTTGGTCATCCGCGTGAAGGACGAGCCGGGCGCGCTGGCGAAAGTGGCGGCCCGCTTTCGCGAACCGGGCCTCAACATCCGCGCCATGCGGATCCTCCGCCGCGACGGCGGGTGGACCAGCGTGATTCTGGCCACCGACGACAACGAGCGCGCCCGCGCCTTGCTCGCCGACTGCCTGGTGTAAAACGGACGCTGCGGCTTCGGAAGCCTGACCACCCCGGGCGGTACGGCGCCGTTGCGCCGGCGCCGCAACTCTCGCGGTAGGGCGCCGCTGCTCCCACGCCAGCACTTGGATTGGTAGGGCGCCGCTGCGTCGGCGCCGGCTCCCGGCCGGGACGCAGCCCGGCCCTACCACACGCCGCGCGACAGCCCGGCCCTTCCGCCTGCCCGCGCGCGCGGCCGCGGCACCCACCGGCCCGGTTTTCGAGAGCAAATAATGTTGTGATTTTCACAAATTGAGGGAAGCGGCCCGGCCGCGGCAGCCCATACTCCCGACGCTGTGTCTGAGGGCCGGACCGCTTACCGGGACGCGCGCGGCAGGCACGCCGACTATGACAACCGCCACGGAATCGCAAGCGGCGACGCTCCCGCCGGAGCCGCCGCCCAGCCGGAGTGTTTGGGAAACCGCCTGCGGGTACGCCCGCAACTTTCTCGATAACCGCTTCGTCTATGTGCTCGTTTCACCCCGGGCGCATGGTCTGTCGGTAGGGATCAACCTGAATCCCGACAAGCGCTGCAACTTCGACTGCGTCTATTGCGAGGTGAACCGCGCGCTCCCCCCGCGCGACACCGCGCTGGACGTCGCGGTGATGGTCCGCGAGCTGGAGCAGACGCTGCTGCTGGCGCGGGACCGCCGGCTGCAGGCGCTGCCGGGATTCCGCAACCTGCCGGCCGAGTTGCTCACGCTGCGGCACGTGGCCTTGAGCGGCGACGGCGAACCGACCCAGAGCCCCTGGTTCGCCGAGGTGGTCCGCGCGGTGGTGCATCTGCGCGCGTTGGGCCGGTTCCCGTTTTTCAAGCTGGTCCTGATCTCGAATGCCACCGGCCTGGACACGCCATCGGTGCGGGCGGGCCTGCAATTGCTGACCCCGAAGGACGAAATCTGGCTGAAGCTGGAAGCAGGCACCCGTGAGTACTACGAGCGAATCAATCGGCCCACGGTGCCGCTCGAGAAAGTGCTCGAGAACATCCTCGTGCTCGCCCGCCAGCGGCCGGTGGTGATCCAGAGTTTGTTCCCCAGCTTCCATGGCGAGGAACCGCCCGAGGGGGAAATCACCCAGTTCGTCGCCCGACTGCGGGAATTGCGGGACGCCGGCGCGCGGATCGCTCTGGTGCAGGTGTACTCGGCGATGCGCGCGATCATTCATCCCGAGTGCGGCCACCTGCCCTTGCGCAGTCTCTCCCGCATTGCCCAGGCCGTCCGGGCGGGCACCCACCTGCCGGTCGAGGTGTTTTGACCGCCCGCGGTGGGGAGCGCGCCCCGCCCGGGCTGGCCGCGGCGCAGCAACCACCACGGCCACCCTGCCCGCGCGAGTGGGAGGATGGAAATTGCTTCTCGTCAGTTCGTCGGCCCGTTCTACTTTTCCGCCATGAAACAGCCTGCCGGTTCTCGGCCCAGCCGTTCGCGAGCAGTGTGCCTCGGTCGCCTCCTGTTCCTTGCCGTGGTGATGGCGGCGGCGGTGGGACGAACGGGCACGCCCGCCGAACGCCCCTTCTTCCGCGCGGAGGAGATTTTCCCGCGGGAAGTCCTGCACAATCACGCCTCCTGCGTCGTTGAAACCCCGCGAGGGGATCTTCTGGTCACGTGGTTTCGCGGCACCGGCGAGCGCACGGCGGACGACGTCCAGATCATGGGCGCCCGCAAACGGCGCGGCGCGCGGGAGTGGTCGAAGCCGTTCGTCATGGCGGACACGCCGGGGTTTCCCGACGGCAATCCGTGCCTTTTCGTGGACCCGCGCGGACGGCTGTGGCTGTTTCACACCACGATCCTCGCCAACACCTGGGAAAGTGCGCTGCTCAAGGTCCGGGTCTCCAGCGATTACCATCGCGACGGCCCGCCGCGCTGGTCGGGCTCCGAGGTGGTCCACCTCAAGCCGGGACCGGAATTCGACGCCGAGGTGGAGCGCCGCCTGCCAGAGTTGGAGGCGTTACTGCGCGCGCTGACGTTGCCCGAGCGCACCCGCCGCGAGGCTGAAGACTTTCTCCGCGCCATGCGCGAGCACACGGCCGACAAGCTGTATCGCCGGCTGGGCTGGATGACCCGCGCCCGGCCGTTCCTAATGGACGACCGGCGGTTGATCGTCCCGCTCTACCATGACGGCTTCAGTTTCTCGCTCATGGCGATCACCGATGACTGGGGCCAGACGTGGCACACCAGCCGGCCCTTGATCGGCGCCGGCAACATCCAGCCCGCCATCGCCCGCGCCGCCGACGGATCGCTCTACACCTTGATGCGCGACAATGGGCCGCCCCCCCAACGGCTCCAGCAAGCCTGGTCGCGCGACCGCGGGGAGACCTGGGGCGAGACCACCGACAGCGATCTGCCCAATCCCGGCGCCGGCGCGGACCTGATCCACCTGCGGAACGGGCATTGGGTTTTGATCAACAACGACACCGAGCGCGAACGCCACAGCCTGGTGGTCATGATCTCCGACGACGAGGGGAAGTCTTGGAAGTGGCGGCGTCACCTCGAACAGGATCCGCCCGGTCCCGAGGCGGGCGCGTACCATTATCCCTCGATCCTGCAGGCGCGGGACGGGTCGCTGCACGCCACGTACAGCTTTCACCTCAACCAGCGCAGCCTGCCCAAGGACGTGGACGGCGACCCCGCATCGAAGACCATCAAACACGCGCATTTCAACGAGGCGTGGGTCATGGCGGGCCCGTGACCGGTGGCGGGAACGGGATCGCGGCCGGTGCCAGGACCCACTCCGCGAACACGTGGGCCGGCACGGCGTGATCCTGCTCCGGTTCTGGCCGACGAATTGACGCCGCGCGCCCGGCCACCGGGAAGCGTCCGCGGCGGCTATCGCCAGCGCGGTTCCCACTCGGGCGATGGGGTGCGCGCCCGGCCAAGGTAGTCGTGGAGGCGCGCCACGAGGTCCGGATGGCTGGCGGCCACGTCGTTGGTTTCGCCGGGATCGCTCCGCAGGTCGTACAGCGTGATCGGGGCTTCCCGCCGGTCGGCGCGGATGCCTTTCCAACGCCCGTCGAGGAGCGCGGCCTGCTTGAATCCGCCCTCGTGAAATTCCCAATACAGGAACTCGTGCCGCGACTGGCGAGCCGTCTGGCCCAGTAGTTCCGGCACGAAGCTGATCGAATCCAGGCCCACGGGCACGGGTGCGCCGGCCAGTTCACACGCCGTTGCAAACCAGTCGCCAAAGTACGCCACATGGTCGGACACCCGACCCGCCGCCACCGTGCCCGGCCACCATGCGATGCCCGGCACGCGGATGCCGCCGTCGGTCAGACTGCGCTTCAGACCGCGGAACGGTCCGGTCGGCTGGAAGCGCGCCAGCGAGTGGCCGCTTTCCCCGTGCGGGCCGTTGTCGCTGGTGAAGAACACGAGGGTGCGGTGGGCCAGGTTCAGTTGCCGCAGGTGTGCCAGCAGGCGGCCGACGTAGCCATCCAGGCGCGTGATCATGGCGGCGTGCCCCTTGTCCGGCACGGGCCATTCCTCAAGGGCATACGGGCCGTAGTCGGGCACATGCGCGCCAGCGCCGAGGGCCCGTTTCCGCTCGTTGTTCGCGTGGGGGATGACCGGGCTCCAATAGAGGAAGAACGGCCGGTCCGGGTGGCGGGCAACGAACTTGAGCGCCTCATCGGCGAAGAGGTCATCCGCATACAAGAGTCCGTCCGGACTGTATCCGCCGCCCTGGTCACCCACGGGGACCAGCGGATTGGGCAGCGGGATTTTTTCCTCATTGCGCCAGAGGAACTCGGGGAAGTGGTTGTGCGCCCGATGCTGGTTGAGGTAGCCGAAGAAGTGGTCAAAGCCCTGCCGACGCGGGAGGCCGCAGTCCGCTGCGCCTTCGTCGCCCAGGCCCCACTTGCCGATCAGCGCGGTCACATAGCCCGCCTCCTGCAGCACGCGCGCCACGGTGCGATCCTCCGCCCGCAACGCCTGCGCCAGCGGGTCGCCAGGGCCCGCATTGCCGCGCACGCGCGTGCGCCCGTGGTGCTGCCCGGTCATCAGCACGCTGCGCGAGGGCGCGCACACCGTGGCGCCCGCGTAAAACTGCGTGAACCGCAACCCCTCGGCCGCCATGCGATCAAGGTGCGGCGTCTGGATCACCCGCTGCCCGTAGCAACCTACTTCGCCCCAGCCCAAATCGTCGGCCATGATCCAGATCAGGTTCGGGCGGGCCCCGGCCGGGGCACCCCAGGCCTGAATGCCCAGGGCCAGCAGACAGACCCACCAGCCCGGCCGGACGCCGGAATGTCGGTTTCGCAAATGCATGGCGGCAGCCTAACCGCCCGTCCGCCGTCAGGCCAGCCCTTCCCGAGGCCCCCCCGTGACTCCGCCCGTCGCAAATTCCTTTGCGGATGCCTGCCAGCGGCCTAGATTCCGTGCGGAAATTCAGCAACTTCAGCAACCTCCTTATGACCATTGCCACCCAACTCGCGATCTTCCTCGAGAACCGTCCCGGCACCCTCGCGCGCTTGTGTGCGGCGTTGAGCGAAGCGGGCATCAACGTCTTCGCCGTCTCGACGAGCGACACGGTGGATCACACGGTCGTTCGCATGGTGGTCAGCGACCCCCAGCGGGCCTTGTTCCTCCTCGGCGAACGCGGCACGCTGGTGGTGGAAAATGACGTCCTGCTGCTCGAGGGGGAGAACAAGCCCGGCACGCTCGCGCGGGTGGCAGAGAAGCTCGGCGAGGCCGGAATCAACATCGAATACCTGTACGCCGCCAGCAGCCCGACCGCCAAACGCGGCCTCCTGGTTCTCCGGGTGTCGGACCCCAAGAAGGCGCGCCGCGTCCTGCGCAACCTCTGATTCGGCCGCCCGCTTCCCACCGGCCGCCACGGGGATTCCCGCCCGCCCGCCCGCGCCGCAACCCCCGGCGCCCGCGGCCGGAACGCCGGCGGCTGCTGCCCGGGTCGGACCGGGGCCGCTGCCCGGAATCGGCGCAACTCGGACACCCGCGCGCGACTGACCCGCATGGCCAACCATCCCTTGATTTACGAAGTCAACACCCGCTGCTGGCTGGGTGAACTCAGTGAAGCGCACGGCGAGCCCGTGGATCTCGCGCATGTGCCGGAAAGCGAATTGCTGCGCTGGTTGCGCCTGGGTTGCACCCACGTCTGGCTCATGGGAGTCTGGGAGGTGGGCCCCCGCGCCCGCGCCGACGCGCGCGGCAGCCGCGAGTTGCAGCGCGAAGGCCGCGCCCTGCTGGACGGATTCCACAGCGCGGACCTGACCGGGTCCCCCTACGCCATCGCCAGTTATCGGGTCGCGCCGGCTTTCGGAGGCGACGCCGCCCTGCACCGTTTCCGGCGGGAATTGAACCGGCACGGCCTGCGGCTGATGCTCGACTTCGTGCCCAATCACGTCGGCCTGGACCATCCCTGGGTGCAAACCCACCCGGAACGGTTCGTCCACACCCGCACGCCGGCACCCGGCGCATTCCGTCAGGTGGGCGATGCGGGCACGCGCTGGCTGGCGCACGGGCGGGACCCCAATTTCCCGCCCTGGACGGACACCGTCCAACTCGACCTCCGCCGGCGGGATACGCGGGCGGCGCTCACCGCGGAACTCCAGCAAATCGCAGGGCAGTGCGACGCGATTCGGTGCGACATGGCCATGCTGGTGCTGGCCGACGTCTTCGACCGCACCTGGGCCGACTTCCCCACCACCGTGCCGGCGGCCTCCGGCGAGTTCTGGGCGGACGCCCTTCCCGTCGTGAAGGCGGCCCACCCGGATTGCACCCTGGTGGCCGAGGTGTACTGGGACCTCGAGCCGCGCCTGCTCGAGCTGGGGTTCGATTACGTGTACGACAAGCGGTTCTACGATCACCTCGTCACGCAGTCCCCGACCGCGGTCGTGGGGCATCTGAATGCGCAGTCACCGGAGTTTCAAGCGCACTGCCTGCGGTTCCTGGAAAACCACGACGAACAGCGCGCCGCCGCCGTTTGGCCCGTGCAGGTTCATCGGGCGGCCGCGTTGCTGCTGCTCGGCCTGCCCGGGGCGCGCTTGCTCCACGAAGGCCAGTTGGAAGGGGTACGCCAGCGGGTACCCGTGCAACTCAAGCGGCGACCTCCAGAGCCGGCGGACCCGCGGGTCGCCGCCCTTTACCGGGAGTTGCTCGAGGCCATCCAGCGGTCGGCCGTCGGCCGCGGCGAGGCCCGGTGGCTCCGCGCGCGTCCCGTCGCCCCGGACAATGACTCCCATCGCTCGTTCGCCCTCGTCCAATGGCAGGCGCGACCGGATGCCTTTGACCTCGTGCTGGTGAACCTCTCACCCGCCCGGGCCCAGACGTTTGCGCCGGTCATCGTACCTCCGATTGCCCCGCGGTGGCGCCTCCACGGCCTGCTCGCCCCGGAAACCTACGAACGCGACTCCGCCGAACTCCGTCAGCGCGGGCTCTTCCTCGACGTGCCCGGCTACGGCGCGCAAATCTTTCAGTTCAGCCGGGCGGAGTGAGACCGCGCGCCGGCCCGTATCGGGAGCAACTGGCCGGTCTCAGCCCGACCGATGCAGTAGGTTCTTGGTGGCACGGCCAACCTGGCCGTTCTGGGCGGCAACTTGCCGCCCAGCGGTGCGCACGGGAGCCGCACACCCTTCAGTGGGAGTTTCGTGCGTTCGACTGTCGGGCGGGTCACCCGGCAGAACGGGCCGGTGGCCCGCTCCACCCTGCATTCAGTTGAATCTTTCCGTCTCAGCCCGACCGGCGGACGATGGTGTCCCGTTGGGCCCACGCGGGGTCCGCTTGCGGGTAATCGAGGTTGCAATGGAGCCCCCGGCTTTCCGTCCGCTGCATCGCGCAATTGACGATCAGCTCGGCGACGGTGGCGATGTTGCGCAGCTCGAGCAGGTCCGAGTTCACCACAAAGTCCCAGTAGTAGTCGCGGATCTCGGCCTGGAGATTCTGCAACCGCTTCTCCGCCCGCTGGAGGCGCTTGTTGGTCCGAACGATCCCGACGTAATCCCACATCAGGCGCCGAATCTCGTCCCAGAGATGCGAGATCACCACCAGTTCGTCGGGATTGTGGGCCCGGCCGGATTGCCATTCCGGGATGCCGGACTCCACCGGCCCCGCAGTTTCCATCGCGCGTGAGGCGGCCCGGTGCGAGCAGACCAGGGCCTCCAACAGGGAGTTGCTGGCCAGCCGGTTCGCGCCGTGCAGCCCGGTGCAGGCCACCTCGCCGATGGCCTGCAACCCGGCAAGCTCGGTCTGGCCATCCACATCCGTGATCACCCCGCCGCACTGATAGTGCGCCGCCGGCACCACCGGAATCATCTCCTTGGTGATGTCGAGGCCCAGGTCGAGACAGGTGCGATAGATATTGGGAAAGCGCTGAATAATGAACGGCGCGGGCTTGTGCGTGATGTCCAGATACACATGGTCGCTGCCGCTGCGCTTCATCTCACTGTCAATTGCTCGCGCCACGATATCGCGCGGCGCCAGTGATTTCAGGGGGTGGTACGCGTCCATGAACTCCCGCCCGTCGAACGTCCGCAGCACCGCCCCTTCGCCGCGCACCGCCTCACTGATCAGGAATGACTTGGCCTTCGGATGATAGAGGCAGGTGGGATGGAACTGGATGAATTCCATGTTCGCCACGCCCACGCCAGCGCGATAGGCCATCGCCACCCCGTCGCCCGTCGCAATGTCCGGATTGGTGGTGTAGAGGTACACCTTGCCGCAGCCGCCCGTGGCCAGCACCACCTGGCGCGCGGCAAAGGTGCGCACCCGCTGCGTCCGCTTGTCCAGCACGTACGCCCCCAAACACCGATTGGGACCCGAGCCGCCCAGTTTCTGCGTCGTGATGAGGTCAATCGCGATGTGGTTCTCGAGGAACCGAATGTTTGGCTGCCGGGCCGCGGCCGCCAGCAGCGCCCGCTCGATCTCCCGGCCGGTCATGTCCTTCGCGTGCAGAATTCGCCGTTTCGAGTGTCCCCCTTCGCGCCCCAAATCGAGTTCGCGGTGGCCCGGCTGTTCCGGGACGGCCCGCTCCGAGAACTGCACCCCCAGTTCCACCAGCTCCGCGATGCGGGCCGGCCCTTCCTGAACGATCGTCCGCACCACGTCCTCCCGGCACAACCCCGCGCCGGCAGTCAGCGTGTCCCGGACGTGCAGGTCGAACGTGTCCTCGCGACTCATCACCGACGCGATGCCCCCCTGCGCGTAATTGGTGTTCGACTCCGCGCTCGTCTTCTTCGTCGCCACGATCACGGTCCCTCGCGCCGCCGCCTTCAACGCGTAGAACAAACCGGCAATGCCGCTGCCGATTACCAGGAAATCCGTCCGTTCAAGCTGGTCTTGCATGGTCTTGGCGCGTTGGTCGGTCCGGCCGGCGAACGCGCGCGAAAACTGCGCCCCTGCCCGATGCCGGTCAATCACGGTTGCCGCTCAACGGAACCGGCGCGCGGGGGCCGCGCTCTTCCCTCGCCACGCGGCCGTTCCGGTCACGCGGCTCCGAGCATCCCGCCAACCGCAGGTCTGCCAGCGCTGCGTTTGGTTCGACACAGCCCAAGGGCGCGGCCATCGTTGAGAAACCTATGACCGCAAACCGCATTTTGAGACGGCCCACCACGCGAACCCACGGGCTGATGGTGGCCCTGATGTTCGCCGCCCTCGGAACGCCGCCCGTGCTCGCGGCGACTGCTCACCCGTCCTGGTTCGCGCGCGCGCTGGTGGGCATGGAAGTCGGCCCAACGGGTGCGCAGTTCGCGGGAGGCAAGCACGCGCCCGATTACGCCGCCCACTTCAACGGCCGCGACATCGTCCGCCGCTGCGCCGCGGCCCACGCCGAGTATCTGGTCCTCTGGGTGCGCGACGGCGACTTCACCTTCCACACCTCGAACCGGGTCCCCAAGCCGGCGAGCTTCGGCGACCGCGACGTGCTCCGCGAGGCGGTCGAGGAGGGGCGCAAGCTCAACCTGCCGATCATTGCCTATTGCCAACTCCAGTACCCGGCTCACGAGTTGCGCCAGCATCCGGAGTGGAAAGCCCGCCAGGCCAACGGCGAGCCTATCCACCACCTCGTCTGTTACAACACGCCCTACACCAACGTCGTCAAGGCCCTGCTGGCCGAGATGCTCGACTACGGCATCGCGGGCTTTCACCTCGACATGGTAGATCAGGGCTTCGGTCCGCCCACCGGCTGCTGGTGCGACCACTGCCAGGCACTCTTTCAGGCCGAATACGGCCGCCCCCTGCCCAAGGGCGTGAACTGGGAGGACGAGGACTGGGACCGCATGCTGCAATTCCGTTACGCCACCAGCGATCGGTTGGAGAAGATGCTGACGGATTACGTCCGCTCGCTCGATCCGCGGGCGACGGTGGACTTCAACTACCACGGCAGCCCGCCCTTTTCCTGGGAGGTGGGACAAACGCCGGTCGTCCATGCGGGCAATGGCGACTTCGTCACCGGCGAGGCGGGTCTGTGGGCGTTTGGCGCGCTGACGGCCAGCTTCAACGCCGCGTGGTATCGGTCCGCCACGCCGGGCAAGCCCTTCCAGGTCGCCGTCCAACGCGGCGTCCGCATGTATCACGACCAGACCACGCGGCCTTTGCAGGACATGCGTTGGGAACTGTTCACCCTGCTCGCCCACGGCGCGTTTGTGACGATGATTGACAAGACCGCCTACGACGGCTGGCTCGATCCCGTGGCCTACGACCGCATCGGCTCCCTGCTCGGCGAGGCACGGAGCAAGCGCGCGCACTTCGGGCACAAGCCGGTGATGGAAGTGGGCCTTTACTTCAGCGCCCGCACCCGCGACTGGATCGGCCGCGACAAGCCGGCCACTTACTTCCAAAGTGTCCAAGGCGCGCATAAGGCCTGCGTGTATGAGCATCTCGGCTTCAGCTTTGTCTTCGATGAAGCCCTGACACTCGACGGCCTCCGGCAGTTCCCGGTCGTCTGCCTGCCCAACGCCGCCATAGTGTCCGAGCGCGAAGCGGCTGTCTTCCGCCGCTACGTCGAACAAGGCGGCAAGCTGCTCATCACGGGCCAAAGCGGACAGTTCGACCGCCTGGGCGAACCGCGGCCGAACTCGACGCTGGAGGGCCTGATCGGGGCGGAGGTGAAAGCGAGGCTCGAGCGATCGGATAGTTGGATGCGGTTCGGCGCTCAACCTGAGCCAATGCAGGTGTTAACCGATGGGCTGCGCCCCGACTGGCCCTTCCTCGTCCGCGGCCCGGCCACCATCTACGAACCCACCACCGCAACACCCGTCGGTGAGTTGCTCGACTCCCACCGCGCCTCGCTGGCCAACCCGGAAGGCTACAACGCCGACTGGCCGCTGAGCGCGCGGCAGGTCGTCGGCCCAGCCGTGCTGATCCACCCCGTCGGCAAAGGCACGGTGCTCACGTTCGCCGGCTCGCCCGACTCCGCTACGGCCAGCGAGCATCACATCGTCGAGGCGCGCAAGCTCTTCGCCAACGCTCTGCGGTTCTTGAATCCAAACCCGCGCGTCTGCATCACCGCGCCGGCCAACGTGGAGGCCGTAGTCACCGACGATCCCGCCGCGCGCACCCTGCGCGTTCACCTGATCGCCTACCACGCCACGCCGCAAACCACGCCCGCCAAGGACCGCCCGTACGTGCTGCCCGGCCTGATCGAGGATGCGCCCATCTTCCGAGCGACCCTCGAGTTCCCTGGCGGCCTCAAGAGTGCCAAGGCCCTGAACCGAAGCACGCAGTTGAAGCAGCGCGGCCAGCGCGTCGAAGTCCTCGTCGAAGACCTCCACGAAATCATCCAATGCCGCTATTGAGGTCCTGCGAGTTGTTCCCGCCCTCGGCCGTTTCCCTCCGAACGGCAGCGCCACTGCCTGCGAGTCGCCGCGGCTTCTGCGTAATTTTTCGGGAAAGCTTGCGCCCGGCCTTCACCCGAACGCGCCGCTGAACCCTCGGGCGATTTTCGGAAGAACAGGCAACCCACTCATGAACCCACCGCCTCTCAACCTCAGCCCGTTCCCTGCACTTGTCACGGCGAGCGCGGGAATCCGGGCCTGGGACACGGCTCGGTTTTTCAAACTGCGCCACCGCCTTCACCTGACGATCGCGATGCTGTTGGTTTGGCCCCACGGCACAAGCAACGCGGCCGGCTTCATGGTTGACCTAACCCAGCCCGGGGATGGTGCGTCGAGCGAGGCCGTCCTGTTCCCGTTCGACTCTCACAGCGTGCCCTTCCGCCACGGGCTGCAACTTGAACTCATCTCTGCCCAGCGTGACGCCGCGAACCCTGTCCTCAAGCCTGGGGGGCCGAACGCGCCCGACAGCGAGTCCCTGAGCTACTACGGCACGGTGCTGCAGGTCGGCGACGAGTTGCGCATGTGGTATCTCGGCCGCGGCAAACCGGAGCACGGGCCGCTCCGCCTCTGCTACGCGACCAGCCGGGACGGCTTCCGTTGGGAAAAACCCGCCCTCGGCTTGGTCAACTACGCTGGCTCGACGAGCAACAACCTCGTGGACCTGGAATTCGGCGGACGGGTGATGTCCTGCAACGTGCTCGACGAACCGGACGATCCCGATCCCGCGCGCCGCTTCAAGATGTTCTGCGAGGTCGAGTCCGACCGAAGCAAGAACCAGGGCTGCGTCGCGTTCAGTCCCGACGGTCTGCGCTGGAAAACCTCACCGCGCAATCCCGTCACGCACGTCCGCATCGAAAACACCGGCCTCGTCAAACGTGACGGTTGCTATTACGTCAACGGCCAGAACGCCGGTCTGGACCGCGCCTTCCAGAAGCGCGTGCTGCTCACGCTGGCCTCCTATGATTTCGAGCACTGGACCGACGGGGGCGCGCTGGGCTTCCGCCGCGACGACGTGCCGCCACGGCCCGTGCATCTGAACTACCAGGTCGGGCCGCAGGTGCATCTGGGCGCGGGCCTCTGGGATCGCGGCAATGTCATCCTCGGCTTCTACGGCCAGTGGAACGCGCCCTTGCACTCGGACGACCGCCGGGACCTGCGCATGGACATCGGTCTGCTGGTGAGCGCCGACGGCTTGCATTATCACGAGCCGATTCCCGACTTCCGCATCATCGAGTCGCGCGAGGAAGGCTGGCGCACGGTCAGCCCGCAAGGCGACCCGCCCCGGCTGGCGCAAGGTCAGGGTGTGGTAAACATCGGCGACAAGACCGTGACCTGGTATTCGATCTGGGGTTCGGGCGGCAGCTCCGGCATCCGTGCGGCGTGGTGGCGACGCGACCGGCTGGGTTACTTCCACGCCACCCGCACCCCCATCGAAGGCCAAACCTGGGTGGACGTGGTCAACCCCCATTTCATCAGCGCGCCCTTCCGTTTGCCCGCGAGTGGCGCAAAGGTGTTTCTGAACGCCAGCCATCTTTCCGAGCACGCCCGGCTGGCGGTCGAGATTCTCGACCAACAATTCCGGCCGCTCCCCGGCCACACTGCCGCCGAGTGTCTGCCCTTTCAGGACGATTCCGCCTTCCGCCTGCCCGTGCGCTGGAAGAGCCGCGACACGGTGAAGTCCGACCGCCCCATCCGCATCCGGGTGAACTTCGACGGCCTGCGCCTCGAAGACGCGCGGGTTTATGCGGTATATGTGGAAGCGCTGCAAACCGAAGCAAACCCATGAAGCGAATTGCTTTCTTCGGTTTCCTCAGCGACGCGCCTGGTCCCGCACTGGTCATGGTGTGTTTGTGTCCTTGGCTGACCATGGCGCCCGCGGTCGAGGCGGGCAAAGCTGAGGAGCGCGTCGCGCTGAAACTGCGCCAACCGGACTTGGCGCGTTACCAGCCCAGCCCGGCGCTGCGGATTGTCGGTGATGCCGATCACCTCATCGAGCGCCGGCTGTTCTGGCCGCGTGCGGGCGAATACGCCATTCGCATTGACAACCATTTCAAGGGGCGGGTGGTCATTCGGGACTGCGTTTTCTGGGGTACGAACGGCCCGGCGAGCGACGGCCTGGATCCGGGCAATGGCGGCGGCGTTCTGACGTGGCAGTCCAGCCACCTGCTCATCGAGAGCAACTTCTTCGCGTTCATCCAGGGCTTTTGCGTGCGCGTCTTCGGCAGCACCAACCATCCGGTCACGGACGTGCGGGTGGTGGGCAACGATTTGTATTGTCTGCAGGCCGAATACACGGAGAACAGCGATTGGGGCTGGACGGCCGACGGGATTCAGTTCATTCGCGTCAGCGGTCCGGGCAACGTCATCGCGTGGAACCGATGCCTGAATGAACCGGGCCGGAGCTACCTTACCGACTTCATCAATGTGTATTGCAGCTCCGGTACGCGGGACTCGCCCTTGCTGGTCGCCAGCAACCTTCTTGTCGGAGCCGGTCGCGGCGGGCTTTACAACCAATACGGTTGCGGCATTCAGCTCAACGATCTCCCGGCGGACGAGGACGGCGGCGAGTTTGTGGACGCCGTGGGTAATGTCCTGGTGAACCCGGGCATCGTGGGCATCAACGTCAATGGTGGACACCGCGCCCGCGTCTTGGGCAACACAGTCCTTATGGCGAAGCAGTATCGAACCAACTTGCGGCGCGAGCCGGCGAAGACGCATCCGGCCTGGGCGGCGGTGACGCTGTTCAATTATTCGGGCGGCATTTCGCGCGATTCGGGCCACGAGGTGCGGGGTAATCGCGTCGCCTTTCGCCAGCCGGGCGGCACTCCGTTCATCAATCAGACCAAGCCGCCTGACACTCTGATCGCGTCCAATGGCTGGTCGGCCTCCTTCAGCCTGGCGGACCTGCTTGGACGCCAGTCGCCCTAGACCAGCAGGATCGGATGCCGCAGACTCGACGAGGACTTAAGGAACGCTGTGACGGTTTACCACGAAACCCAGCGAAGCAGAGCAGACCCATGAAACGAATGCCATCCTTCCGCCTTTTCTCCGCCACGCTCGCTTGCACGCTCACGTTTGGCCTCATGATGTCCACCGTTGCCGCCAACCGCCCCGAGCGGGTCGAGTGGTTTCGCGATCTGGGTTTCGGCCTGTTCATTCATTGGAGCGTGGATTCGCAACTGGGCGTCGTCATCAGCCACTCGCTGGTGGGCGCATCGGAAGACTACACGGAGCGTTTCTTTCAACTGGGCCGGACCTTCGATCCGCAGGATTTCAGGCCGGAGCGCTGGGCGCGACTCGCGAAACTGGCGGGCATGAACTATTTCGTGTTCACCACCAAACACCACAGCGGCTTTTGCATGTTCGAGACGAAGACCACCGACTTCGCCATCACCCACACGCCCCATGGCCGCGACCTCACGCGCCAACTGGTGGACGCCTTTCGCAAGGAGGGATTGGCGGTGGGATTCTATTTCTCGCCGGATGACTTTCACTTTCTGCATCGGCAGGGCCGGGCCATCAGCCGCGACGCGCCCCACGCCAATCCCACCAACAATGCCGCCCTCATGCAGCACAACCAGGCGCAGTTGCGCGAGCTGCTCACGCAATACGGACCGGTTGATTTGCTGTTCCTCGACGGCGAACCGACCGGCTTGAAGGAACTGGCCTGGCAACTGCAACCGGACCTCGTCATCACCCGCGGCGAGATGACCACGCCCGAAGAACGCCTGCCCGGCCAACCGCTGCCCGGGGCGTGGGAAGCCTGTTTCCCGATGGGCACGCAATGGCACTACAAACCGACGAACGAACGCTACCGCACGGGCAGGCAACTGCTCGAGATGCTGATCGAAACCCGCGCCAAGGGCGGCAACCTGCTCTTGAACATCGGCCCGACTCCGGACGGCATCATTCCGCTTGAACAGGAGCGCCTGCTCCGCGAAATCGCCGCGTGGATGTTCATCAACCGCGAGGCCATCCACGGCACGCGCCCCTGGAGTGTGACCCATGAGGAGCAGGTCAACCGCGACACGGCGGTGTGGTTCACGCACGCCAAAGACGGGTCGGCCGTGTATGCCATCGTTACCGGCGTCCCCTGGCCCTGGGGCGTGCGCCGGGAGTTTGCGTTCGCCAGCCTGCGGGCCACTGACCGCACCGAGGTCAGTGTCCTCGGCGAATCCGGTCGGGAACTCGAATACCGCCCGGACGTGAACCCGCAGCCGGTGTGGCGCAACACGCCCCAGGGCCTGCACGTCTCTGCCATGCGCACGAAGCGGGTTTACAACGACTATGACTGGCCCAACGCGGTCGTGCTGAAACTCACCCACGTCGAGCCGGTTCGGCAGGAACCATGAGCAAGCGATCAAACGGGGCGCTGGTCGGCTGCGCGCTCCTCGTGTCCGCCGCCAGCGCGGCCAGTCCGGGCGGTCGCTGCGGTTGTTGAGCGATGCGTTGAACTGGCCGGCAGTCTGCGCCTGGGGCGCGGGCGGCAATGCGCTGGCCATCGGGTTGTTCCTGCTCAACACAGTGCATCGCTGATCCTGGCGCCGTTGGGTCAGCGTGCGAAGGGTACCCCGGCGTCTCGATAAGCATCTCACGGCGTGCCCTTACCCGGTGCGTGGCAATTCCTCCCGCAGTCGCGCCAGCGCCCGCACCCAGAGCATCCGCACCGCGCCCGGGCTGCGGCCCATGC
>CAYNCT010000019.1:0-35867 GCA_964396005.1 uncultured Verrucomicrobiota bacterium | reverse complement strand
CATTTTGGACTTCATCCCGGACATTCTCGTAGATCAACCGGTGGTCGGCGGCGGCTCGCCCGCGCCCCTGCCGGTCACGCCCACCCCGGCCCAGCCACCGCCTTCCGCGCCGGCTGAAGTCAAAAAGCCGACGCCCATCGAGCCGACGCCCGTCAACGCCGCCCGCGCTGAGAAACCGGTTCCGAAACCGCCGGAACCCGAGCCGCCACCGGCGAGTGAGACGGGCACCAAGCCGCCGCCCAAGAAGCACGTCGTGCAGCCCAATTTGAAGCCGGTGGTCAAGCAGGCCCCCGAAGTGAAGCAGCCGACCAAGGAACAACGCGAAGCCGCGGCCGCAGCCGAGGCCCAACGATTGGCGCAGGTTCACCAGAGCCGCATCAACCAGGCCCTGCGCGGGATTTCCGGCCGGCTGTCGTCCAGCACGACCGTCACGATGCCGGGCGGGACGGGCTCCGGCGGCGCCAGTTACGCCAGCTACAGCCTCTTCGTGAAGAGTGTGTACCAATGGGCCTGGCGGCCGCCCGCGGAGTTAACCGACGATTCGGCCACCGCCACCGCTCGCGTGGTGATTGCACGCGACGGCACGGTGCTGTCGGCCCGGATCGAGACGCCTTCGGGCGTGCCGGCTTTGGATCGCTCGGTCCGTGCAGCCCTGGACCGGGTGACCACGATCGGTCGGCCCTTCCCCGAGGGCGCCAAGGATGACCAACGGGCCTTTCTGATAGACTTCAACCTCAAGGCCAAGGAATTCACCGGATGAAGCTCAGTCTCCGTTCCCGACTCGTCGCCGCTCTGCTCCTGCTGTTCCCCGTGGCGCTTTCCGCCGCCGAGGAGCGGATCACCATCACCGACTGGGCCACCGGCCGGGAAGCGCCCATCCGGATCACCCTTTCCGGCTACAGCGGCGAGGCGCTGAACGTTCTGCAGTTCGACCTCGAGGTGGCCGGCTTCAAAGTCGTGCCCGAATCCGAGGCGCAATGGCTGCTCCACGGCGGTTCCCAGGGCCAGGTCCAGGGGCGGCTCACCGACGCCATCAACAAGTCCGTGAAGTTCTCCAAGGCCTACAGCGGCGGCTCCCTGCGCAGCCAGGTCCACACCCTGGCCGACGAAGTCGTGGAGGCAGCCGCCGGGCGCAAGGGCATCGCCCGCACGCGCATTGCCTTCAAGGTCAAGACCGGCGAGGCGGGCGGCCTGGGCGAAATCTACGTGGCCGACTACGACGGCTTCAATGCGGTGGCTGTCACGCAGGACCGCGCCATTGTGGCCGCGCCAAGCTGGATCCCGGGCCGACGCGGCCTGGTCTATATGACCCACAAGTTCAACAACCCGGATATCGTCGTCCACGACCTGGGCACGGGCGAGCGCAAGGTCGTCGCGCGGTACGCCGGCTCGAGCATGAGCCCCGCCGTTTCGCCGGATGGCCGCCGCGTGGCGATGATCCTCGGCAAGAGCGGCAGTCCGGATCTCTACGTGGCGAACCTCGACGGTACCGGCTTGAGACAACTCACCCAAACCCGCGAGGACGAATCCTCGCCCTGCTGGTCGCCGGACGGGAAGTTCATCTGCTTCGCCACCCGGCAGGGGGCCCGGCGCGTCCTGGCGCGAATCCCGGCCGACGGCGGCGCGCTGGAGCGCATCCCGATCCCGAACGTGGGCAATCCCACCGAGCCGGATTGGTCCCCCGACGGCAAATGGATCGCCTTCACCTCCCAGGCCGGCAACAATTTTGACATTTGCGTCATCCCGGCCCGGGGGGGCGAAGCCCGGATTCTGGTTGGCGGCGAGGACCCCTCGTGGGCGCCGAATTCCCGCACGCTGGCGTTCAGCAAGCGCGCGGGAAATCGGCGCATCCTGTCTTTGCTTGACGTGCCCACCCGCCAGAACAAGGATGCGCGTGGAATTTCAGGTAGTTGCTCTCAGCCGAGTTGGGCGCGCTAAACCGATTCCAACACCCTGGTCGTCACACAATGAAACGTAGTTCCCTCGTCCCTGTGGCTCTGCTGGTCCTTGCCGTCGCGGTGGGCGCCGTCGGCTGCAAGAAGCCCGAAAAAGGCGTGACTCCGATCCAAAGCGGCCGCACCGGCCCGGCGCCGACGCGCACCACCCCGGTGACCCAGGGCGGCACGCTGCCTGGTGACACCGGCGCGGAGGGCACGGGCGTCCGCGAGACGGGCAGCGGTTGGCCCGAGGGCGACCTGGCGCTGATCGAGGGCATGGTGCCCGACACGAACTACTTCGCCGCCCAAACAGTGTACTTCGATTTCGACAGTTCGCTCGTCAAGGCCAGCGAGCAGGGCAAGGTTCAGAGCGTGGGCAATGAGATGAAGGCCAAGCGGCAGGCCAAGCTGATGATTGACGGGCACTGTGACGAACGGGGCACCGAAGAGTACAACCGGGCCCTGGGCCAGCGCCGCGCGGGCGCCCTCCGCGAGTTTCTGATTCGCTACGGCCTGTCTCCGGACCAGATTTACACGCGCAGCTTTGGCGAAGACATGCCGGTGGATCCCGGACACAACGAGGACGCCTGGCGCAAGAACCGGCGTGGCGAATTCATCCTGCTGCTGCCGCCTTGAGCTGCACCCAGCCGGCGGGCGCGCGCCCGTCGCTCCCGCAATCCCGCTGGCGTCGCTCCGCTGTCGGGCGTAGCTTCCACCGCCACGGGCGACTCAACGCGAACATCTGACTCATGAACATTTTGGCATTCCTCGGCTGGCCGGAAATTATCGGCATCATCGTCGTCGTCCTGATTCTGTTCGGCGCGAAGAAGGTGCCGGAGCTCATGCGGGGCCTGGGGTCAGGCATCAAGGAATTCAAGAAGGCCTCCCGCGAGGTGCAGGATGAGTTCCAGCGCGCGATTGAGGACGAACCACCCCTCGATCCGCCCCGACGTCCGACACCGCCCACCGAGTCCGTCAGCCAGTCCTCCCCGGCTGAGCCCAAGCCCTGATCGGCATCCGCGGCCCTAGCCCATGGCCAGCGAGCCCGCAGCCCGCAACGCGCAGGTGGTCGGCGCGGAGGAAGAGGACGAGGGGTTCGGTGGTCCGGTCAAGACCTTCCTCGAACACCTCGAGGATCTCCGTTGGACCCTCGTCAAGAGCGTCAGCGCCCTGCTGCTGGCGATGCTCGTCTGTCTCGTCGCCGGCAACCAACTGGTCAAACTCCTCTCCTGGCCCCTGTCGCACGCCCTGACCTTCGGCCCGAAAATCCGCGCCACGCCCGTGCAACTGGGTACGAACGTCATCGGTCGGGTGAATCTGCGAGACCTCGGTCCGGTGCCGTGGCAGACCAACGAAGTGCGCGCCTTGCGGGTGGTCCCGTTGACCATCGGCACCAACACCTTCCTGGCGTTCGAACCCGAATTGCGGGCGCCGCGCGAGGATGACCGGCTGGTGGTGCTCAAAAACTACACGCCCATCGAGGGCATCATGGTCGCGTTCAAACTGGCGCTCTATGGCGGCCTGGTTCTCGCCGCGCCGTTCGTGTTCTTCTTCGTTGGGCAATTCGTCTTGCCGGCCCTCAAGGTGACCGAGAAGGCGATCCTTTACCGGGCGGTGGGTTACGGCACGGTGCTTTTCTTTCTGGGCGTCCTCTGCTGCTACTTCCTCGTGGCGGGGGTGGCCTTGACTGCCACCGTGCAGTTCTCGAACTGGATGGGATTCATCGCGGATGAATGGCGAGCGGATGCCTACATCGGCTTCATGTGCAAGTTCATGCTCGGCATGGGCCTGACTTTTGAGCTGCCGGTGGTCATCCTCACGCTGGTGAAGATCGAGTTGCTCGACCTCGCCAAGCTGCGCAGCTTCCGTCCGTATGCGATCATCGGCAACCTCGTCATTGCGGCCGTGGTCACCCCTTCCGGCGACCCGTTCACCATGGTGTTGATGGCGTTCCCGCTCCAGCTGCTCTACGAACTCAGCGTGGCAGTGGCGTGGTACTGGGAATGGCGCACGCGCCGGAGCGGCGCGACTGGCACCCCGCAACCGACGTAGGGGCGGGAGGCGCCGCGATTACGGAGGCAGACGGACAGGCGGTCACGCCGGGGATCGAACGGGCGCCAGTTCCGGGTAGCCGGCTCGAAACCACTGATCGTTGAGCGCCACGCGCCGGCGCACTTCGGGCAACAGGCGCCGCCACTCGCGGGCGAGGAATCGCGGGTGACGCCGGCTGTCCTCCGCGTACTTCCGCGTCGCCAGCGAGAGATCGAGGTCGGCTATGATCACCTGCTCGCGGCGGTTGTCCGCCAGCCGCAGCACTGCGCCATCCGGCGCGACAATTTTCGAGTCGCCCGCCGACCACTTTCCGCCGCCCTGCGGCCCCACCGAGTTGGCAAAGGCGTAAAACACCGCGTTCTCGAACGCCCGCACGGGCATTCCATCCCGACCACCGCGTTTGGCGCGCGACACCGCGAGCTCATCCAGGCCCGCGTTGGGGTGAAAGACAATCCGCGCCCCGGCCATCACCGGCAGGCGCACCAACTCCGGGTAACGCCGCTCGTGGCAGATGATGGCGGTGGCCGGCACGCCATCCAGTGTGAACAGGGACAGCGCGTCGCCCGGCGTGAACCAGCGCCGGTCGGCGTCCGTGAGCTGGCACTTCGCGTAGGTGTGAACCCACCGGCCACGGCGATCGAAGACGACGAGGGCGTTGAACCGGCGCCGGCCCGCGAAGACCGGGCTGCCCACGAGCAGATGGACTCCCAGACGCGCGGCCAGCAAGGAGAGCTGCCCGAGCGCCTGCCGGATCTCCGCCGGGTCCAGGGCAGCGAAGTCGCAGGTGTAACCGGTGGTGGCGCACTCGGGAAACAACACCGCGTCCGCGCCCGCCCGGGCCGCCTCGCAGGCCGCCCGCTCGATCTTCGCCAGATTGCCGGCGGGCAAATCGGTAAAAATCATCTGCACCGCGGCGACCCGCAGGGTTTCCGGTTTCACGCCCATGAGTTGCACCCGGGTCGGCGCTCCGTAGCTGACGCCGGTTCTGCGCTACGGCACCAACTCGGCCGTCATCACCGCGCCGGCCATCTGCGGCAGGGCGGCCCGCGTTTTGACGACCTGCCGACCGGGCTGCGCGATCCACACGGTCGTGCTCCCCGGGCTGCCATCCGCGGCGGTAATTTCCACCTTCCACGCCTTGAACGTCCCGGCCGGCACGGTGACCTCCTCGGCGCCGACCACCTTTGCCTGCTTGAGTTGCACCTTTTGCTGCAGGAGGTCGAAGTTGCGGAAGGTGGCCGTGTAGCCCTCGGCCAGCGGCAGGGCCGCAATGGCCTCGTGGCCGCCGACGCCGTCCGCGAACAGGTCACCGCCGAGATCCACCGACACTTCCTTGGGATCGCCGCCCATCGCCAGGCTCCCCGTGGCTTTCCCGTCCGCGAACGACAGTTCGATCACGGCCGGCCCCTGTCGCAACGAGCGTTTGCGGGTGACCAGCGTGCGCTTGTCCACCATGACCTGATCCACCGCCTCGCCGAGCGGCAGTTTGGCGGTGCCGGTGATCAACCACACGGCCCCTTGGTCTTCGATTGTTTGGGTGATGGTCATCGGCATTTCCTGGCCGCCGGCTTCCAACTTGCCCTGCATGGTGGAACGACCGGCGCGCAAGGTCGCCACCGGCTGGGGAACGCCCACTGCCGCCGCGTCCACCGGCTTCGCCAGCACCACCGTCTGCGGGTCCACGGTGATCTCCTTCCAGCGCGCGGCCACCTCCGGCGTGGCGCCCTCTTGAAATCGTCCGCGCAGGTGTTTGGCGAAGAATCGCTCGACGGCCGCCCACACGGCCATGCTGTTGACCGGACGGGCGAAGCCGTGGCCTTCATCCGGAGCGCAGAGGTATTCCACCGGAAAGCCGCGGTCCCGCAACGCGACGACGATCTGCTCGGATTCCGCCTTCTTGACGCGCGGATCGTTCGCGCCCTGCGCCACCAGCAGCGGGGTGCGAATCTTGTCGGCGGAATGCAAGGGCGACTGGCGGATCAACTGTGCCTTGCCCTCCGGCGTTTTGGGGTTCCCCATCCGTTCGTGGAAGATGATCCGGAATGATTCCCAGTAGGGCGGGATCGAGTCGAGCAGCGTCAGCAAGCTGGATGGCCCGACGATGGACACGGCCGCGGCATAAAGATCCGGCGTGAACGCCACTCCCGCCAGGGTCGCGTAGCCACCGTAGGAACCGCCCATGATACCCACGCGCTTCGGATCAGCGATACCCTGGCTCACGAGGTACTTCACCCCCCAGGTCACGTCGTCCTGCATCTTGTCGCCCCACTGGTTGTTGCCGGCGTTGAGGAACTTCTTCCCGTAGCCGGTCGAGCCGCGGAAATTGGGCTGCAGCACCGCGTACCCGCGATTCGCGAGAAACTGTGCCAGGTTGTTGAAGCCCCACGCGTCCCGGGCCCACGGCCCACCATGCGGCACGACGATGGCCGGCAGATTCTTGGGCGGCACGCCTTTGGGCAGCGTCAGGAAGGCCGGAACTTCGAGGCCGTCCGACGAGGGGTAGCGCACGGCTTTCATCTCCGCCATGTGCTCGCGGGGAATGCGTTCCCGGACGCGATACTGCAAGGCAAGCCGCCGGGCAGCCCGATCGAACAGATGGACCTCGCCGGGGTCGGTGTCGCTGTTGGCGACGATCAGCCAGAGGCGCTCATCCGCCGTGGCAGACAGCGGGCTGATTTCCTTGCCGGGGAACTTCTCCTCCAGCCAGCGGAAATCCCGCTCCCACGCCGGGTCCCGGAAGTAGAGGCGGGTGCGGTCATCTTCGTACGCGGTGCCCACCAGTTCGTCCGTCGCCTCGGAGAAGAAGGCCTCGCCGAGATCCACCCGGTTGAGCGGGTCCGACTCTACCAGTTCCTCCCGGCCGGTTTCGGGATCGAACAAGACCAGCCGGATCAAATCCGGATCGCCCTTGTTGGTTTGCAGGTACACCCGCCGCCCGTCCTTGTGGAACCGTTCCGGATTCGCTGTCTCGAAGACGTTGCAGGTATAGACCGTCTTGAACCCGTCCGGCAGGACTTTGAGGATCTCCGTGTCGCCCTTATCCGAGGTGCGCAGGGCCAGGCGCAACCGGGCGTCCAAGTCGAACATCCACCCCGCGATCCGGTCGGTGTTCTTCCGCATCAACTCCCGCTGACCGGTCGAGATCGTCACCCGGTACAAGTCGTGCCACGCGGGGTCGCGGTCGTTCAACCCGACGAAGATCGTGTCCGGCAACTTCTTCGGGACATCGTAGATCAGCGCCCGAGCGCCCTTGGCCTCGGTCAGGTTGCGGGACGGCGGGACCTCCGCGCCCGCCGCCGGCGCCGCCGTGGGATCCACCGCCCAGACGTTGAAGTTCTCGTCCCCGTCATTGTCCTTCACGTACAAAATCAACCGGCTGTCGCGCGACCAGAAGAACCCGGGGATCGGCCGTTTGGTCTCGGCGGTGATGCGGCGCGCGGCCTCAAACGGCTCGCCGGTCTTCTTGACCCAGATATTGCGCGTGTCGCTCCACGGCTTGAGGAACGCCAGGTATTGGCCATCCGGCGACAACGTTGCCGCCGCAATCTCCGGGTTGCCGAAGAACAATTCGCGATCCAGCAAAGGCGGTAGCCCCGACTCAGCGGCGTTCATGGGAGAGGGAAGGCTGACGGCGAGGCCCAAGGCCGCGGCCAGGACACAACGCAGGAAGGATTTCATAGTGGTGATGCATTCCAAGTTTCGGGAGAACCCCCGGGGCCGCTCCCGCGCCGATAGTGTTGCCCGGGTGGCCCAATCTGCAAACCCAGACCGTGAGACGCGCGCCCCGCCGCCCCTTCGCCGTTCCGGAGCGAATCCATCCCCGCGGTCACGGCGCGCGCGCAAGCACCGCCGCCCAATGCCCGGCACCTGGCGCTTTGAGGCTCCGCCAATCGCCGCCCGCGAACTCCCCCTGCGGCCCCCACTCTCCGGTGCCAATGTTGATCCACCGCAACGCGAAGCCTCCGGTCTGCTCGCGCAAATCCAGCGCGATCTCGCCGCCTGCGGGAAAATACAAAGCGTAGGCCGCGCCGGGCTTCGCGCTCAGGTACGCTTCATTCGGCTCCCGGTCGCGCAGCAGTGCCGGAGCGGGCGCCATCTCCCACAAGTTGCAGACGGAAGCCAGCTTGCGGGCTGCGCGAATCGCCGCCGCCGCCTCGGCGGAGAAACCCAGCCCCGAGTCCGGCCGGTGAAACCGCACCGCCGCGGCCCCGCCGATCAAGTGCCGCCACCAGCGCTCGAGACCATCGCGGTGGGTGCCGTAGCGCCCGGTATTTGCGCCGTAGGTCTTGACCGTGTTTAATGGGCGCGGGCGGGGCGCCACGTAGTCCCACACCCACTGGAAATTGTCCCAGTGCGTCTGCCCCTTTTGGTGATTGTTCTGCGAAACATCGGCGAAGGCGTAGAGGTCCGGGCGATCCAGCGTGCGGCGGTGTTGCGGACCGCGCAGATTCCAGTCGTCCCACATCTCGGTCAGAAACACGTCCACGCCGGCGGCGCGCGCGGCGGCGCGGATGTGTTCCGCCCAAAACTCGCCCCAGGCCGGCTCGGCGGAGGTCTCGTTATCCATGCAGTACAGCACGTGGGGATACGGCAACGAGTGACGGAGCATTTCGTCCACAAAGCGCCGTTGGTAGGGCAACACCACCGGGTTGTTGCGCTGGGCCGGAGTTGTGAAGAAGAACGGGTGTTTGTTCTGCCCCGGGTGGTCGGGATACTGCTCGGCGAAGCCCGCTTCGGCGTAGGTGTAGTTGATGTTGTTGCCGGGGTTGTACGGATGCGGCGGCCAATTGTGGGTCGAGTAGTCGAACCGGTCCCAGACCTCGATCTGCACGATGATGTCCCGCTCAAACGTCCACTGCAGGAGGTTGGCGAACCGCTGCCAGTACTCCGGGTTCCAGCGGCTGAGGTCGTACTTGCCATCCTCGCGACGGAAAAAAGGATAAACCTCGAACCCCTTGTCGGGGCGGTCGCTCATGGTGTTGCGAATATAATTGGCGCCCGCGGCTTTCATCTCCTCGAGGTGCTCCTTGAGATCGGGGATTTGAAACAGGTTGTCGTCCTTCGAGCCGCCCAGCAGCAGCACGGGCCGACCGCGATATTGCCAATACCGCGGATTGGCATCGTAGGGACGGATCCGCTCGGAAGTGGCGACCGGCAGTGACCGCATCGTCTCGGCTGCGTGAGCGGTCAGGAACCCCAGCAGCACCGGAGCGAGAACCCTTGGCTTCATCAGGCCGTTTTGCCGCCGCCGGCTGGTCTCGTCAAGGTAACTGCGCGACACGGCGTGGGTTCAAAGCTCGAAGTCTGAAGTCCGCCTCCTCCCGCAACCGGAGGCCAAACCGTTGCTGGCGGGCAGCGTGACGACGGCCGGCCGCGCCTGCCCGCCGAACCCTGCCCGGAGAACCGGCCCCACGGTCGAATGCGGGCCCGGCCGTCGCCACGGTATGCCTTGCAATCGCCCCCGTCGGCTCCCATTCTGCGACGGGCAGACAGACCATGACGCCAGACCCGACACGGCCCGCGAAGCCGCGGTGCCCTTTGAATCCATGAGTAATTCGTCCGACTTCGAGCTCGATCTCGACCTGCAGTTGCTTCCCGCGTGGGCGCGGGAACCCGCCCAGGAGAACAAGTACGCGCGTTTCGAAGGCGAAAGCGCCGATACCCCCCGTGGTGGCAAGGGCCGACGGCCCTGGGGTGACCGCGACCGCGAGCCCCGCCGTGACCGCGGCCCGCGACCCGAGCGTCGAGACCGTCCGCCGCGATCCGGCTCGGATGCCGGGCCGGGCGCCGGCGGCGGAGAGCGGCGGGCGTTCCCCGGCGGCCGCGACACCCGCGACCGCGGCCCGCGCCGGGATTTTCGGCCCGCGCCGCGGCCGGAGGACGTTAGACCGCTGGTGCCGGTCGAGATCACTTTTGTGCCCGACCCGAAGGGAGTAGATTCCCTGGCCCGCCAGATCAAGCTCACCGGGCGATCATACCCGCTGTTTGAGATCGCATCGCTCATCATGGGCAAACCCGAGCGGTTCAGCCAGGAGTTCAAGGTGCGCCGGGGTCCGGACGGTCAGCCACTTCAGCGACTATTTGTCTGCTCGCTGGATGAGTCATTGTGGCTGAGCGAAAACGAGGTCGCGCAGCACGTGCTCAAGCACCACCTCGCCACCTTTTACCAGGTTCAACGGGTGCCCACCGATCCACCGAAGGGCACCTACACTTTTGTCGCCCAATGCGGCGTGACGGGAGCCTTGCTGGGTCCGCCCAACCTGCATGGCTACCAGGAGAAACTGCGCAAGATCCACGCCGAGCGCTGCCCGGGAATGCCGTTCGAGACCTTCAAATCCCGCGTCAAAATCGTGAAGGATGAAGCCGTGGTGAAGCAGTGGGTCGAGGAACAGAGTTTCCGCAGCGAGTACGTCTGCCTCAACGTGCCCGAGCCCCTCACGCTCGGCAGCCGCGAGGAAATGGAGCAGCATTTCCGAACCAACCACCTGCCCAACCTGGTCCGTGAGGTGGAAAGTTTTGTCATCCCGGCCGCCGGTCCGCGGCGGATTCTGTCGCCGGAACTGGGACGCGCACTGCGGGCGACGCTCGAGCAGCAGCGCCGGTTCCCCATCAAGGTAGCGACTCTGCTCAGCCAGCAGTTCGCCGCCCACGGGCTGCACTTCTTCAAGGTCAACAAAACCGTCACGCACGTCTGCGTCTCCCGTCCGCACTACCTCGACCTGGAAAGCACGGTCGTCTCCGAAGGCGTTCGGCGAATTGTCGAGTTCATCGCGGCCAAGCCCGGCTGCACGCGCAAGGCGTTGATCCAGGCCCTGGCCCCGGACCGTCCGGCGTCGCCGACCCCGCCAGCCGTCACGCCCTCGCCCGAGGCGGCGCCCGGCACGCCGCCAACCGACGCACCGGCGGAGGCTTCCGCCGCTGCCGCGCCCGCCCCCGAAGGCACCACCACGCCGGCTGTCGCGCCCGCGCCAGCGGCACCGGAGCCCACGCCGGAGCAGCGGGCCGTCATCACCGACTTGCACTGGCTCATTCACCAGGGCCACGTGATCGAGTTCAGCAGCGGCCGCATGGAACTGGCCAAGAAGCCCGCACCCAAGCCACCCCCGCCGCCCAAGGCGCCCAAACCGGCCCCGGCCTCTGCCGCATCCACCGAGGGCCAGCCGGCGCCAGCCTCAGAAGCGCAAGAAACTGCGACCGCGGCCGCAACCGCGGCCAGCGGGCTCGCGCCAGAGTCGGCCGCCACCTCGGGGCTCGCACCCGCTGAAGACAATTCCGACGAGCCCCCGGTTGAGACGGGCGAACCGGCCGGCCCCATCGCGGAGGCGGCATCGCCGTCCGAAGCGCCCGGACCCACAGCACCCGCGCCGGAGGCTTCCGAGGCAAAACCGGAACCACCTCCTTCCACGGCGACGTAAAACCGGCCGGTTGCCGGCGGTGCCCCTGGGATACGGGGAGGCCAGCGATAGAACGGTCGCGGGAGTTTGCGCGACTGCGCCCGCGGGCTAGTTTCGCCCGCAATGAAAACGTTCCGCGTTCACGCACTTCTGGCGGCCCTCGGCCTGGCCTGGACCGCCAGCGCCGCGGATGCCAAGACGCCCATGAATCAACCTGCTTCCCCTTCCACGAACCGCACGGAAACCCTGACGGTTGGCGGCGGTTGTTTCTGGTGTGTCGAGGCCGTGTTCGAACTGGTCGAGGGCGTGAAGTCCGTGGTCAGTGGTTACGCGGGCGGCCACACTGAGAACCCGACGTACAAACAGGTGTGCGAAGGCACCACCGGTCACGCGGAAGTCGTGCAAATCGAGTTCGACCCCGCGCGGGTGAGCCTCGAGCGTCTGCTCGAGATCTTCTGGGACTGTCACGACCCAACCTCGCTAAATCGCCAGGGGGCGGACGTGGGCACGCAGTATCGCTCCATCATCCTGTACGTGAACGAAACCCAGCGCGACCTCGCGCTCAAGTCGAAGGCGGCCGCTCAAGCGCGCTTCGCCCGGCCGATGGTCACCGAGATTGTTCCGCTCAAGAAATTCCACGCGGCGGAGCTCTACCACCAAGACTACTTCCGCAATAACCCGAACCAAGGCTATTGTGCCCTCGTCATCGCTCCCAAGGTGGAGAAAATGAAGAAAAAGCTGGCGCCGAAGTGAGGTCGCCCGGCTTGAGCACCGCGAGAGTCCTTCCAAGCAGGCTGCCCGCCGCGGGGGATAGCCGCCTGCCCTCAACCGAGCGCACCGCGCGGAGCAGGAGGGAGCAGTCCAGGGCTTCCCACCGGCGTTCAACAGTGCCCGGCTCTCGATCGCCCCAAGGGGGCGAAGGAGCTTGCAACCCGGGGAGGCCCCGGTAGTTTTCGGCGCGGTCTGAAGGAAGGAGGCCAGCCAGGTGCAGACACGACCGCCTCTGACGGGCAATGCCACGCCCGCCCGGACCAACGCAAGCCAATGCCTATGACGACAACGGGAGCCTGCAACACGCGAAACGCTGCCCTCCTTGCCTGGGTCAAGGAAATCGCCGAACTCTGCAAACCCGACGCCATCCACTGGTGTGACGGGTCACAGAAGGAATACGATGACCTCTGTGAATTGATGGTGCAGACCGGCACCTTCAAACGGCTCAACCCGGAGAAGCGACCCGGGAGCTTCCTGGCGCTTTCCGATCCCAGCGACGTGGCCCGCGTCGAAGACCGCACTTTCATCTGTTCGCGGCGGGAAGAGGATGCCGGCCCGACGAACAACTGGGTGGACCCGCGCGAAATGCGGGCGACGCTCCGGCCGTTGTTCGACGGGTGCATGCGCGGCCGCACGATGTACGTGATCCCCTTCAGCATGGGGCCGCTGGGATCGCCCATCGCCCACATCGGGGTGGAGATCACCGACTCGCCCTATGTGGTCGTGAACATGCGGATCATGACCCGGATGGGCGCCAAGGTCCTCGACGTGCTCGGCGACGGGGAGTTTGTCCGCTGCGTTCACTCGGTCGGCGCGCCGCTGGCGCCGGGGCAGAAGGATGTGCCGTGGCCGTGCAACCCGAAGGTGAAGTACATCGTACATTACCCGGAGACGCGCGAGATCTGGTCTTACGGGTCGGGCTACGGCGGGAACGCGCTGCTCGGGAAAAAGTGCTTCGCCCTGCGCATTGCCTCCTGCATGGCGCGCGACGAAGGCTGGATGGCCGAGCACATGCTGATCCTCGGTGTGGAAGCGCCCAACGGGGAAAAGACCTACGTGGCGGCCGCCTTCCCCAGCGCCTGCGGCAAGACCAACTTCGCGATGCTGATCCCGCCTCCCCATTATCGCGAAGCCGGGTGGAAGGTCTGGACCGTCGGCGATGACATCGCGTGGATCAAACCCGGCAAGGACGGACGCCTGTACGCGATCAATCCGGAAGCCGGCTATTTCGGCGTGGCGCCGGGCACTTCCGCAAAATCCAACCCCAACGCGCTGGCCACGATCTCCCAAAACACCATCTTTACCAACGTCGCCCTGACCCCGGATGGCGACGTGTGGTGGGAGGACCTCACCGACACCCCGCCGCCGAAGCTGATTGACTGGCAGGGGCAGGAATGGACTCCCGTTTGCGGCCGCAAAGCGGCGCATCCCAACGCCCGGTTCACGGTCCCGGCCAGCCAATGCCCTTCGATTGACCCGGCTTGGGAGGACCCGGCCGGCGTGCCCATCAGCGCCCTCATCTTCGGCGGCCGGCGGGCCGGCACCATGCCGCTGGTGTTCCAAGCCTTCAATTGGATCCACGGCGTCTTCGTGGCGGCGACGATCGGCTCCGAGATGACCGCCGCCGCCATCGGCGGGCTGGGGCAGGTGCGCCGCGATCCCATGGCCATGCTGCCTTTCGTGGGCTACAACATGGGTCAGTACTTCCAGCACTGGCTGCGGATGCGCAAGCGCATCAAGTATCCGCCCCGCATCTTCCACGTGAACTGGTTCCGCAAGGATGCCGAGGGGCGGTTTCTCTGGCCCGGCTTCGGCCAAAACATGCGGGTGCTCAAGTGGATCGTGGACCGCTGCCACGGGCGGGCCAACGCCCACGAATCGCCGCTCGGCTGGGTGCCCGACGCCGAGGACATTGACCTGGAGGGCCTGCCGAATTTCGACGCCGCCGCGCTGGACAAAGTGCTGCGCATTGACATCGAGGAGTGGCGCCGCGAACTGCTGATGCAGGAGGAATTGTTCCTCAAGCTCCACTCCGAACTGCCGCACGAGCTGATCCTCCAGCGCGAACTGCTGGTGTCCCGGCTGTAAGCTCGCCGCCTTCCCTCAACGGCCGCGCTCGAACCCGGGCGCGGCCGTTGCTTTTTCGGGAAGGCGGTTTGGCCTCCACTCCTGGCCTGTCCCAAAAGCAACGGGCGCGGACCTCCGACGATCCGCGCCCGCCACTACCAGAAGATCTCCGAAGCGCCGGCTTACTGCAGGGCCTCAAACACCTTGCCCACCATTTTCTCGCTGGGCTTGAGGGTCTTGGCGCCCTGCTGCCACCTGGCCGGACAGGCCTCGTCGGGATGTTGCGCCAGATACACGTTGGCCTGCATCTTCCGCAACAATTCGTCCGCGTTGCGGCCGACGTTGTAGAAATTGATCTCCGAGGACACCAACACTCCCTCGGGATTGATGATGAACGTGCCGCGCATGGCCAGACCGCTCTTCGCGTCGTACACGCCGAAGAGCCGACTGACCGCGCCCGTGACGTCGGCACCCATGAGATACTTCACGCCGGCCAGCAACTTCTCGGCGTCCCGCCAGGCCAGGTGCGAGAACTTGGTGTCGGTGGACACCGAGATGACCTCGGCCCCGAGGCGCTGAAGCGCCGCGTGCTTCTCCGCCAGGTCGGCGAGTTCGGTCGGACAGACGAACGTGAAATCGGCCGGATAGAACACCAGCACGGTCCACTTCTTCTGGTGGCGCAACTCAGCGAGCGAGATGCGCCCGAACTGACGTTCGGCCGGGTTGTAAGTTTCCAGTTCAAAATCCGGCACCACACTGCCGACAACGGCCACATTGGGTTCACTCATACTGCTCTGGTTGGTATTCAGGTTCAGGTTTCAACGGTCGAAAAGTTCGGAAGATCCGTCTCCTACGATTGCTTCGCGAACACGACAGCCGCCAAGGGAAGCGCAACCGACCGCCTTGTCAACGCGACGTCGTCCCTGCCGGCGGCGGCACCGCGAGGTGGTCCGTCGCTGTGAACGGGGCTTCAACCGAAGAGTTTCTTGAAGGCCTCGCGCGCTTCCGCCGCCCGGTCCCGCCCGGCCCTGGGCTGGTACACTCGCCGGGCAAAGTCAAACCACTCACAAAAGTTCGCGCGGTCCTTGTCATACACCGGCTCGGCCTTGGGCTCGTTGCATTGGTAGGCCGCGCGCGCGTCGTACCGCGTGCAGTTGAGACAAACCCGCAGCTCCGCGTGGCATTGCGGGCAGGTGTCGCTGCGGCCTGGCAGACTGCGAAAGGTCCATTCCCAGCCGCAGTTGTGGCAGTGACGTGTCATGCGCGCAGGCTACCGCGCGGCCCCGGGCGACGCCAGTCTGGCGCGCGACTCCGCCGCCCGCCGCTGCGAGCCGGTTTACAGGCCCGCGATAAACGGCGGGATGGGACAGTCCAGGGCGTCCGCGATGGCGCGCAAGAGCTCCGCTTCGTCCGCCTGAATCATCCCATCGTGCGCCACCACGTTCACGCACGCGCCGAGCACCACTTTTTTGAGCGGCGGCGTCAGGTCGTTGAGCCGGTCCAGCGCCTGGCCCACTCGCTCCACGCCGCAGGCTGAAAGCGGCTCGAGCGCGAGGGCTTGCGGCAGTTCCCCCAAGGCCGCCACGCCGCGCTGAAAAGCCTCGTCGCGAGCCGGCCCTTCCTCACCGCTGAGATGCGCGAGGGCGGACAGCAGCGTTCCGCATTCGGCCACGACCCCGCGCAGCGAGTAAAGCTGCGCGGCGCGGCGCGGCTGCGGCTGATACGCGGGCGCGAGTTGGCGCCGCAGGAAGTGTTGCAGCGTGAACTCGAACAACTCGATCTGCGCGTCGTGCTCGATCAGGTCCTGAATGGCGGTTTCCCAGGCGGTGAACTGCTCCGCCGACAGTCCGCGCAGCGCGGGCGCCGCCAGCAACAGCAGGGGCAGCCGATGACCGCGCGGCAGCGCGTCCAGGAAGGGCTGCAAACGCTCCAGTTCCTCGCGGGTGGCCTGGTCGAGCAAATCCTCCAAGCCGGCCCGTTGCGACTCACGCGCTGCCGGGTCGCGGCTGAGCAGCATCCCCAAAGCCAGTGCCGAGGCCGAAAGCGGCTCCCGGGCCGCCTGCCGGAGTTCATCGGGAAGCGTGTCGCGAAAATCAGCCGCGAACGCCAGTAGCTGGGGCGCCAACCCGCCCGCGGTCGCCAAAAACGCGCCGGCCGGAATGGGCGAGCGAGGCCCGGCCGCGGCGCGAACCGGCGTCGGGGAGGCAAGCGATGGGCCGGCCGCCGGCCCGGGTCGGGGGAACTTGCCGTCGAACTGGGGATCAAGGACGCGAATGCGTTCGACCAGGGGGGGATGGGTGGCGAAGGCGTTAAACCAGTTTGTACCAATCCCGCTGGCGAAATACATGTGGCTCGCCACATCGGCGTTCGGGTGACCGAGGACCGAGCCCTGCCCGAGCCCGCCGATCTTTTTCAACGCGCCTGCCAGACCGTCCGGGTTGCGGGTGAACTGCACGGCCGCTGCGTCCGCCAGGAACTCCCGCTGCCGACTGACGGCGGCCTTGATGAGCGAGCCAAAGAAGACTCCGATGCTGCCCAACAGATAGAGGACAAGGCCGAGAAACACCAGCACGCCACCTCCCGAATCCCGCGACGAATTCCGCGAAGAACCACCCCCGCTGCGCAGTAAGAGGCGACCGATCATCGCGAGGCTGAGAATGCCGTTGAGCAGGCCGATCAAACGCAGGTTCAGCCGCATGTCCCCATTGAGGATGTGGCTGAACTCGTGCGCGATGACGCCCTGAAGTTCGTCGCGGCTCAAATGTCGCAAACAGCCCCGCGTCACCCCGACCACGCAGTCGCCCGGCGTGTAGCCGGCAGCGAACGCGTTGATGCCCGGCTCCTCTGAGAGCAGGTACGCCTGCGGGACCGGCACGCCCGAGGCGATGGCCATTTCCTCGACGACGTTCAAGAGACGCCGTTGCTCCGGGTCGGGGGTGTTGGGTGGCACCAACCGTCCGCCGACGCTTTCGGCTACGACACTGCCACCGGCCCGCAATTCGACCATCTTCACCACCGCGCCGAACGCGATGACTCCCAACGTGCCGAAGGTCGAATAGAGGAGCAGCATCGGCTGCCAGAGCCGCCCCCGCCAACCGTCATCCACCTCGACTTCAACCCAGTTTCGCCCTCGCGTCTCGATCACTGCCGCCAGCCCGAGATACACCCCCGCTGTGATGAGAAATACCGCGCAGGCGAAATAAAAGACGAGCAGCTTGGTCCTGCGCCGCGCTCGCTCCTGATGGGCGAAAAAGTCCACGGCCGGCTTGAACCTTTACCCCGCGAGGGGCTGGCACGGTCAGGTGAACTGCACCTTTGGCGCCTGACGTTGCGAGGCATCGTCAACCTGGAACAGTTCGGCCGCCGTGAAAGAAAACATCCCGGCCACGATGTTTGCCGGGAACTGCTCACGGCGGGTGTTGTAGGTCATCACCGCGTCGTTGTAAGCCTGCCGCGCAAAGGCAACCTTGTTCTCGGTCGAGGTGAGTTCCTCCATGAGCTGATTCATGGTGGTGTTGGCTTTCAAATCCGGATAAGCCTCCGCCACCGCGAACAAGCGACCCAACACGCCCGTCAAGGCCCCTTCGGCCCCGCCGAGCGCCTTCATCGCTCCGGGGTCGCCGGGATTCGCCGCCGCGCGCGCCACCGCCGAGGCTGCCGCGTTGCGCGCCGCCGTGACCGCTTCGAGCGTCTCGCGTTCATGCTTGAGATAGCCCTTGGCGGTCTCCACCAAGTTGGGAATCAGGTCGTAGCGACGTTTGAGTTGCACGTCAATCTGCGCGAAGGCATTGCGAAACCGGTTGCGCAGGGCGACCAACCCGTTGTACGTCGCTGCCACCCAAATTACCACCAACAGCACTGGAAACACCAGCACGAGCAACAGAATGATGAACAGGGTTTTCATGTTTGGCCTTTCTTTCGACCGACATCTTTCAAGTTTGCCACGATCGCCAGCAATTACAATTTCGGTCCGGCGATTCCAGCCGGCCGTCGGAATCCGGCTGACTAATCGAATCCTGCCTACCTGAGGAAACCGGCGGTGGATCGGTCAGGTCGCAATTTACATACTGATTTAGATATATTCTGCACTAATAATTCTTAGCTGCACAATCTCGCAACTCCACTACGGTTTGCTTGCTGGAGGGGCACGAGTTTCGAGGGCTGAGTTGGATGGTGACATAGTCCGAGAAATCCCAAGCGGCAAACGAGTCAAATCTATCATCCAATGGTGCGTAATCCGTTGCTATCAAGCCGATTCCCATTGGCCTCCCAATCCGTTCGACTTGGCGATTCCGCGGTACTAACCTAGTTTCACAACCACGTGTACGTTTATCCCAAGCAATATCAGGTGATTGTGGTCGGTGCCGGCCATGCCGGCGTCGAAGCCGCTCTGGCCTCCGCCCGAATGGGATGCGAGACCTTGCTGCTGACGATCAACGCGGACACCGTCGGACAGATGTCCTGCAACCCAGCGATCGGCGGCTTGGCGAAGGGCCACCTAGCGCGAGAAATTGATGCTTTGGGCGGCGAGATGGCGCGGAACACGGACCTGACGGGTATTCAGTTCCGCATGCTAAACACCAAGAAGGGCCCCTCCGTCTGGGCTCCCCGAGCGCAGTGCGACAAGAAGGCCTACCAATTTCGGCTGAAATGGGTATGCGAGCGGCAACCGAACTTGGACCTGAAGCAGGGACAGACCACCGCTTTGGCAACGGACGGCGATCGTATATTGGGAGTTGAAACCAGCTTGGGCGTTCGCTTCCTCGGGGAAGTCGTCATTATCACAACCGGCACTTTTCTACGGGGTCTGATGCATGTGGGCATGAGCCGGGAGTCTGGCGGAAGATCCGGGGAAGCGGCAGCCCAGACTCTGTCGAGCTCACTACGTTCAGTCGGACTTGAGCTGGGACGGCTGAAAACCGGAACCCCTCCAAGGCTTCTGAGGCGCTCGATTGACTTCGGGCGAACCGAGGTGCAAGCCGGCGATGAGCCGGTTCCTTGGTTTAGTTTCTGGCGCGATGAAATGTTCCACGTGGAACAGTCGGTACGGCCGGAGACTCAGGACTGCAATACCGGCTCGTCGGCCACTGACGCACAAACATTCTTGTTCCACGTGGAACATCCTTCGAGGCCGTCCGCCTACCCTCCCGAATCCATGTTGGCACAAATCGGTGGCCAGCTTCCGTGCTTCTTGACGCGAACTACCGAGCGCACCGCCGAACTAATTCGCGCCAACCTGCATCTGTCGCCCCTCTACTCGGGAATCATTGAGGGAATCGGCCCCCGCTATTGCCCGTCAATTGAGGACAAGATCGTCCGGTTCGCCGATAAACCCACGCATCAAATCTTCTTGGAACCGGAAGGCCGTCGCACCGATGAGATCTACGTCAATGGCTTCTCCACGAGCCTGCCGTTCGAAGTTCAAGTGCAACTAGTGCGGACGATCGTCGGCTGCGAGCGCGCTGAAATCCTTCGGCCAGCGTACGCTGTCGAATACGACTTCGTTTTCCCCACCCAATTGCACCCATCCTTGGAAACCAAGGTATGCCGCAATCTCTTCTTGGCCGGCCAAATCAACGGCACTTCGGGCTACGAGGAGGCTGCGGCACAGGGTATCGTCGCCGGCATAAACGCTGCCCGGCGGGTTCACGGCCAACCGCCCCTGATTTTACGACGCGACCAAGCGTACATCGGGGTTCTGATTGACGACCTGGTCACCAAAGGCACCACCGAGCCTTATCGAATGTTCACCTCCCGGGCCGAATACCGTCTGACCTTGCGTCAAGACAACGCCGATCAACGGTTGTGTCCGGTCGGCTACTCGGTTGGCTTGCTCGGGGAAACTCGCTGGCAAGTCTTTCAGAAAAAACAGCAGACGATCGCCAACGAACTGAACCGTTTGCAATCCACCAAGGTGGACGGCCAAACTTTGGACCGAATCCTCAAACGGCCCGAAATCCGGTACCGTTCGATGCCGGGGCAAGATCCGAACCTTCCTGACGAGGTGGCGAATCAGGTTGAAATCATTGTCAAGTACGAGGGCTATGTTCACCGCCAAGAAGCCGAGATCGCCCGAGCGAAGACTCTTGAATCGCTCACCATTCCGGACGGGTTCGACTACGAACTCGTCCCAGGGCTCAAGACCGAGTCGCGCCTCAAGCTTAAATCCATCCAGCCCAAGACCATCGGTCAAGCCAGCCGCATCTCCGGAGTCTCTCCGGCGGACATCAGCATCCTCTTGGTGTGGATCAAACGCTCGTCGGAACTCCAGCGCCGATAGGGCCGAGTCGCGAGCTTCGGGGTGGTGGATTCCCACCGGCCATGGACGCACGCGTTCTTGGTAGAACTTCCGAAATCGGCTCAGGAAACTCGGAGTTCGGAATCCTCCGAGGCCAACGGTCACCTCCAATCGGTTGGTCTGGACCCGGAAGATCCATCAACTGACTTGGAGAGCCCCCACACCGCGCCGAATGACGCCCCGAAACTAAAGTCGGCTACCGGTTAGGCGCTCGTAGGCTTCCAAGTACTTCGCGGCGGTCTTTTCGACCACATCCGGAGGCAGAGCTGGGGCGGGCGGTTGCTTGTTCCAGTGGATACTGACCAAGTAGTCGCGGACAAACTGTTTGTCGAAACTCACTTGGGCACGGCCGGGAACGTAGTCGTCGGCCGGCCAGAACCGGGATGAATCTGGAGTCAATACCTCGTCAATCAGGATCAACTGGCCGTCATACAATCCGAACTCAAATTTGGTATCAGCTATGATGATTCCCCGTTCCCGGGCATAGGCCCGAGCCGCGTGGTACAATTCGAGGCTGGCGTTCCTCGCTTGAGCTGCAAGATCCTTTCCCACAATGACTTCTGCCTCGGAGAACGAGATGTTTTCGTCGTGACCGGTTTCCGCCTTGGTAGCCGGGGTGAAAATCGGCTCGGGCAATTCCGAGGACTCGACCAACCCCGCTGGCAGACGAATCCCGCAAACCGATTGGCTGCGTCGGTACTCATTCCAGCCCGACCCTGCCAGGTACCCGCGCACGACGCACTCGATGGCCAGCGGGCGGGCCTTCTTGACGACCATGCTGCGGCCCGCCAACTGCGCACCCTGCGGCTGAAGCCGTTCAGGCAACGGATCTTTCGCACCTGCCAGGAGATGGTTCGGAATCAAACGATCATACCGGGCGAACCAAAAGTGTGAAAGCTGCGTGAGCACCTCGCCCTTGCGGGGGATTCCGTTGGGCATCACGGAGTCGTACGCGGAGATTCGGTCGGTGGCCACCAAGAGGAGCGCGTCGCCCAGGTCGAAAAGCTCGCGAACTTTTCCCGACTTAATCTTCGGGACTCCGGGCAGGTCGAGGGTCAGGAGGGGCGCGTACATGACAGGTCGAGTATGCGAAGGGACCTCAGCCGGTCAAATCGCAAATTTGTCCTTGAGCCGGGGTGGGGTGTCGGTCAATCTCCGCGCCGCTTTTGACCCGCCGACATGTGCGGGCCGTTTGTTTTTTGGGCACGAGAAAACTCCAAAGCCGGATGAAAGACCTGGCGAAAGCTTTCACGATTCTGGCCGTGATCATCGGCGCGGTCTGGCTTTTGGGGAATCCCCCTGGCGTGCATGCCGCTGCTGCCGGTCACGGTGCGGCGGAGGCCGGCCACGGCCATCACGCCGGCCCCCCGGTTTCGGCGGATGCGCCCGCGCTGTTTCACGTTGGCCCACTGCCGGTCACTAATTCGATGATCTACACGTGGATCATCGCAGGGATCATTTTCTGGGTCGTCCGCAGCGGCACCCGGAGCATGCGAGAAGTACCTTCGGGTACCCAGAATGTCGTGGAATCGGCGGTGGAGGCGCTCGAGGACCTGACCAAGGGTCTGCTCGAGCCCAAGGTGGCCCGCTGGGTCTTCCCGTTTGCGGCCACGTTCTTCCTGTTCATCGTGATTTCCAACTTGATGGGGCTGCTGCCCGGGGTGGGCAGCATCGGTCGCGGCGCACCGGCGGGAGGCGGGCTGCCGCTGGGGGTCGAGCATGTGGATGTTCCCCTTTTCCGCCCGCCCACGGCGGACGCCAACATGACCATCGCCATGTCGGCGGTTTTTTTCTTCATGAATTTGTTTTGGGCGCTGCGGTACAACGGCCCCCTCGGGCTGGTGAAACACCTTTTCGGGGTGAAGGGCGGAATGCGTGGGGCAATTGTCATTCCCCTGTCACTGATCTTCATCTTCATCGGCTTGATCGAGGTCATTTCGATGGGGATCCGGCCGGTGGCGTTGGCCATGCGTCTTTACGGCAACATTTACGGCGGCGAGAGCGTGCTGACGATCATGCTGACCAACTCGCCGTTGGGCCTTGGCGCGCTGCCTTTTTATTTCCTGGAACTGCTCGTGGCGGTGGTGCAGGCGCTGGTGTTCACCTTGCTGGCGATCGCCTTCACCGGCGCGCTGTGCTCGCATGAGGAAGAGGAGGGCCACGAAGCCCACGCCCATTAGGCAACTTTGCAGCCGGGACCGTGCTTCCGCGCGGACGGCTGTCGCAACACAACACGCAACCTGACAACACACGTATGATGCTCGCAGAACTCAGTGGCAACCTGCCCATCGGCCTGGTCGGCATGGGCGCGGCACTCGGTGTCGGGATCGCGGCCGCCAAGGCCGCCGAGGCGATCGGTCGCAACCCCGGCGCGTTCGGCAAGGTGTTTACCACCGCGCTGATCGGTATGGCGTTGGCCGAAGGTCTCGCCATCCTGATCTACTTCGTCGTGCAGCGCTGACACCCTCCGATCCTCCAAGGCTATGGGAGAGACGCTCCAGACGCTTGGAATTCAATGGCCGAAGTTGATCGCGCAGTTGATCAACTTCGCCATTGTCTTGTTTGTCCTCTGGAAATGGGCCTACAAGCCCGTGCTCCAGATGCTCGAATTGCGCCGCGCCAAGATCGCTGAAAGCGTGGCCAACGCCGACCGGATCAAACAAGAGCTGGCCCGCACCGAGCAGGCGCGCCAGGAGATCCTTGCCCGGGCGGACGCCGAGGCCAACCAGTTGATCGAAGAGGCGCGCGCGGCCGCTGCCCGCCTGCTGGAGCAGGAAACCCAGAAGGCGGTGGCGACGGCCAACCAGATGGTCACCAAGGCCCGCGAAGCCAACGAGGCGGAGTTGGCGCGCATGAAGGCGGAACTGCGGCGCGAAGTGGGCCGGCTGGTCGTCACCGCCGCCGCCCAGGTCACCGGCAAGATTCTCACCGTCGAGGATCAGCAGCGGCTGGTGAATGAGACCACGCAGCAGCTCGCCGCCTGACAACGGGAACCACCGGCCCGGCCGCCCGAAATGAAGATCTCCAAACTCGCCCGACGCGAAGCCAAGCTCCTGTTCCGCACCTGCTTTGTCGAGGGTGCCCTGGACGAGGGCCGCGTCCGCGAGCTGGTGTCGCGCGTGCTGACGGCCCGTCCGCGCGGTTACTTCGCCATCCTCTCGCACTTCCAGCGCCTGCTGAAGCTGTACCTTGACCAGCGCGCGGCGCGGGTGGACAGCGCGCTGCCGTTGAGCGGGGAGCAGCAGACCACCGTGCAGAACGCGTTGACCCGCCTGTACGGCCCGGGGTTGAGCCTGGCCTTCAACGTCAATCCCGCGCTGATTGGCGGCTTGCGGGTGCAGGTCGGCAGCGATGTTTTCGACGGCAGCATTCGCACCCGGTTGAAGGAACTTGAGGCCCGTTTTTGATCCCCTCTCAGCCTTTTTGCTTTTGAGTTTTTGCCCGAGTTAGAACCGTATGAGCACCCTCCTGCAGGAAATCGAAGCCCAGATCGCGGGCGTCAAGACCACTGTTTCCCGCCAGAATGTTGGCACCGTGCGTGAGATCGGTGATGGCGTCGCCAAAATCGAGGGCCTCACCGGCGCGATGCTCAACGAGATGCTGGACTTTGGAAACGGAGTCGTCGGCCTCGCCCTCAACCTCGAGGAAACCGAAGTCGGCGCCATCATTCTCGGCGATTTCACCGGGATCGTGGAAGGCCAGGAGGTCCGCACCACCGGCCGCCTGTTGCAGGTGCCCGTTGGCCGGGAGATGCTCGGCCGCGTGGTGGACACGCTCGGGCGACCGCTCGACGGCAAGGGGGAGATCGCGGCCCGGGCCTTCTACCCAGTCGAGAAGATCGCGCCCGGCATCATCAAGCGCCGTTCCGTGAGCCAGCCCGTGCAAACAGGCATCATGTCCGTGGACGCCATGATCCCGATTGGCCGCGGCCAGCGCGAACTGATCATTGGCGACCGCGCCACCGGCAAGACGACCATCTGCATTGACACCATCATCAACAACGCCCGCTTGAACCGGGCGGCCGAGGAGTCCGGCGATAAAGAATACCGCCCGCTGTATTCGATTTACGTGGCCGTCGGCCAGAAACAATCGAATATCGCCAACACCATTGCCGTGCTCGAGAAGGAAGGCGCGCTGCCCTACACGATCGTGGTGGTCGCCGCCGCCTCCGATTCCGCTGCCAACCAGTACCTCGCGCCCTTCGCCGGGGCCGCCATGGGCGAATGGTTCATGGACAACGGCATGGACGCGCTGATCATCTACGATGACCTCTCAAAGCACGCCGTCGCCTACCGCCAGGTCTCGCTGGTTTTGAAGCGCCCGTCGGGACGCGAAGCCTATCCCGGCGACGTGTTCTACCTGCACAGCCGTCTGCTGGAACGCGCCGCGCGGCTCAATGAACGCTACGGCAACGGCTCTCTCACCGCCCTGCCCATCATTGAGACCCAGGCCGGTGACGTTTCCGCTTACATCCCCACCAACGTCATCTCCATCACTGACGGGCAGATCTATCTCGAAACCGACCTCTTCTACCAAGGCGTCCGCCCGGCGATCTCCGTGGGGCTTTCCGTCTCCCGCGTCGGCTCCGCCGCGCAGGTCAAGGCCATGAAACAGGTCGCCGGCCGCATCAAGGGCGACCTGGCCCAGTTCCGCGAGCTGGCTGCGTTCGCCCAGTTTGGCTCGGATCTCGACGCCAAGACCCAGGCGTTGCTGGAGCGCGGCAAACGCATCGTTGAGCTCTTCAAGCAAAACCAGTACAGCCCGCTGCCGGTCGAGAACCAGGTGGCCATCCTTTGGGCGGCGCAAAATAACTTCCTGGACGACGTGCCGGTGGAAAAGGTGAAGGACTTCCAGCACCGGCTCCTGGACTATCTGACCAGTCGCAAGGCCGACCTCATGGCCCGCATCGCGAAGCAAAAGGCGCTGGACGATGCGCTGACCGCCGATCTCAAGGCCGCCATCGCGGAGTTCAAGCAGACCTATCACTAAAAGGGCCGATGCCGACCCGGCTTTCCATCCCCGCGCCGCCGTCGGCCGCTCGCCGACACGCCTGATCCGCCATGCCCAGCACCCGCGACATCCGACGCCGCATACGGTCCGTCAAAAGCACGGCCCAGATCACCAAGGCCATGCAGATGGTGGCGTCCTCCAAGATGAAGAAGGCGCAGGACGCCGCGCTCGCTGGCCGACCCTACGCCGTGCTGATGAATTCCGTCCTGGGGGAGGTGCTCGAGCACTCGGCGGGCGACTTCTCGCACCCGTTGATGGAGAAGCGCGAAGTCCGCAACCGGGCGGTCATCGTGGTGAGCACGGACAAGGGACTGTGCGGCGCCTTGAACTCAAACCTCGCCCGCGAGCTGATCAAGTTCGACCCCCAGACCACCGTTTTCGTGACCGTCGGGCGTAAGGCTTCGCAATTCATCGCCCGCACCCGCCGCCAGCTTGCCGCCGAGTTCAGCTACTCGGACACGCCTCGCTTTCCCGAGGCGCGGGCCATCTCTCGCGCCGTGCGGGAGATGTTCCTCAAGGGTGAGGTGGACGCGGTGGACGTGCTGTTCACGCGCTTCATCAACACCCTTTCCCAGACCGCCACGCTCATTCCCTTGCTGCCGGTGGTCGAGTTGACCCGCCAGAGTCCCGGTTTGAAAGGCGTGCCCGACGCCCCGGAGTCGCACCGGACCGATGTCCCCGAATTCCTGTTCGAGCCCGGCCCGCAACAAGTCCTGGGTGAACTGCTGCCGCACTGGATCAACTTCCTCCTGTACCAGGTGCTGCTCGAAGCCAAGGCCAGCGAACACAGCGCCCGCATGGTCGCCATGAAAAACGCGACCGACAACGCCAAGGGCCTCATCAAAGACCTCACGCTCGAGTACAACAAGATGCGGCAGGCCATGATCACCAAAGAACTGCTCGAAATCTCGAGCGCCGCCATGGCCCTCGGCTGACGTGCGGGTCTTCGCGCGCTCGCTGCCCGCGCTTTTTCCCGCCCGCAGACCCGCGATGCGGCGGGCTCCGACCTTGTCCGCCGGTCTCGCGGGCACTCGGCTGATCAACGCCAGGGGGTCAAACAGACCCGCAGCCCTCGCGCAAGAGCGGGCTGAAGAACTGCCCGCAGGTCCGCCCAACGGACAGCGTCCTGAGTAAGCACCACCAAAACCACTGCTGGCCGCGGCGCCAACACTTCCGCGAGACCGCCCGCCGGCAGCGGCGCGAGCTCGGCCTGCCCCAGCTCCTCCGGCCGAAAAAGCCCCGGCGTAGCGCCGACCGCGCGCGCAGCAAACTCGACCGCCGGTCTCGAAGTCCCGGGCCTGACCCGGAGCGCCACTGCCGCAGGGACCGCCACCGGCGCGAACACCGCGGCTCCGAGCGCCGTCCGGTTGGTCGAAGCCGCAGGCGCCTCCACATACTGCATCAGATCCGCGAGTTCCCCGCGGACTCCGCCGAACTCCTCCGCCAGGACAAACAACCGCCCGAGCGTCACCTCGGGTTCCGGATCCACTGCCAACACGACATCCCAACCGAGATGCCGGCGCAGAGCAAGCAAGCCGCGGATTTGATCGGACGGCTCCTTCGCCGCCGCCTTCGCCGCGGCTGCCAGGCATGCATCCGCCCAGCTCCAGGTCCCGTCGGGGCGCACCTTCAGCACCCAGTTGACCCGGCCGGGCGTGGGGGCAACCGGCTTGAGGGTCGCGGCCCGGGCCAGTTGGGAGCGCAGGCTGTGCGCCTCGGCCGGCAAAGCGGCACCGGCCAGCGCTTCCAGCGTCGGCCCGAGCTCGGCCACGTACACGCGCAGCAACCGCAGCGGCGCGTTGCGAACGCCCGGCTTCTGCGGCGCCACGGCCGCCCGAAGCAGGGCCGACACCTCTTCCGACCCCAGCGCCCAGCGGATCGCGAGGGGGTTCGACGGGACGCGCGGCGCCGCCTCGGAACTCGCGGCGAGATCTACGAAAACCCGGTAGTCGCCGAGCGGTTCGCCCTCCACCTGTTCTGCCCGCAGCGAAAGCTCGCGCTGAAGAGTCCCGCCCGCCGGCAGCCGGATGGCTTCGTATTGCCCCTCGATGGCTGCGCTGCTCAGCGCCACGCGCTCGCCGTTCGCCGCCACGAACCACCACTGGAAATCATCCGGCCAGGCGAAGCCCGCGGTCTGCGCGCCGCGATTCACCACCTGAAGCGTGAATCCTGCCGTGCCAAGGGGTGGGATCGCCGGTGGCCCGGTGATCGTCACCTCGAGTCCCCGCGCCGCGGCCTGTTGATCGCGTCGGGCGAGGTAGTCGGCCACGCTGATGACCTCGACGGTAAGCGGCGGCGTCTCCGCCGCATCGCGCCAGAGGCGGGTGCCGCGCGGCACCTGGGGTTGCTGATCGGGCAGGACACCCGTGTAGCGCCCGCGCAACTGATAGACGCCCGCTTGCGGCAACCGCACCCAGTCACTGAGGCGCGTGTCGAAGTCGCGCGCCGCGCCGGGCTCGAGGCGCTCCGCCTTCGCGAACATGTGCGCAAGCGCCTGGCCGGGAGGAATGGGTTCGATCTGCCGGCCCTCGCGCGTGACCATCAGACGGCCATTCAAGCGACAGCAGCCCTCCCACATGAAACCCAGGGGCTCGCCCGAGAGATTGCGGAACCGCCAATACAAGGGGATCGGATCCCCGATGACGTACGTCGCCGCCGGCGGGATGATCAATTCCGCCTCGACGGGCGCGACCGCCGCCGCTGCCAGCGCCGTGGCCGCCGTCAGCAGCAGTCCGGCGAGCGCCAGCCCACCGCTCCCGCCGCGAGCTCCAGGAATGCGTTGAAACATCGCGATTGTTACCCTGCTGCCCATGCCGCGAGTCGCCTACGGTTGCGCCGCGGAGGTCACCAATAGGTCATCGTAGGCGATGGGAGTCCCGGCGAACGGACTGCCGAAGATCCCCGCCTGGCCGTTGCGCGGCTCCTCGGTCACTTCAATCGCGATCAGCCAGTCCGCGGGCGGAGCTTGGCCTTCAGTCCAGGCGCGACCTTCGACCTTCCACCGCCCGTCCCGCACCTTGCGGGTCTGCAGTTGCAGATGCGTCCACTGCCCCGACACCCAGTTGAACGGCACACCGGTCTGGCGTTCCTCGCCCCGCCACAGTTCGAGTTCCTTTTTGCCCGGCGTCACCTGCAGACGGTAGCCACTCACGCCCCCCAACCCGACCGCGAAGGTCGGGAAACGCCGCCCCTTCGCGGTGCTGAGAATCCGGGCACGGACCCGCACGTCCTCGCGTTGCGCCGGCCCGAACAACGCGCCGTAGGACTCGAGCGGCGCGCCCGGCAGTTCCAGAAACCGGTTGCCGCCCTCCTCGCGGACGGCAAAGCCGCCGTCCAGCACGCGAAAGCCGGCGGGCACCTGGCCCACCGGGGCGTCGGTAAAGTCGGCTTGAAACTGCGGCGCGTCGGCCGCCAGCAGTGAAGCGGCGAGGAAGCCGCCCAGGATCAGTTCACGGATCGTCTTCATGGATAAAATCACTCGTTGCGCAGCGCGTCCAACAACCGCCCGCGCAGGGCCGCCACCGTGGCGACCCAGGTCCACAGCGCGCCGTTGAGCAGGACGGCCGCCAACGTCAGCGCCAGCGACGCGCCGGGCGGTTGCGCGCCCGGGGCCAACAGGGACGGCAACACGGCCACCAACGCCGCCAACACGCCCACGCCCAGGCCCGCCAAGAGCAGGGCGCCGTGTTCCGCCAGCACCAGTTGCTTGAGCGCCGGCCGGCGCAGTCCCAGCGCCAACAGCACGGCCAGTTCGCCGCGGCGTTCCATCACGTTCCGCAACACCACCACACCCAACCCCACGCTGCCCAGGACCAGGCCCAGCCCGCCGAGGATCTGGAAGGTGCCCAGGTAGGTGTTCTGCACGGCGTTAAACGCGGCCAGCCGTTCGACCGCGCGCGTCACTTCAAACCCCAGGTCGCTTAACGCCCGCGTCAATTCGGCCGACACCGCTTCCAAGCGGTCGGCGGGCGCGTCAATCAGGAACATCTGGTAACCCGTCGCCGACGGAAAGCGGGCGATGAACTCCTCTTCCGCGATCAGCAGGTTGCCCTGCAAAATCGAATTCGCCACCGCGCCCACCAACCGGAGCTTGAACTCCCGCCCCCGTTCGTCCGTGTACGGGATCACGTCCCCCACCTTCTTGCCGAGCGCCCACTGGATGGAGGCCGCGTCGCCGATGGCTGCGACTTCATCCGCCGCCGGGGGCGCGCCCCGCGTCGGATAAAACTCGCCTCGGATGAGCGCCTTCCACGGTTCTTGCGCGTTCACGCCGTCGGCGACCTTCGCAAAGGTGAACCGACCGGCCAGCAACTCCGACCGCACCCCGAGCAGCCGCGGCTTTTGTGCGCGATTCAGGTTCAGACAGCTCGCGTCGTCCCCGGCCCGCACACGGCAGGGCACGAATGACACCCCCGCCAGCGCGTCCGCCTCCAGGTTGTACACTTCGCGCCCCTTCGCGCCGTTGAGGTCTTCCACCACCGGTTGGGTCGCCTCGCCCACCAACGCGAACCCGCCGGTCCCTGAGCTCCGCGCGGCAGCATCCGTCACGGCATCGAGACGGAAAACGCTGATGGAGGCGATGAGGAAGCTGCCGCACGCCAGCAGCCCGATCACCGCCAGACTGCGCCGCCGCCGGCGCACCACCCCGCGCACCCCCAGCCGCCCGAGCGTCAGCCGCGCCGCCTCGGCAGCCGCGCCCAGCCGCGTGAGCCACGCCGAGGCCGCCGCCAGGCCGCCCACCAACAACAACGCGCCGGACCCGAAAAAGAGCCCGGCCGCCCCGCTCCCCGGATGCGCCAAGCCCCACCCCAGCAAGCCCAGCGACACCGCTGCGCAGGCCAGCGCCAACCAGTGGGCCCGCGACCGCGCCGGAGATCCATTTGCCGGTGCCGGGTTCACGCCCGCTTCCAGCTCGTCGCAGCTGGCGAGCAACTCCAGCGCGGGCCGCGCCACGAGCCTTCGCAACGCCAGCCACATGGTGAGGACGGTGATCAGAATCGCCACCGCCGCACCGATCGCCACTGTCCGGGGTTCGAGGGCGTACACCAGGCTCGCGCCGGCCACGGCCTCACGCCACACCGTGTTGAGCCCCCGCACCATCGCTTGCGCGTACCCCGCGCCCCCCCAGGCGCCCAGGGCCGCGCCCACCGCGGCCAGCACCGCGCCTTCGGCGAGCAAGAGCCGCCTGACCTTCACGGGCGTGAACCCCACCGCCAGCAACGTCCCCACCTCCGTGGCGCGCCGTTCCAGCCCAAACTGGAACAGTACCGACATCAGCAGCAGCGCCGCCGCGATGAGGAAAAAGCTGAAGCCAAGAAACAACTGGCCGAAATCCTGGGCCTGGCTGCTGGCCGCCAGCGCCTGCGCCCGCACCGGCTCGAATTTCAGCCCGAACCATGCCGGGTCCAGGGCCTGCATCAGCAGCGGCCGCACGTTCTGCGACACGGCCGTCAGCCACCGGTCCTGCCCCGACGGATTGCCAGCCGCAACGGGAGCCACGGACGGTGGCACCGAGTAAAAACGGATGGCCGTCAGATTGCCGAACCGGTCCGCCCACAACCGCTGTCCGGCTTGCAACGTGATGATCGCCTTGGGTGTGCCGCGATAGGTGTCCCAGTACTGCTCATCCTTGTCCCGGATGGCCTCCGCGCTGATCGGCAGGCCCGTGTCCCAGTCGCGGCAGTTGTCGGCGTCGGTCATGCCGGGAAAGTCCGGCATCAGGTCGCGATCCAACTCCCCGGCGTTCATGGGCAGCACGGCGCGGACGCGGAACGTGGCCGACCGCTCCACCAGAGCGCGCGACGGCCCGACGACGAAGAACCTCAGGGTCAGTTCATCGCCCGGACGCGCGTCGAGATCCTCCGCCAGCCATTCGGTGATCAGGATCTCCTCATCGGCCATGTCGGCCGGCGTCACCGGCGCCCCGGCGGCGGTGACCATCGAATACGGTGTGGCACGGTCGCCCCGGCGCAACTCGTTCACAAAATAAGTCAGCACGCCCACCGGCCGCACCGCCGGCATCATCCGCGCCAGCCGGGTCGCCACCGCGTTGGTGCCCGGCCCCAACACCGCCTCCGCCACGGGACTGTCGAGAAACACCCGCGGCGTCCGCAACTCCACCGCCCGGGCCGCCGGCACTTCTCGCAGGACCAGCTCGGCGTCGGCGAGCGTGGCGCGTTGAGCCAGGGCCGTCGCGGCCGCTGACGGCAACGCCGCCGCTGGTGGCGAGGTCATGACCCTGACCACGGGCCCGGACGCGCCGCTCACGACGGTCTGAGCGGACGCCGGTGCCCCGCCGGCCCCCGCGCCCACGAGCATCAGGTTGGCACGATTCGTGGCGCCGACACGCTGGCCGAGAACCCCCAGCGAAACGAAGGCGTTCAACGGCGGGAGCTGGTTCGCCGCGAGGCTGAACCGGCCGCCCTGCTCATCCGCCACGATGTCGGCCACGCGGAGCCGCAGAGCCGCGGAGGTGTTCTCCTGGGGCGCCAGGGGCGCGTCGCGGGACAGCGCACTGGGCTTCTGCACGCGGAACAGCACCGAGTCGCCGGTCTGCGTCCCCAACTGCCGCGCCAGCGCCTCGCTCAACACCACCGCGTCAGGCGGGATCTCCCCGATCGCCTGCGGCTGCCGGGCCAACTGCCAGAAGCGCGCGTCCACGCCGAGCATCGTCACTCCGTTCGCCCGACGCGCGCCGTCACCGGTGGTCGCCACCGCCGGCAAGTGCAACGCCGGCGCCACGAGCGGCGACTGTTGCACTCCCGGGACACGCAGGGTCATCTGCACCTCGCCCGCCAGCGCGGCGCGGAACAGCCGGTCGCCGGTGGCCAGCGCCAACTCGGTTTGCCCCAGCCGCAGCAGGGCCAGCCGCAGCAGCGAGGCTCGCACCGAATCTCCGACCACCAGCGCGCCGATCAACACCGCGCTGCCCACGGCCGCGCCCAGCACCGCGCCCAGATGAGCGCGCGCGTGGAACCACAGGCTTCGGAGAATGAGTCGCCGCGTGCTCACAAGGGCGAGAGTTTGCCATCGCGCATCTCCAACACCCGCTCAAGGCGCTGCGCCAGTTCGAGCGAATGGGTGACCACGAGGAGCGTCAGCCGCAGCTCCCGATTCAGCTCGACGAGCAGTTGGCCGAGGTTGTCCGCGCTGGCGCGATCCAGCGCGCCGGTGGGCTCGTCGGCCAGCAGGAGATGCGGCTCATTGATCAACGCCCGGACCACCGCCACCCGCTGCCGTTCGCCGCCCGAGAGTTGCCCGGGCCGATGGCGCAACCGCCCGCCCAGACCGACCCGTTCAAGCAGCCGCCGCGCCCGCTCCGGCGCGCCGTCGCGCACCACCTCGTTCCGCGTGGCCAGCGTGGGCACCAGCACGTTCTCCCACACCGTGCATTGCGGCAACAGGTGATGGGACTGGAACACAAAGCCCATCCGGCGGTTGCGCACCTCGGCCAGCTCGCGCTCGTTCAACCGGGTCAATTCCTCCCCCTCGAAACGCACGCTGCCGCGCGTGGGCAGGTCCAACGTGCCGATGACGTTGAGCAGGGTCGTCTTGCCCGAGCCGGACGGGCCGATGATCGCGACCGCCTCGCCCCGCGCGACGTCGAGACTGATCTCGCGCAACACGTGAACCACCTCGCCTCCCGGCGAAGCGAAGCGCTTGCTGACCTCCTTCAACTGGAGCATCGGTTCCGGCTCTGCCATGCCGGGAAGCTAAGACGGAAAGCCGCCCGGACAAACCGCAAATTCCGGGTGCAGCGCGGTCCGCCCGGCGCCGTGCCGGTGTTCCCCTCGCGCCACGCAGACGTGACCCGGTTGAAAGACGCGCGCCGCGGGCCTCGTCGGGCCTTCGGCGGAACGATGCAGTGGGTTTTGGGTGGAACGGCCAACTTGGCCGTTCTGGGCGGCAACTTGCCGCCCAGCCGTGCGCACGGAAACCTCGCACCCTTCAGTCAGATCCCCGTGGTTTAGACGTCCGGGCGGGTCGCCCGACCGAACGGCCCGGTCGCCCGCTCCACCGTGCATTCCGTTGAATCGTTCCGGCTCACACAGGCGGCCCGCTCTTCACTCCTTGCCACCCTCTGGCTCGTCAAACTACTTGCTGAAGGTCGAGGAAACCGAGTAGTCTCTTTGAAGTCTCAGCCCAAGGCGTCACATGCCAGATTACCCGCCTGCAGTGTCGTTCGACGGCAAGCGGCCCGAACCCCGGGCTGCTGGCGAACGTCTTCGTCCCGTTCGCGCCGCGGCCGGCTGGCTGGCGGTGGTCTTCGCCCTTGCGGTCTCCGGGTGCGCCACGCAGCGCCCCGACGGCACGGTGGTGCGCCATTACTTCCCGTACGCGGTCGTGACCACGCCACCCGTGGCTCCGGAGGGCCAGCGCATCTCGGTGCGCGAGATCCGGAGCTACGGGCTGGCCTTTGGGAACGGCGGCACCCTCGTGGGCTACGGCAAGGAACACCACGTCATCTTGCCGCCCGACGGTCGCATGTACCTCGTCGTCCAAACCGACGAGCAATTTCAGCGAGCGAAAGAACTGATCGAGAAACACCCTGAACTCGGATTGTTCGTCACAAAGAACCAAGATCCATGAAGACCACGAAGACAACTCCCAGGAAAGCCTTCGGGTTGCTGCTGACCGCAGTCGCGGCGGTGGCCGTCACCGGATGCAAGCACTACGACGCGCTCGTGTTCGCCTCCAACAAGCAGGTCGGAGTCAAGGTCGGCGTGGACAGCAAGCAGATCCCCGAGGTTTCGGTCGGATTTAACTCCCAAGACTTCGCACTGGTACCCGTTTACAAAGCCGGGGTGCATGACGGGTTATCGGGCAATCACCCGGTGGTTGCAGGTGTCTTGCGACAGGCAGTCAAGAGCTTGGAAACCGCCCAAGGCAGCTTCGACACAAACGCGAAGATGACCGCTTCTGGCAAGGACGCGTTACAGCTCGCCGATGAGTTGATTGCCGTAGCAATCCATGAAAGCGGCACCAAGGGAAAGACCGCCTACGAGGACGTGGACCGGCTCTTGCAGCAGTTGAAGAAGCGAAGCGGCCAGTTGATCGCGGACGCGGACAGCAAGGGACAGGGCGAATTGGAGAACCAGATCGCCTTGCTCAGACAACTGATCGAGGTCGAGGTTCAGAAGCCCACATTTATAGCGGAGTTCAAGGACAACCTCAAGTACGTGGGCGAGGAAACCGGCCCCAATAATCGAAAAGACGCCTACTCGGTCTTCGGATCGTTTCGTGGCCGCGGTAGTGCCAGTTCAACGACTGGCACGGGCCCGGAAGCGAAATTTGAAGGTGGTCTGGCACAGTTCTTTGCGACGGGAGTAGCCGCGCAGATTCTCGCCCAGGAGGGTGGCGCCGCCGCGATCAATACCCGGGTCAAGCCCGCCGCTCAAGTTCGGGCGGAGGCCGAAGTCGCCGCAATCGAAAAGCGGATGGTCAGCGACCTGGAAACCGTCATGGACTTCGTTACTCGGAATGGCCAGACCGACCGTAGCGAGCTTGAGAAGCTGCTGAAAGGGCCCGACGGCCACTACCTCCGCCGCTCGGAGGACTGGCCGAACCAGTTTGGGGGCAAACCGGCCGACAAGTTGCGTGATTTCCTCACCGGCGAAGGCAACCGCCACGTGGAAGAGATGGCGAGACGCGCCAGACAGCTTCAGTAAGGGCAACCGAATAACTAAGCCCCGTCAACGCACATGAAACTGATCGTCGAAATGCATCCCAGCGCGGCCGCTGCTCAAGCCCGCGCCAACATCCTGCGTCAGCCTCCCGGAGGTGGAACGCCGAAGCCAAATGTCCGAACGGCGAGTTTCGACGAAATCGCGCTGTTCGACCAGACGGCTCAACCCGGCACCGAGACTGTCACTGCCAAAGCCAACGGGCCGCTGTTTGTGGTTCTCTTCGACGAGCCTTGAGCACCCAAATTCGGTGAGAAAACCGGCGATGCCTTGGCTGTGGCGAACGTGGTGGCGGATCTAGCAAGCCAAGGCGCCCCCGACGCAGTGGCAACGGGGGAGCGACCAGCCATGATTCGGTCGGTTAAATGGATGAGCGCACGGCCGGCCCACCGATCCACGAGACGACACACGCTTTCCCCGGGGCGGGAATCTGCCTTGGCTTTAACCGGGCCTCAACCGAATTCTTTGGTTTTAAGCTGCGTGGGCCTGACCCGATTTGATGGACACCCGGAGGGCGGGGCGCTAAACCAAAGCGCACCTGCCCAAAGCCAGAGCCACTGAAACTGCCCAGGCGGCCTCGCCGGCCGCCACCCCGCAAACCAAACGCTACGACCAAGCCTTCAAACGCCAGGCCGTCGAGAACTGGATTCGTTCC
>CAYNCT010000018.1:21421-36369 GCA_964396005.1 uncultured Verrucomicrobiota bacterium | reverse complement strand
GGGCGCCGCTGTGTCGGCGCCGCCATCCCGGCCGCGTCGCAGCGCGGCCCTACCGTGGTTGGGGGCATTCCCGTGCTGGTAGGGCGCCGCTGCGTCGGCGCCGCCAAGGTCGGGACGCAGCCCGGCCTACGCAGAGCCGGGGTGCAGCGCGGCCCTGCCCAATGCCTGCAGGTGGCTCAGAAATCCGTGTCGGGCGCGGTGAGGTCGAGTTCCTTGATCCAGATGTTACGGTAGCGGACGTCATGCCCCTCGGCCTGGAGTTTGAGCCCTTGGGGGGTATCCGTGATGCCTTTGCCGCTGTCGTTTCCACCGTCCACACCCGAGTTGGGGCCGCCCCAGACCTGGTTGATCGGAACGTTGCGATGCACTTTTTGGCCGTTGAAGTACATCGTCAGCATTGCCCTCTCCGTGCGCTGGCCGTTCGTGAAGCGCGCGGCACGAAAGACGATGTCGTAGGCGTTCCATTGGCCCACGCCGCGGTAGGCGTGATAGGGGGATTCGGTTTCGTTGATGACGGCGCCCATGCCATGCTTGGTCCGATCGCCGTCCAGCACCTGGATCTCGTAACGGTTTTGCAAATACACGCCACTGTTGCCGCCGGGTTCCATGATCAGGAATTCCACATGCAGCCGGAAGTCCCGGTATGCTTGTTTCGTCACGATGTCGGCCGCGCCGTACTTGCCTCCGTCGGCGGCGGGGTCGAACGTGGAGACACACGTGCCGCCGTCCACCGGATCGGGCACGATCTTCCACTTGATGGGCAGGGAGGAGGCAAAGCGCGGTCCCTCCCAGTAAGTCCATTTGGCGTCGAGCATGGCCCGTGTGCCGTCGAAGAGAACCTCCGCGCCCGGAGGGGGAGGGGCTCCCACGCCGACGGTGGCGTCGGCGGCGAGGGGGCCGGGTTGTGCCGTGAGGATCGCGGTGACGGTGAGGAGGAGGACGGGGTTCTTGAAGTTCATGGTTTTGTTGTGTAGCGCTGAGCGTTCGACAGCGGGAGGGAAATCTCAAGCCGCTTGTGAGCCGGAGGGTCCGGCCGATCCGGACGGCTCCTCGAAGCCTGCGCGGTGAACGGTGACCTGTCCGGGAGCCGGCCCCGGCACCGCCACGAGATAGCGGCCGTGCGGGAAGCGACGCTGCAGCAGGGAAAGGCCGGGCGCCCCGAGGGTAATCAAGGCGGTGGACAGCGCATCCGCCTCGGTGGCGCCGGGCAGGACCACGGCGGCGAGCAGGGCGGCCTGGACGGGGGCGCCGGAGCGCGGATCCAGGACATGCCCAAAGGTCTGGCCTGCGTCGTGGAAGGCCTTGCTTCCGACGGCTGAGACGCCGAGGGATGCGTCGCGCAAGAGGACGGTGCCCAACGCGGCTGGCAAACCGGCCCACAGCAGCTCGCGCCCGGCTTCCGGGTCGGCCGGGTGGTTGATGGCCACGCGCCAGGGGGAGCCCGCGTCGTCGGTTCCGAGCGCATGGCAACTGGAGGTGCCGCCGTGGAGAAAGGCGCTCCGGATACCCGCCTCGCGCAGGGTTTCCGCCGCGCAGTCAATGGCGTAACCCTTTCCGATCGCGCCCAGGTCCAGCATCATGCCCGGCTCGGGGAAGCGAACGGTGAAGGCCGCCTCATCCAACTCGATCCGGTGCATGCCGACCAGCTTCCGGGCGGCCGCGAGTTCGTCTGCGGGCGCCCGTTGGCCGGGCCCGCCGAGGAAGCCCCACGCGCGGAGGAGCGGCGCGACGGTGGGATCAAATGCGCCATCGGTCGCCGCGCTCAGGTCGCGGGCGCGCTGCAAGAGGTGAAAGACCGGGGGGGACACGCGCACCGGCTCGCGGCCGGCCCGGGCATTGATGTGCGCGATCTCGCTGGTGGGGCGGAACAGGCTCAACTGAGCTTCGAGGCGCTCGATTTCATTCAGGGCTTCGTCGGCGGCCGCTCGCAACGAAACGGGGTTGGCGCCGTGGAGCACCATCTCGAACCGGGTATTCATGGCCCGACGGGCCACCGCGACCGTGGGCATGACAGTTGGGGGAAACAAGCAGGGCTCGCCAGCCGCGCCGGCGAGCCCCTGCAAGTCGGTCAAACGGGCGGGCTCAGGACGGCTCCAACACGCCGTAATTCAACGGCTTGACTTCCCGGCCGGTGCCGTCGGTCACCTTGCGGGTTTTCTCGTCGAAGTGGCAGGTGATGCCCAGGCGGTCGGCCATCTCGCCCAGGGAGATGACGGTCTGGACGCGGACGGCCAGCTCGATGTTGGCGTTGGGCAGCTTGTTCGTGCGGATGCAGGAGAACCAGTTGGCCTGGTGGACACCGACGTCCTCGACGGGCACGAGGTTGTCGTGGGTCTCCGGATCAATGTCCTCGCTGAAGGGCCGTTCCGGCTTGAGTTCGACCTTGTTGCCGCCGATGAACAGCGTCCCCATGTGGCCGCGGATCACGTCGGGCACGCCGACTTCATTGACCGAGCTGGAGCAGACCATGAGCGAGTAGCCGCTGGGGAACTCGGCGATCAGCGTGAGGCATTCCGGCACGTCGCGTACCGGGGTGCCCGGCGTGTTCTTGTCGGTGCCGATCATCTTGGTGCCGAGGGCCGCGACGCGCAGCGGGAACTGCGGATTGGCCGTGGCGAGGACCAGCGGATGCAGGCGATGCGGGAAGAGGTCGCCCAGGAGGCCCGCGCAGTACGGGTAGTACTTGCGCCAGCGGAAGAAGTGGTCGGCGTTGAAGTCCACCTGCTTCTTGATGTCCGTGCCCAGCCAGGACTTCCAGTTGACGTTGTCGGCCTTGAGGTCGGGGTCAATCGAGTAGTTCCACTCGCCCTTGGGATTGTTGCGCATGTAGGCGCCCTGGCCGAGGACCAGCGGGCCAATCTTGCCTTCCTTCACCAGTTCCGCGGCCTTGTGATACTTGGCGTCCGAGCAACCCTGTGACCCGACTTGGAAGACCTTGCCGGTGGCTTTGACGGTGTCCCAGACCTCGCAGGCTTCGGGGAGGTAGCGGGTCATCGGCTTCTCCACGTAGATGTGTTTGCCGGCCTTCATCGAATCAATCGAGATCCGGGCGTGCCAGTGATCCACCGTGGCGCAGAGGACGGCGTCAATATCCTTGTCCTCGAGCAATTTCCGGTAGTCGTCGTAAGTCTTGGGGTTGTTGCCGGCTTCGGCTTTGGCCGCCTCGAGGCGCTTCTTCCAGAGGTCGCAAACGGCGCCGATGGTCACGTTGTTCTTCTCGCCGCCGGCCTTGGCGGTCCGGAGGTGGAACATGCCCTGACCGCCGAGCCCGACGATGCCCAGGACGATCCGGTCGTTCGCGCCGATCACCCGTCCGGTCGAAGGGGCGGAGTCCGCGCCATAGACCGGGGTTTTGAAGAGGTTCGCCCCGGCCACCACGGCGCTGGCGGTGGCGGCTTTCTTGATGAAACTCCGGCGCGTCTGGGCGCCGGTGGCTTGGAGGTTCGTTTTCTGATTCATAAGACGATAAGCGCGTTTTCGCGCGCGGTTGGACGGACGCTAGGCCAATTATGTTCAGGGTCAAACCGAAAGGCCCGGGGAGGCGGCCGCCGGCTGCCGGGCGCGCGGCGGGGCGGCAAGTTGCTGCCCAGAACCGGCCAGGTTGGCCGCGCCACCCGAAACCTACTGCCTCGTTCCGGCTCAGGGAGCATCTGCGGGCGGAATGCGCTCCTCCAACGCCCACAGGACGGCGTTCAAGAGCAGACGACGGAAGGCCGGGCGGGCGAAATCTTCCGGACCGCCCAACGAGGTGTAGAAGACTCGCGCCGCGCGGGGACCGTAGCGATGCGTCCACGCGAGGGGCTCGGCCGGCTGACCGTCAATCGCGCCGAAGAGCAGCGGTTTTGCGGTGGGTTGCAAGGGTCCGCAGCGATAGAGCGACGAACCGCTGGCCAGGGCTTCGGCGACCACGCCGGTCAGGATCGGATCGTCCGCCACGCCGGGCGCGACCGCGACCCGGGTAACGGGACCCACCCCGTGGTGGCCGCGGTAATTGCCCCCGAGCACTTCCGGATCGAACTCCGGCCAGTCGGCCAGCGTGGGATCGCGTTGGATCCGGTTCAGCGCCTCGCCCCGGACGGCGAAGGCGTGGCTGGCCGTGCGGAGGCCGACGAGCGGTTTGCCCGCCGCGAGGTGGACCCGAAGGGCGTCCATCAGGTCGCGCGGCAGGGCGCGGCGCCGGGTGCTGACCACGACCAGGTCGGCTCGGGCCAGCGCCACGGCGTTGGTGAACCGGTAGTCGTCGAGCGCGGTCGAGGACTGAATGCCTTCGACGGTGAAGCCGCGCCAGAGAAGTTCCGCGCGAGCGAAGGCGGGCAAGGTTTCCCAGGTCCGGTACTCATTTTCGCCGAGCAGCAACGCCACGCGCGGCCGGCGGTCGTGCGCGAAGCGGAACGGCGCCCCGCCGAGGAAATCCGCGCTGGTGATGGACGGGCACCAGTACTTCTCGATGTGCTCCACCACCAAATCGGTGCCAACGAAGTGCCGGACGTACGGTGGCCGGCGCGAGTTGTACATGGTGTCCGTCAGGTCGCGCATGAGGAAGACGCGCCGGCCCAGCCCCACCAGTGACCGGATGGAGAACGGGCGGCCGAGGACGCACATGTTCGTGTGGACGCCGAGCATGATCACCGTGTCCACGCCCCGCGCGATGAGGACGTTGAAGATTTCGTCGCCGCGGTCGCTGATGATGTCGTCGGGCAGGATGTCCAGCGCGGCGATTTGCCGTCGCCAGGGCTGGCCGGCCGGGCAGGGCGGATCGTCGTCGCAACCGGCGTCGCTGTCGTCAATCGGCAGAGGCGGTTCCCGGTCGCGCTCGAGCGGTTTCCACTGCCGAAGGTCGGCGGGTGCCGTGGCCGGCGGCGTAGTCTGGGCCCGGCGCCGCTGCGGGAAGTCGGCGTAAAAAGCCATCGTTTCACTGGGCGCGTGGATGATGAGCACGCCCCGCTGCCGGGCGGCGTGGAGGACCCGGTTCAAGTGCGGAGCCAGTTCCGCGACGCGCGCGGTCGCTCCGGCGCACCAGTGCCGGTCCCACATGTCGCAGACGATGATGGCGGTGCGGGAGCCGCTGACCTGCACGGTGCGCTCGACGACGCGCCACTGGTCCGAATCGGGCGCCACCCGTTCCCGATGCCGGGCGGTGAGCGCCAAGGTGCCCGGGGCGGCGTCATCGCGGGCGGGTGCAGCGGCGTGCGTCAGGCCAGTGCCGGCGAGGAGGAGCAAGCCCGCCAAGCGGGGCCACAACCGGACTCTCCGGCACCACAGAAAGACAGCATCGCAGGCGAAAGTCATGGCTTGTATGCGCCGAAGACTCCTCCGGCGACCGGAGCCTGGCAAGCGTGGGCGGGCGGCCATCGTGGTTCGCGCCCGGCAGGCGGGAACGGGCGGGGTGAAGTCCGAACTCCGAAGTTCGTTTTGCAGATGACAACCATGGGAACGAAGGAGGAACGGGAACGGGATTCTCCTCTGGGCACTTTTCCTGACCGTCCCATCCCGGTGGAAGCCCTTCTCCCTTCGTTGGCTTCGTTGCCGTCTGTGAATCCGAATCCGGTTTTCGGGTCAATTCCCGATCCGCAACGCTGGCAGGTTGGTCAGACCGGGGATTTGCGTCCAGCGGGAGCGGAAGGCGCCCTTGACCCGGTAGCGGTTGCTGCGGCTGTCCCAGATGAATTCTTCGGCGCCGCTCACCCGGCCCTCGGGCAGGAGCGCCACCGGGTTGCCCGTGAGCCGCGCCAAGCCGTCCTCATCGCTGTACACCGCGGTTTCGCCGGTCACGCTGCGATGGCCGGCCCGGAAGACCACGTTGCCGGCGGCGCGGGCGGAGCGGAGGTGATTGGTCGCGCCGAACCAGGCCTCGATCTGCTGCGCGAGGAGCTCCTTGCGCACGAGGTTCGTCTCGCCGGTACGTTCCTCCTGCAGCGCCACCACGTCGCCCTCGGCCAGGAGGCTTTCGATCGTTTCCGCCGGCGTGAACGTCACGGCGAAGCGCTCGCCGCGGAGCCGCCGGCTGACCAGGGTGCCGTCGGCCCGGCGGAGCGGAAACTGCTCGGCGACCACCGAGCCGCTGGCGCGCAGCGCCTGCACGCGGTTCGAGTAGGTGACGCCGAGCGCGTGGCAGGTGAGTTCGCCCAGGACCTCAGTGCCGCCGAGGAACACGGCGCGCACCCGGTCGCCGAACCGGAGTGTCGCATCTTGATAAGTCGCGTAGTCGCTGCGGACTTCGACGAACTCGTTGGTGGCGGTGCCCGGCGCGTCGGCGGACTCCGCGGCGAAGCGCTGGCGCAACCGGGCCACCGGCAGCCGCACCACGGCATTGGTCAGGGCCGAAGCCCGCTGCTGCGCGACGTCGAAAGACAGCCACTCGGCGCGGACCTCGCCGCCGGCGCCGGACCAGATCGGACTCCCGGTGAGGGTGAGCCGTCCCGGCGCCTGGTATTCCGCGCGGTGTGCCGTGGCGCCGCCCGCCGTGGCGGGGTCGCGGATCACGACGTTGGTGGTGGCGAGGAGACGGCGCACCGGGCCATTGGTGGGCGGCAGCTCGATTGCCAACTCGCCGGCCAGCACCTCGACCCAGGCGTTGGTCGGGACGGCGACGGTTGTCGGCCGCGCGCCCAGTCCCAGTCCCAGCAGGCCGTCGGCGGCGCCGCCAGCGCGCGGCTGGATCAACCGCGCCCGTCCCACGGCCTGGATGCGGCGGGTCGTCTGGTGGAGGGTGATGTGGGAGGCGCTGCCGGAGCGGGCGCCATCCGACCAGTGGGGATTGCCTGCCAGCTCGATCAATTCGCCATCGGGTGTATGGCGGTAGGTGGCCTCCTCGCACCGCGCCCGGCCCGCGTCGGCCCGGTTGAGCAATTCCACGTTGTCGCGGGCCACCAGGCGCTGGACGCCGCCGGTCAGCGCGCCGTACACGGTGAAGGTCTCGCCGGTCAGTTGCGCGGTGGGATCCTCAATCCGGACGGCGTGCGCGTAGCGAACTTCGTTGGACGGATAGGACAGATCCAGTCGCCCGGCGCGGATGAAGAGCGGCGCGGGCGGGTTGGTACCGGCGGGGGGGCGGAGCAGGCGGGTGGTGACGTCGTTCGAGATGATCAGATGGTTGTTGGTGCGCCACCAGGTGAAGCCGCGGCCCTCGATTTGCAGGTGCTCGTCGGCGGTGACGATTTTCAGCGGGTCCGGGGAGGTGACGGTCTGGTCGCCGGCGTCATAGACACAATTGGTGCCGAGAACGCTGAGGTTGGTGAGGCCGCGCTCGCCGAAGTAATCGAGGCGGGCGGTATTGAGGGGCACGCGATTACCCAGACCTTGCGCTCCCTGGCCGGAGAGGAGGGCGACCCGCCGGCTCTGCTCGTCAAGGATGAGCACCTCGAAGGCCCCGCGAACCCGCACGCCGCGGGTGGTTTGCGCCAGCGCGCCGAGCACCAACAACCCGCCGAGCACCAGCCAGCCAATCGGTTTCACTTGGAGTAGTCTTTCACCAGCGCGTCCCAGCGGCCCTGCGCCTTGAGAATCAGGTCCACGACTTCGCGAATCGCGCCGCGCCCGCCGGATTGATGCGTCACGTAATGGGCCAGCGCCCGGCACTCGGCGATGGCGTTGGCCACAGCCACGGCCAGGCCCGCGCGCCGGAGAGCGCCGAGGTCCAGCACGTCATCGCCCACATAGCAAAGCCGGTCCCAGCCCAGGCCCGCCGCGGCCAGGATTTTCTCGATCTCCGGCACCTTCTCGTGGCTGCCCTGGCTGAGGTAATCAATCCGCAGGTCCCGGGCGCGCTGTGTGGTGGCGGGCGAGGCCCGGCCGGACACCCAGCCCACCTTGATGCCTTCGCGCTGGAGGAAACGCAGTCCCAGCCCGTCGAGGATGTTGAACTGCTTCGCCTCGGTTTCGCCCGCCATGAAGACCGTGCCGTCGGTCAGCACGCCGTCCACGTCGCACAGGAAGATCCGCACCCGTTTCAACCGGGCTTCGAGGTCGGGCGCGCTGCCGGCCCGGGACGGGTGAGCGCGTGCGGCCAGGATTTCGGCGCCCTTTTTCATTCCAGCGCGTCGCGGAGGCGGAGGAGCGTTTCGAGCAGGGCGGGCATGTGTCGCAACGGAATCATGTTCGGGCCGTCGCTCAGCGCGCGCTCGGGATCGGGATGAGTTTCGCAGAACACGCCGTCCACGCCGGCGGCGACCGCGCAGCGGGCCAGCAGGGGCGCAAACTCGCGCCGGCCGCCGGATCGGTCGCCGGCCGCGCCGGGCAATTGCACCGAGTGGGTGGCGTCAAACACGACCGGGAAGCCCAGCGCCCGCAGCGTGGGAATCGCCCGCATGTCGGCCACCAGGTTGTGATAGCCGAAACACGAACCGCGCTCGGTGATCAGCAAGCGGCGGTTGCCGGCGGCGACGGCCTTGGCCGCCACCTGGCCCATGTCTTCCGGCGCGAGGAACTGTCCTTTCTTGAGGTTGACGATCCGGCCGGTCCGCGCGGCGGCCTCGATCAAATCCGTCTGCCGGCAGAGGAAGGCGGGGATTTGCAGGATGTCCACGACGTCCGCGGCGGCGACGGCCTGCGCCTCGGTGTGAACATCCGTGAGGACCGGTACGCCGAGGCGCGCCTTCACCTTGGCCAGCACCCGCAACCCTTCATCCAGACCCGGTCCGCGAAAGGACCGGCCCGATGAGCGATTGGCTTTGTCGAAGCTGGCCTTGAAGACCCAGGGCACGTCCAGCCGATCGCAGGTGCGCCGTAGAAAATCCGCGACCCGCAGGCATAGCGCCTCGCTTTCGATCACGCAGGGCCCCGCCAGCAGGAACAGGCGGCGGTGGGCGGAGAGGCGTTTCCAGAGAGCTTGGTCGGCGCGCGGCACGGCGAGGTTCTAAACGAAGCCGGCGCGGCTGTAAACGCGGCGGAAGGCGGGCGGTCACGCCGGCGGGCGCGCGCCATTACTGTTTGAGGCTGTCGAACCACGCCTTGGCCGCCAGCATCGCCGGTAACACGCAGTTACCGTGATCCCCACCCGGCAGCGGATCCAGGAGCGTGGCGTTCGCGCCCCGGGAGAGGAACCGGGCGTGGGCCACGGCGGAGTTCTGCGGCGGCACGTCGCGGTCCCCGCTGCAATGGTACAGGCGGATCGGCGCCCGGGGCGTCCAGGCGAGGAGGTCGTTGTCGCGCAACGCGCGGCGCAGGGGGTGCTCGGGGTCGGCGCGGAACGCGGCGAGGTACTCCGGCTTGAGGATGTCCGTGGGCGGTGCCGGGGGCTGGGGCATGGCGGCGTTGATCTCGCCGCCGCTGTGCTGGCCGTCCAACAGCGGGGGCAGGGTGAGGTGGTACGGCGCGCGTAGGAGGTCCGCGAAACTCGGCGCCAGCCGGTACACCTCCTGATATGCCGCCAGCAGATAGGCGAGGTAGTAGGGATTGGGCTGGGGCCGGCCCGAGAGCATTTCCTCGGCGGTGGTGCCCGAGAGGTCATAGGCGCCGGCCATCGGTGCCGCCGCCGTCACGGGAAACTCGTCAGCGTGGAACTCCTCCAACTCGCGCTGCAAGGCGGCCGCGGCGTGACCGCCCTGGGAGTAACCGGTGACGAAGAGCTGGCCGTTCAACGCGATCCCCTGGCCGCCGCAGTACGCCCGCGCCGCGCGCAGCAGGTCCACGCCGGCCGTCGCCTCGGTGACCGCGTGGTGGTACGGGTGCAAGCCCGGGGAGTCGCCGAGACCCAGATAATCCGGCAGGACGGCGGCGTAGCCGGTGGCGGCATAGGCGGCGCCGATGTACCGCTCTTGCGAGGCCTGCGCCGACGGCGCGTCGGCCTTCCGCGCGAGGGTGCCGTGTTGATAGACCACCAGCGGGAGCGGCGCGGTGGCGCCGAGCGGCCGCAGCAACAAACCGGAGGCGACCGTTCGTGCGCCCCACGGGCCGATGGTTTCGTACTGGAGCCGCTGCACGGCGACGTCGAATTGCGGCGTGAGCGGCACGCCGGCGAAGGCAAAGATGAACGCCAGTTCCACCTTCGAGAGGGTCGGCAGCGCGGTGGCGGCGAGGACCCGACCCCGCTCCGCGCGGGGCACGGCCAGCACGCGGAAGAAGTTCGCGGGCCCGGCCGCCGGCCCGGCCGCCCAGGAAGTGTCGGTGATCGGCCACGGGCGGGAGGAGCGGGGAGCGATCCAGATGTTCCCGACCGCGGGCAACACCTGCACCGTGTAGGCCTGGTCGGCGCCGGCGTCGGGCCAGCTCAAAGTGAGGGCGCCGTCCTGCGGGGCGAGGTTCACCCCCCAGTCCGCCGCCTCGGCCGCTCCGAGGTGTCCCCCGGCAACCAGCAGGCTGGCAATGGCACCGGCCCGGCCGCGCAATAACTTGCAGTTCATGGCGGCAACTATGCCGGAGGATCCCGCGGGCGCAATGCGGGTGCAGCCGCCCGGAGATTTCGCCCGGCGCTGGCCGGTACTTGTCCCACCCCTGCTGGCAGGCTGGTCCCGGATTTGAGTTTGCCGGGGGAAGGTCGGGTATAAGCTGACCGGCCCGGGGCGAGCCGGGGATGCGTCATGAATGGCAAAGTCATCGAGTTGCGCCGACTGCTGGCGGAACGCTTTCCGGCGCTGCGGCCGCCGGACCGGGCGTTGGCCGGGGCGCTCGAGCCGGCCGGCGTGCCGCAGCTCGATGCCGCGCTGGGCGGCGGGCTGCCCCGGGGCGAGTTCACCGAGGTGGTGGCTCCGGGGCCCGGCACCGGCAGCGCGCAGGTGCTTCACTGCTGGCTGCGGCGGGTGGCGGCGACGGGCCAGTTTCTGGCGCTGGTGGATGGCGCGGACAGCTTCGACGTGGCGGTCGAAGCGCCGGCTGTGCTCGCCCGCCTGCTCTGGGTGCGCTGCCGGCAGGCGAGCGAGGCGCTGCGGGCCATGGACCTGATCCTGCGCGATCGCAACTTCCCCCGGGTGGCGCTGGACCTCAAACTGAACCCGCCGGCCGAGCTGCGGCGGATCCCCTCGTCGGTGTGGCACCGGTTCAAACGCCTGCTCGAGCAGTCGGCCGCCACGGTTCTGGTGGTGACGCCGCTGCCGCTGGTGAGCGGCGCGGCGTGCCGGGTCGAACTGACGCCAGCCCTGACGCTGGCGGATCTGGCCCACGCCGAGCCGGTGGCGGATTTGCGGTTCACCGTCCAGCGGCGGCCGGCGCGGACGGCGGTGGCTCCCCTGGCGCGGGCGGGGTGAGGGAACGAGTTGGCGAGCCCGCCGGGCGGGGGCGCGGGGGCGATCCGCCTATTCCGCGTCCGCCCCGCTAACGGCGCTCCGAGTGCCGGTGTCGGTGACAATCCCGCGTTTGGAGGCGGCGAGGAAATCGAGCAGCACCGCTGCTGTTGCGCTCGGAAACTCGGCGCGCCCCCGGGCGACGGCCGGTTTCAGCGGCAGGCGGCTGCGAAACAACAGGTGGTAGAGCCGCCTGAGTTCGAGTCGTTGTTCGTTGGTGAATCCCGCGCGGCGGAGGCCCACCACGTTGAGCCCGCACATGCCGTTGTCGCCGCGCGCGATGGTGTAGGGCGGCAGGTCTTTGCTGATGGCGGAGCCGCCCTGCATGAGAGCCAGAGTGCCGACGCGGCAGAATTGGTGAACCAGGCAGTTGCCCGAGATGAAGGCGCGGTCCCCAACGACTCCGTGCCCGGCCACGGCGACGCCGTTGGCGAGGATGACGTGGTGGCCGATGAGTGCATTGTGGCCCACGTGGCTGTGGGCCATGAAAAAGCAGTGCGAACCGATCACCGTGTCCTCGTCCAGCGTGTTCGCGCGGTGAATCGTTACCTGTTCGCGGAAGGTGTTGTGGTCGCCGATGCGCAGGCGCGTGGGCGCGTCCGTGTACTTGAGGTCCTGCGGCGCGTCGCCGAGGACGCAGCCGGCGTGGAGCCGGTTGTCCGCGCCGAGGGTCGTGTGCCCGGTCAGATGCACGTACGGCCCGAGGCGGCAGCGCGGACCAACCACCACCGGGGCGTCAATCACGCAGTAGGGCCCGACCTCGACGCTCGGATCGAGCCGGGCGTCGGGATGGATGACGGCCGTCGGATGAATCATGCCGCGATGGAAATACCACGCCGCGCGGCGGGTGAGAATCTTGAAGTCCCCGCCCCAGGGCTACGCCAGGCGCGGGTCCACTTCGGCGGGCTGCCAGAGCCAGCGCCCTTCCATGCCGCCGGCGATGACCAGCGTCTGGCCCGAGAGGTGGCCGGCGCGGTAGTCCGAGGCGAGGAAGACCACCGCCCCGGCGATGTCGTCCGGCCGCCCGACCTTGGGCAGGGCCATGGTGGCGGTGACGCGGCGCACGGTGGCCGGGTCGCGCAGTTTGGCGGCGTTGCGGGGCACGAGGGTCCAGCCCGGGCAGACGCAATTCACGCGCCCTCCGCAGTAGTCGGCGGTGTGGGGCGCGAGGCGGGCGAATTCGTTTTTCAAGGTGCGGGTCAGGCCGAAGGCCAGCGCGGCCTTGGCGGCGGCGTAGTCAGCGTGGCCGGCCTCGCCGAAGACCGCGGCCGTCGAGCCGATGAGGACGGCGTTACCGCGCCGCTGGCGGGCCACGATCCGGGCGAACTCGCGCAGGCAGAGAAAAGCGGAGGTCAGGACGGCGTCGAGCGTGGCCCGCCACTGGCGCAGCGACAATTCGGAGAACGGCACGTCGGCGTCCTCCCACGCGCCGGCGTTGGCCACGAGGATGTCCACCCGGCCGCAGCGGCGGATGGCTTCGGCAAATAGCCGCTGTACCGCCCGCTCGCGGCGCAGGTCCGCCCGCAGGCAGATGACGGAGTCGCCCAGTTCGCGGCGCAGGGCCGCGGCCCGTTCGCGGCCGGTGTGGTGATGCGCGATGACCCGCGCTCCCTCCGCGGCGAACGCGCGGGTGATGGCCGATCCCAAGCCGCCGGACGCGCCCGTGACGAGCACGACCTGATCACGCAGTTCGAGATCCATCTTCGCGCGGGAGTTCGTTCACGCGTCGCGGCCCGGCCTCACACGCCGATCTGGCTTTTGATCCGCTCGACGATGCGGAGGCTCCACAGTTCGAGGACCTCCGGGTCGGGGCCTTCGATGAGCAGGCGCGCCTTGGGCTCGGTGCCGGAGTAGCGCAAAAAGACGCGTCCCCCGGACGGGTTGACGGCGGCCTCGGCCTGGGCGACGAGGTCCAGCACGCCGTCCAGTTCGGTGAAGGGCGTTTTTTCGCGGACCTTGAAGCTGACGACCTTCTGGGGCAGGCGCTGCCAGCAGAGGACCAGTTGCGAGAGGAGGGCGTTGCGGGCCTTCATGATGCGCAGCACCTGCAGGGCGGCCACCAGACCGTCCCCGGTGGTGGCGTAGTCGCGAAAGATGATGTGGCCGCTCTGTTCGCCGCCGACGCGGTAGCCGTTTTTGAGCATTTCCTCGATGACGTGTTTGTCGCCCACGTTGGTCCGCACCACCCGTCCGCCGGCCTCCAGGATGGCGGCGTCCAGCCCGGCGTTGCTCATCACGGTGGCCACGAGCGTTTTCTCGGGGAGGGTGTTCTGTTCGAGCATCTCCAGGCCGGTGATGGCGAGGATGTCGTCGCCGTCCACAAGGGTGCCGTGCTCGTCGCAGAGTTGCACGCGGTCGGCGTCGCCATCGTGGGCGATGCCCAACTGGGCGCGGTGTTCGAGGACCCGGCGGCAGAGGTGTTCGGGGTGCATCGAGCCGCAGTCCTTGTTGATGTTGGTGCCGTCGGGCGTGTTGCCGTACACGATGACTTCCGCGCCCAGTTCGCGAAGGACGGACGGGGTGGTCTTGTAGGCGGCGCCGTTGGCGCAATCCACGACGATCCGGATCCCATCCAGCGTCATGCCCTTGGGGAAGGAGGCCTTGGCGTATTCGATGTACCGGCCCACGGCGTCGTCCACGCGGATGGCTTTGCCGACCTCGCTGGCCACGGGCCGGACGTTTTCGATCGCGCCGCTGAAGACGAGGTTTTCGATTTCGGCCTCGATGCGATCCTCGAGCTTGTAGCCGTCGGCCTGGAAGAACTTGATGCCGTTGTCGTCGTAGGGATTGTGCGAGGCGGTGATGACGATGCCGGCGTCGGCGCGCAGGCTGCGCGTGACGTAGGCCACGCCGGGGGTCGGCAGCGGGCCGATGAAGATGACGTCCACCCCCATGGACAGCACGCCGGAGGAGAGGGCGTTTTCGATCATGTAACCGGACAGCCGGGTGTCCTTGCCAATGACGATTTTGTGCCGGCCGTGGCCGCGGGCATGGCTCTCGAGGGTCTTGAAGACGTGGGCCGCCGCCCGGCCGAGTTTGAGGGCGGTTTCGGCGGTGACCGGCTCGATGTTCGCGGTGCCGCGGACGCCGTCGGTGCCAAAGATGCGTTTGGGTTTGGTCATGGGGAATTGAGCGTTGAGGGTGATTCGGGCTTGAGGGAAGCGACTTCCACGTAGGCATCCGGCGGGACGACCCGGGCCACGGTAAAACCGGGGGGCGCGTTGACCTCGATTTTCAGGCGCAGCCCCTCGGTGTCCCGCACGCCGGTCAGGTCCACGTAGGCGCGGACCTCGCCCGGCTGGAGCGCGGCCAGCAGGCTGGCCGGACCGCGCAGGACGACCTCGATTTTCTCCGGCGTGACCTGGTAGGAACGGCCGCCCGCGGCGGTGGTCAGCACGGTGACGGGCACCGCGCTGAACCGGCGGAGGCTGCCCGGCCGCAGCCGGTCCATCAGGTCCGAGGAATACGTGGCCCAGATGAGGGTGGCCAGGACCAGCGCGAGCAGCTTCCAGCCGAGGTTGTTGAGGATGAGATCCCGCCCGCGCATATCAGTCCGTTTTCACCGGCACCGGCGCCGGAGCGAGCGGGCGGCGGGCGAAGGGGTGGCGCAGCCGGTCCAGCACCGAGCGCGAGCGGGGCGCCGTCACCAGCACGGCGGTGAGAAACGCGCGCAATTCCTCGAGCGTCACGCCGCGGGTCAATTGCCCCTTGTGAGCGTAGGAAATCGCGCCG